>PLAX01000175.1 GCA_003135255.1 Candidatus Dormiibacterota bacterium | reverse complement strand
ACCCCTCGATCCACCCCCGGTCTGCCGGACGGGCGTCCGGACCTGCTCCGCGCCGCGCATGTCCGCCGCGCCCACGGGCTGCTGGGCGAGGTGCGGGCCGAGAGCCTGGGTGGCGACGCCCGCCGCTTCCGGCGTGGGGTGCGGGTCACGGTCGAGGACACCCGGCGCGAGCTGACCGTGCGCTCGGCCCGGGGCATGGGCGACGGCGACCTGCTCCTCGCCTTCGACGGGGTCGACACCCCGGAGGCGGCCGGCCTCCTGCGCGGTGCCTACCTCTGCGTGGAGCCGGAGCGGGCACGGCACCTGCCTCCGGGAGAGTGGTTCGTCTGGCAGCTCGTGGGGCTCGCCGCCATGGATGCCGAGGGGAACGCCGTCGGCGTGGTCGCCGATGTGGAGGCCGGCCCCGCTCACGACGTGCTGGTGGTGGAGAGCGAGGCGGGCGAGAGGCGATTTCCGATGGTGTCCGCCTTCGTCCGCGAGGTGGACCTGGCCGGAGGCCGGATCGTGCTCACCCCGTGGGAGGAGGAGGAGGCCTGAGCGGGCCGACCCGTCACAAGACATGCGGTTCGAGGTGCTGACCATCTTCCCCGAAGTCTTCCCCGGCCCACTGGGGGTCGGCGTGGTCGGGCGCGCCCTCGAACGTGGCGATATCGAGCTTCGTGTCCACGACCTCCGCGACTTCACGACCGGCCGCCATCGGCAGGTCGACGACATCGCCTTCGGCGGCGGGCCCGGCATGGTGCTGAAGCCCGAGCCGCTCGTCCGCGCGCTGCGCCGGATCCGGAGCGAGGTGCCGGGGGTGCGGTCGATCCTGCTCTCGCCGCAGGGCAGGCGATTGGACCAGGGAGTGGTCCGGGAGCTGGCCGCGGAGAGCGCCCTGCTCCTGGTCTGCGGTCGCTACCAGGGCGTCGACGAGCGCGCCCGCGCCGAGATCGGCGAGGAGCTCTCGGTCGGGGACTACGTCCTGAGCGGCGGCGAGATCGCCGCCATGGCGGTCATCGACTCGGTCGCACGTCTCGTCCCGGGCGTGGTCGGATCGGCCGACTCGCTGGCCGACGAGACCTTCTCCGAGGCCGCCGGGGGTGGCCTCGAGGCTCCGCTCTACACTCGTCCTGCCGACTTCGAGGGCGAGGTGGTGCCGGAGGTGCTGCGGGGGGGTAATCACGCCGCGATCGCCGAGTGGCGCCGCGGCCAGAGCCGGGAGGCAACTCGGCGCCGGAGGCCCGACCTGCTAGGGTCGTCGGGCGCGATTTCTGGAGGTACGAAGTGAACGTCGTCGAGCTCCTCGAGCGGGAGCAGGAGAAGGCCGAGGTCCCTGTGCTACGCAGCGGGGACACCGTGCGGGTGCACGTCAAGGTCGTCGAGGGTACCCGCGAGCGCATCCAGGTCTTCGAGGGGGTCGTGATCGCCCTCTCGCGCAAGACCGGGATCGGCGCCAGCTTCACCGTCCGCCGGATCGCCTCGCACGGGGTGGGGGTGGAGCGGACCTTCATGCTCCATTCGCCGCGCATCGACCGGATCGAAGTGCTCCGCCACGGTGACGTGCGCCGGGCAAAGCTGTACTACCTGCGCGAGAAGGTGGGCAAGCGGGCTCGGATCCGGGAGCGCCGCCAGCCGATCGGAGGTGAGGCCGAAGCCGTGCGCCGCGCCCAGGCCGCGGGCGCGACCGCGGAGGACGTCCTGCCCGAGGACGTGGACGAGGTGGAGACGGCTTCGATTAGCGAGGTCGAGGCCGCGGCCGAGGAGACGGAGCCGGGGAACGTCTGACCCTCCGGGTCCTGCCCCCGTTGCCACTCCGCAGCGGGTGGGCGTCGCCGGGGAGGAGGCTGCGGTCGCCCATCTCCGGGCGAGCGGTATGCGGGTGGTCGCCCGGGATTGGCGCTGCCGGCTCGGCCAGCTCGACATCGTCTGCGAGGAGGCGGGCGTGCTGGTCGCCGTCGAGGTCAAGGCGCGGCGTGGTGTTGGCTACGGGCTTCCCCAGGAGGCGGTGAACTGGCGCAAGCGGGCGAAGCTGCGTCTCCTCCTGGATGCCTACCGGCAGGCCTCCGGTCGCGGAGACCAGCCGTGCCGGATAGATGTGGTGGCGGTGCGATTGGACCGTGAGCTCCGCCTGCTGAGCTGTGAGCACATCCGGGACGCTGTCGGAGGCTGAGTGGGGGGCCGTCTCCCACCTGCCGGAACGCCTGCCCGTATGATCGCGCGCGGATGACGAGCCGACGTCCTTTCGTCGCAGCGGTCGCGGTGCTGGCATGCATGGTCGCCGCATGCCACGGATCACCCGCCACCACGGCGCACTCCACGCGAACCGCGACCCCCTCACCGGCGCGGACCGGCGTCGCGTCGTCGCCGGCGCTCGGCGCGTCGACTGGTCCTGGCAGCTCGCCCTCGCCGAGTGGCCCCCGTCCGACCACCGGTCCGGGCGGGTGCACGATCGCGGCTCCGGCCACGGTTCCGAGCGGGCTCACCCTCTACGTCTGCTACACGATCAGCGGGGCGGCCAGTGCCAGTGGTGGCTTCATCGACTCCGATCAGGGGGCAAACGCACTGAGCTGCGCCGATTGGGCGGAGTACGGAGGAGAGGCGGCGGGCTCGGCCGGCGCGGCGCTGCAGGCGCCCGACCCGGGCGACGCCGAGGTCACCGTCAACGGCCAGGATCTCGGTTTCGACCTCGTGATCAACCCCTACAGCGGCCCGGGGAGCTATCCGTCCACCACGGTGGCGGAGAGCGTGAGCCTCGGGGCCACCCTCAGCTGGTCCACCAACAACACCAAGACTGCCACCTTCACCGCCCAGGTGAACTCCGACGGCTCGGGTTCAGTGACGGCCACCGCACTGCCCAACGACTCGAGCAACGGCAGCGTCGAGAGCGTGTCGGAGAGCTGGGTCTGCGTCATGGAGCCGGCCGCCTGAGCGGGTTCGGCGAGCATCCGCGGCGGTCAGGCACGGCGGCGCGCTGCCCTATCGCTTATCATACTGGCTTGTATGGTTGCGACCGCCATCAGCTGTGCTGTGCAGGGGCTCTCCGGGGTCCCGGTGACGGTCGAGGTGGACGTGGCAAACGGTCTTCCGGCCTTCACCATCGTCGGGCTGACCGACCGGGCGATCCAGGAGGCGCGCGAGAGGGTCCGTGCCGCCGTCCGCAATGCCGGCTTCGACTTCCCGCAGCGGCGGGTCACGGTCAACCTGGCACCCGCCGAGGTCCCCAAGGAGGGGAGCGGATTTGATCTCGCCATCGCGCTGGCGCTGCTCCGCACGGAGAGGGAGCTGCCCCTGGATGGCGTCGCCTGCATNNGCGTGGTCGGGGTGGAGAGCCTCGGCGTGGCGGTGGCTCACCTCGAGGGACGTCTACGGCTCGAACCGGCGGCGCCCCCGCAGATGGGGCAGGGAACGCCTCGAGACGGGGTGAATCTCTCGGCGATCCACGGACAGCATCTCGCCAAGCGCGCCCTGGAGATCGCCGCCGCGGGTCGGCACAACCTCCTGATGCTCGGGCCGCCCGGTGCCGGGAAGACCATGCTGGCCCGGGCCATGGCGGGGCTGCTCCCGGATCTCGCCTGGGACGAAGCGCTGGAGGTGGCGGCGCTCTACTCGCTGCTCGGCCGTCTCGGCGACCGACCGCCGACCAGCCTGCGGCCACCCTTCCGGGCCCCCCATCACTCCGTCTCCCGCGCCGGGCTGGTCGGAGGAGGGACCGGGCTCGCCCAACCCGGGGAGGTCAGTCTTTCCCATCGGGGAGTGCTCTTCCTGGACGAGGTGTGTGAGTTCTCTCGCGCCCACCTGGAGGCGCTGCGCCAACCTCTGGAGGAGCGGCGCGTCGGCGTCACCCGGGTGCGCGGCACCGTCACCTTCCCGGCCGACTTCGTCCTGGTCGCCGCCGCCAACCCCTGCCCCTGCGGCAGGCTCGGTCAGCGCGAAGGTCCGGCCTGCCTCTGCCCCGAAGATGCGGTGATCCGCTACCAGGCCCGTCTCTCCGGACCGATGCGCGATCGCATCGACATGATGGTCGACGTGCCTCGCCTGGACGGAGAGGCGCTGTTCGGCTCGCGCGCCGAGGAGTCCACCGCAACGGTCCGTGAGCGGGTGGCCGGGGCCCGCGCTCGCCAGGCGCAACGGGCTGATGGCACCGGGGTCGCCGCCAACGCCCTGCTCGACGGGGAGCAGCTGGTCGCGGTCTGTCGGCTGGACGCCCGGGCCCGCGATCTCCTCACCACGGCGGGGGAGCGGTGGCGGCTCTCGGCCCGCGGGTACCACCGCGTGCTTCGCGTGAGCCGGACCATAGCCGACCTTGCGGGGGAGGAGACCGTCGGCCGGCGGGCGGTGCTGGAGGCGTTCCAGCTCCGGGGTCAGTCGGAGTGACCCGGCGCGGCCTGGAAGCCGGCGACGAGCGCTGGCCGCCGGGTTTGGCCGATCTTGACCAGCTCGGCGGGCCTTCCGGCGTCCGATCCCTCTGGGTCGAGGGGGAACTGCCGGCACTGCCGGGTGTGGCCGTGGTGGGTTCCCGGCAGGCCACCGTCGCCGGGCTGGAGGCGGCACGGCGGATCGGCGCGGACCTCGGCCGGCGTGGCGTGACCGTGGTGAGCGGCTTTGCCACCGGGGTGGACGGCGCCGCCCACCGCGGCTGCCTGGGGGCCGGAGGGCAGACCGTGGCCGTGCTCGGCTGCGGCTTGGCGGTGGACTACCCACGATCTCACAGCCGCTTAAGGACAGAAGTGTCCGTAAGGGGCGCAGTGGTGTCGGAGTACACCGCGTGGGACGCTCCGCGCGCTTGGCATTTCCCACATCGCAACCGGATCATCGCCGCGCTCTCCCGGGCAGTGGTGGTGGTGGAGGCGGGGGAGAAGAGCGGAGCACTGAGCACCGCCCGGTGGGCTGCGGACCTGGGTCGCGAGGTGCTCGCCGTCCCCGGGTCCATCCTCGGGCCCGCCCATCAGGGCTCGAACCGGCTGTTGCGGGATGGGGCGCGCCCGTACCTGGATGTGAGCGATCTGTCCGACCTCTTCCCTGAGTGCGTCACGCCACCGGTGTCGAATCGCCGCCGCAAGGGAGCGCTGCCACGAGATCCTGATCCGCGCCTGGTGGTGGGCGGTGGCAGCCATGCGTCACGCCTGCTCACTCTCATCGAAGCCGAGCCCGTCCATCGCGAGCTGGTTGCGCAGGCCCTCAGCCTCGACCCGGCCGAACTGGCCGTGCTGCTGGGAGAGCTCGAACTGGAGGGGCACGTGCGCAGCCTCCCCGGAGGGTTGGTCGCGCGCGCCCGCTGGTGAGCCGCGCCACCCACCCCAAATCGAGGTGCCTCGAGGGTGTGACCGGCAGGCTCCCCGCGCTAGGTGAGGTCGACTACCCCGAGATCGGTTTCCGTCTCCACCTCCTCGAGGCCGGCCGTCTCCTCCGCGTCCGGAGCAGCCCGCGATGGCCTGAGGCGGTTCATGAAGACCATCGCCAGGCCGGCCGCGGCCACGCAGCTGATGGCGCCGGCGAGCAGCCCGGCCCGAGCCCCCTCCCCGGCCACGATCAGCCCGATCAGCGGGCCGCCGACAGGAGTGGTGCCCTGGAAGGCGATGGCCCAGAGGGCCATGACCCGCCCGCGCATGGAGGGGGCCGCGCCCAGCTGCAGGGTCGAGTTCCCCCGGGCGATGAACGAGACGCTGGCCCACCCGACGGCGGCCAGCGCCAGGTATTCGAGGAGCAGGCTTGGGGCGCCGGCGGCGAAGAGGAGCACGACCGCGAAGGCCGAGGCCGCCAGCGTCACCGGCCGGAGCCCGGTGTGGCCGCGGGCAGCGGTCACCAGCCCGCCGGCGACGGCGCCGACGCCCATCGAGGCGAGCATGAAGCCGTACGCGGTGGGACCGCCGTGGAAGGTCTGGTCGGCCAGCACCGGCAGCACCACCTGGAACTCGT
>PLAX01000138.1 GCA_003135255.1 Candidatus Dormiibacterota bacterium | reverse complement strand
GCGACGGCACCCTGGACGTCCTCCTCGCGGTGTCGCCCTTCGCTCGCATCGAGCGGCACCGGGTCTGCGGCCCCCTGGGTGGCCGGCTGGTGGCCCGCCTGGGATGGATCTCCACGACCACGGCGGTCGTCGAGCTGGCGGAGACATCCGGCCTGCGGCGCCTCCGAGGTCACCCCCACCCCCTGCGCGCCACCTCCCGGGGTGCCGGCGAGCTGATCGCTTGCGCCCTGGGCGGGGGCGCCCGCCGCATCCTGGTGGGCATCGGCGGCTCGGCCTGCACCGACGGCGGCGCCGGGCTGCTCACGGCCCTCGGGGTGAAGCTCCTCGACGGGCGTGGCCGCCCCCTCGGCCTCGGCGGGGGAGCCCTCCCCGCGCTGGAATCCGCCGACCTCTCCGACCTGGACCCGCGTCTCCGCCTCTGCCGGCTCGAGGTCGTCAGTGACGTGGACAGCCCGCTGCTCGGCAGGCTCGGCGCAGCCCACGTCTTCGGGCCCCAGAAGGGGGCGACGGAGGCGGACGTCGACCGGCTGGCGGCCGGGCTGCGGCGGCTCGCAGAGGTGCTGGAGCGCGACGCGGGCGTCCCGGTCGCCCTCCGCGACCAGGCCGGTGCGGGGGCGGCGGGCGGGAGCGGCTACGGGCTGGCCGTCGCGGGCGCGGCCCTGCTGCCCGGAGCGTCACTGGTCGCCGACGCGATCGGGCTCGACACGGCCATCTCGGAGTCGGATCTCGTCCTCACCGGGGAGGGACGCCTGGACCGCCAGACCGCCTCCGGCAAGGCTCCGCTGGAGGTGGCGCGCCGCTCAGCCCGGCTGGGCGTCGCCTGCATCGCGGTGGCGGGCGAGGTGCGCTCCGACCCCGGGGGATTCCGCCGCACCATCTCGCTGGCGGACCTGGCCGGGCCGGGCGAGGATCCGCGCCGGGTGCCCCGGCGGCTGCTCCGGCGAGCCGGGGCACGGATCGTCCGCGAGATGGCCACCGCGGGCTGAGGCGCGCGACGCGCCTCCCGGGAGCGTCACCAGATCGGGCGCAGCCACTCCGCGTACTTGGGGTTTGCACCCGTCACGATGTCGTGGAAGAGGCCCTGGACCCGCAGGGTGAGCGGCCCGGGCTCGCCATCGCCGACGGTCCGGCGGTCGATCTCGACCACCGGGGCCACCTGCGCGCCGGTCCCGCACATGAAGACCTCATCGGCGATGTACAGCTCGCTCCGGCCGATGGAACGCTCAACCACGTCCAGTCCCATCTCCTCGCGGAAGAGGTGAATGAGCCCCTGTCGGGTGATCCCCTCCAGGATGTTGTCGGCCGGCGCGGGAGTCGAGATGACCCCACCGCGGATCAGGAAGATGTTCTCCCCACTGCCCTCGCAGACGTGCCCCGCGCCGGTGAGCATGATCGCCTCGTCGAAGCCGGCCTGGAGTGCCTCGGACTTGGCAAGCGCGCTGTTGATGTAGATGCCGGTGCACTTGGTCCGCGGCGGGGCCATGCTCTCGTCGATGCGCCGCCACGACGAGACCATGCAGCGCATCCCGCCGGTGGGCACGTAGTCCCCCATCGGCGCGGTGGCGATGGCGAAGCTGTCGGGCATGTCGTGGAGGCGGAAGCCGATGGTCTCGGCCGACTTGAAGATGAGCGGGCGGATGTAGGTCGTCTCCCGGCTGCCGTTGCGGCGGAGGAGCTCGTGGGTGATGGCGCACAGCTCCTCGACGCTGTGGGGGACGCGCATCTGCAGCACGCGGGCGTTCTGGTGGAAACGCCGGTAATGCTCCGGGAACCAGAGACCGTACAGCTGACCCCTCTCCTCGCTCCAGTAGGCCCGGATGCCCTCGAAGACGCCCGTACCGTAGTTGAGACCCTGGGTCAAGAGACCGATCCTGGCGTCGCGGTAGCGGCGGTATTCTCCGTCGAAGTAGATCCAGGAGTCGTCCCGGCGGGCGGCATCGTCGGTGGTGGGCGCGGAGGCGGTCTGCGTCATGGGCGCAGGTTACACCCGAGGCGTCAGGGGTGGACCCCGGCCCGGCCGGCTGGCGCCGGGCTCAGCGGGCGAGGCGGGGGAGGAGTGCGGCCGCCGCGGCCACGCCGGCCACCACCGCGATGGCGAGGACCCCGAAGTCGAGGAGCAGGGCGCTCGGCGTGCCGAGCAGCATGCCGCGCAGCGCGTCCACCTCGTAGCTCATCGGGTTCGCGGCGCTCAGGCCCTGCAGCCAGCCCGGCATCACCTTCACCGGGTAGAGCGCGTTGGAGGCGAAGAAGAGCGGCATGGTGATCGCCTGGCCGACACCCATCAGCCGTTCACGGTGGAGCACGATCCCGGCGATGGTCATCGAGAGGCAGGAGAAGAAGGCGGCACCGAGCACCACCGCGGCGGCGACCCCGAGCAGGTGGAGGGGATTCCAGTCGAAATGGATCTGCAGGATCGCCGAGAGGACGAGGATCACGACCACCTGGGAGACGGAGCGCACCCCCGCCGCGAACGCCTTGCCGCTGATCAGGGCGAGGCGCGGGGTCGGAGTGGCCATCAGCTTGGTGAGGATCCCGGAGTCGCGCTCCCAGATGATCTGGATGCCGAAGAAGATGGCGATGAAGAGCGCGGACTGGGCCATGATCCCGGGCGAGAGATAGGCGAGATAGCTGATCCCGGGCGGGGTGGGGATCGCCCGGATGCGGCTGAACGTCTCCCCGAAGATCAGCAGCCAGAGCACCGGCTGGACGGCCCGGGTGTACAGCTCGGTCCGGTCATGCCGGATCTTGCGCAGCTCGACCAGCCAGAAGGTGAGGATGCGGCTCGGGTAGAGACGCCACCAGGGTGGCATCAGCGTGGCCGGAGACCACCGGTCAGCCGAGGCGCTGGGCGGTGCGACGCGTACGGCGGACATCGCGGCCTCCTCCTGTCATCTCCTCGTCCTCGATGGCGGTGCCGACGTCGTGGCGGAAGACGTCGTCGAGCGTCGCCCCCGGCCCGAGCCGCGCCTTCAGCTCGGCGGGAGTGCCCTCGGAGCGGATGCGACCGTGATGCATCAGGGCGATGCGCTCACAGAGCGTGTCCGCCTCCTCCATGTAGTGCGTGGTGAGCAGCACGGTCATGCCGGTCTCCTCGCGGAGCTCCCTGACCCTCTCCCAGACGTCCCCGCGTGCGAGCGGGTCGAGCCCGATGGTCGGCTCGTCGAGGACGAGCAGCGCCGGCCGGTTGACCAGTGCCTGGGCCAGCTCGAGGCGGCGGACCATGCCCCCGGAATAGGTGCTGACCAGGCGATCGCGCACGTCGTCGAGGCCCATGGCCGCGAGCACCTCGCGAACCCGCTGGTCCCGCTGCCCGCGAGGGAGGTCGAAGAGGCGGGCAAAGAGCCAGACATTCTCGTACCCGGTGAGCTGGAAGTCGGCGGAGAGCTGCTGGGGCAGATATCCGATCAGGTGCCGGACCAGCATCGCCGCGGTGCGGGTGTCGTGCCCGAAGACACTGACCGCGCCGGAGTCGGCGCGGATCAGGGTGGTCAGCACCCGGATGGTGGTCGTCTTGCCGGCTCCGTTGGGGCCGAGCAGGCCGAAGACCTCGCCGGGAGCGATGCTGAACGAGACCCCGTCGACCGCCTGCACGGTGCCGAAGCTGACGCGCAGGTCCGTGCAGGCGACGGGCAGCTGCCTCTCATCCGGTGGCGCTCCCGCCGGAAGGGCCGTCTCAGCCGTCATGGGACTCCTCGGACGGTGCCGCCAGCGCGGGCGCCCCTCCCGCCGTCTCCTCGTCGAGGGAGTCGACGATCCGCTCCAGGACCGGCAGGGCACGGGCGAGCAAACGGCGGTCCCCGGTGCTCAGCTCCGAGAGCCGGGCGGCCAGGATCTCGCCACGCCGATCGCGCCAGCGCTGGAGGCGGACCTCCGCCACCGGGCGGAGACGGAGCCGGGCGACCCGCCCGTCGCCGGCGTCCGCAATCCGGTCCACGAACCCGGCGCCGGTGAGGCTGTGGACGAGGGTGCTCACCGTGTTCGAGGCCAGCCCCAGCTCGGCGGCCACATCGTGGATGCGAATCCCCGGACGCCGGTTGACCAGGCGAAGGATCTCCAGCTGCGCTTCGGGGAGCGGATCCGAGTCCATGCCGGCGCGCACCTGCCGGTTGAGGCGGCGGCGCAGCCGGCCGGCAGCCAGCGCCAGCCTTCCGGCGAGCGCATCGAGGTCGGTCGAGGGGGCGGCGTCGATCGAAGCGGCGGGCACGACGCCATGGTATCAATTCTGTCCGAGACAGATATGACTGCCTCTGATACGTCTGCATCACCGCGGTTGGGGGGCAGCGACACTGGATCAGAGGTCGCGTGCCAGGCCGGTGTCGCGTCGGTGACGAGATCGTGACTCACCGTCCGACGAGACGGGATGGGGGCCGACTAGCGTGGATGGTACCCATGCAGCCCGGCGCTTCCCGACGAGCCCCCGTCACTGGACCCGCTGTCCGGCGGCGAGCCGCGCCCACGGCGCCGGTGCCACCGGGGCATCCGGCCGCCGACGCGGCCACTCCCCAGAGTGTGGTGCTCGACCTCTTTGGCGCGCTGAACTCCATCATGGTGACCGCCTCCAACCGGGCTCTGCGGCTGAGTGGCGCGGACCGCGCGGCCCACGCGCCGGCTGAGTTCGAGCAGGAGGCTTTCAATCTCAACGCCGAGCTGGCGACGGTCGTCCAGCTGGCGGCGGAGGCGGCGCGCACCCTGAGCGGGGCGGACGAGGCGGTGGTCGAGGTCACCACGCTGAGAGGCAAGGTCCACCGGGCCGGCGCGCGAGGTGGCCACCCGTGGCCGGTCGCCGCCGTCAGCACGCTCGAGATCTCCGCCGGGCTCGCGACGCATGAGAGCACTGTCCACAAGGCGGGGAGGCGTCCCGGCGCCCCCTCGGTGATCACCGTTCCCCTGCATTCCTCCGGCATGAACATCGGATCCGTCACGGTGACCTCGATCCGGCCCCGCGCCTTCAGCGCGGTCCAGGCCGCTGCGCTCGAGCACCTCGGCGCCCAGGTCGGATCAGCCGCCCTGCGGCTGCACATGCTCGGGGAGATGCTCCGGATCGACCAGCAGCGCAAGGGCGTCCTCGAAACCAGCGAAGCCCTGTTCCGCCGGCTCTTCTACGAGAACCCCGTGCCGATGTGGGTGATAGACAGCGAGACGGGGCGTTTCCTCGCCGTCAACGACGCCGCCTGCGCCCACTACGGATACTCTCGCGAGGAGTTCGCGGAGATGACGGTTGCGACAGTCCGGCGCGACGCCGCCCAGTGGGCCATCGACCTCAGGAACGCCCGCCTCCGGAATACGACGATGCGCGCCCGCCACCGTCTGCGCGACGGCCGGGTCATCGACGTGGAGGTCACCACCGGGCCGCAGGACTTCCAGGGCCGTCCCGCGATCCTCTCGATCATCACTGACGTGACCGAGCGCAACCGCCTTCAGAAGGAGTTGCGCGAGGGAGCGTTGCGTGACCCGCTGACAGGGCGAGCCAACCGAGCACTCTTCACCGAACGCCTCGCGCATGCACTCGCCCAGTCACATCGGCGGAGCGCCGTCACCGCCGCCCTCTTCGTCGATGTGGACCACTTCACGACGGTCAACGACAGCGTCGGCTACACGGTCGGCGACGCCGTGCTCCAGGCGATCGCAGCGCGGCTCGCGCTCACCCTCCGTCCCGGCGACACCGTCGCCCGGCTGAGCGCCGACGAGTTCGCGGTGCTCCTCGAGGACGTGGGCGACGTGAACCGTGCCGCGGACGTGGCGGAGCGGCTCCACGACGCTTTCGCCGTCCCCCTCGAGTTCCGGGGCGGCTCGCTGACGGTCGGGCTCAGCATCGGCGTGGCGGTGTCGACCGACTCGGGACCCGGGGCCGCCGAGATGCTCCGAGACGCCAAGCTGGCGATGGAGGCGGCCAAGGACGCGGGCCGGGGACGTGTCGAGCTCTTCTCCCCACTCATGCTCGCGTCGGTGACGGATCGGCTGAACCTGGACCAGGACCTGCGCCACGCGGTGGAGCGCGGCGAGCTGCGCGTCTTCTACCAGCCGCTCGTCTCCATGCAGAGCGGAGCCATCGTCGGCTCCGAGGCGCTGGTGCGCTGGCAGCATCCGACCCGCGGCCTGGTACCGCCCGACAGCTTCATCCCGCTCGCCGAGGAGATCGGGGCGATCAGTGTCATCGACACCTGGGTGCTGCGGACCGCCTGCGCCCAGGCGGCAACCTGGTGCAGGGCCGGCCATCCCGATTTTTTCATGGCCGTCAACGTGTCGGGCCGGGAGCTGGGACGGTCCGACCTGGTGGACCGGATCGAGGCCGTGCTCTTCGAGAGCGGCCTGCCCCCGGACCGGCTCGAGGTCGAGATCACCGAGTCCACCGCGGCGGCACAGCCGGTCGAGGCTCTCGAGGAGCTCCACCAGCTCCGCCGGGCCGGGATCAGCATCGCCATCGACGACTTCGGCACCGGCTACTCCAGCCTCAGCAAGCTGGCCACCTTCCCGGCCGACCGGCTCAAGATCGATCGCTCATTCCTGAGCGGCATCAAGCGTGAGACGGACGAGGCCCCCCTGGTCTCGGCGACCATCGCCCTCGCCCACCAGCTCGGCATGAAGGTCACCGCCGAGGGCGTCGAGACCCCGGCCCAGCTGGCCTTTCTCCGCCGCCAGGGCTGCGACCTTCTCCAGGGTTACATCTTCAGCCGGCCGGTCCCCGCCGAGCAGTTCGAGGAGCTGCTGGCGCAGCCGCGACACAGGTCCCTGACCGCCTGATCCGGCACCCGCGACAGCGACGCCTGACCGCCTGTTCCGGCAACCCCACGGCACCCCCGGATCGGCCTGATACAGTTGCCGGTCACCATCTCTGACCGCCCCGACCGGAACAGCCCGCCGAGCCGTGGTGGTCCTGATCGGTTCGGAGCCAAGAGGAGGCCAGGTCATGACCCTCGACCCCCCCCGTGGCGGGCTACCGGAGGCCCGCGCCGTGCGCTGGAACCCGACCCCGGAGGAGCTGCGTGAGCTGACCTCCCGGATGCCCAATGCACGCCTCACCGCCTTCGACAATTACAACGTCCAGACCAAGGTCACGGCGCGCAGCGCGGCGAGCACCTTCGTGGTCACCGACACCCCGGAGCGGCACAGCGGCAAGACCATCACGCGAGCGGAGGGGGCCCGCCTCGCGGCGGCCCAGGATGCGTACATCCGCGACCAGGAGATGCTGGTCATCGACGGGTACATCGGCAACGACCCCGACGACCGCGTCCGCGCCCGGTTGTACATCGAAGCGGCCCACGCCAACATCGCCGGCATGCAGCGCTGGCTGTACTTCGACGCCGAGGAAGCCGGCCCTGATTTCGAGCCCCGCCTCACGGTCATCTACACACCCAACCTCGCCGCGCCCGGTTACCCGGACGACCGGATCATCGNNCTGGGACTGCATGCGGGCTGCAAGGTGATCCCGACGCCCCGGGGCGAGCAGGGCATGCTCATCGTCGGCCTCTCCGGAACCGGGAAGACGACCACCACCTTCACCCGCCAGAACGACTCCAAGCCGGTGCAGGACGACTTCGTCGCCCTCTACCCCGGCGGCCGGGTGGTCGCCACCGAGAACGGCTGCTTCGCCAAGACCTTCAGCCTCGACCCGGCCTTCGAGCCGAGCATCTATGGCGCCGTCTGCAAGCCCGAGGCCTACCTGGAGAACGTCTCCCAGAACGCCGGCGGTGAGGTCGACTTCTTCGACACCGCCTACACGCAGAACGGTCGCGCCGTCTTCCGGATGGAGGCGCTCGGCTGGCACCGCGACGCGCGGGATCTCCCCGGCGTCGACCAGCTCCTGATCCTCAACCGCAACGAGAGCATCATCCCCGGGGTCGCCCGGCTGAGCGCCGCCCAGGCAGCCGCGTACTTCATGCTGGGCGAGACCAAGGGCACGAGCGCCGGTGGAAAGGACGAGGAGGGCAAGTTCCTCCGGGTCCCCGGGACCAACCCGTTCTTCCCGCTCCGCCACGAGCAGCAGGGCAACCGCTTCCTGGAGCTCCTGAGCAGCTGCGCCTTCGAGGTCTTCCTGCTCAACACCGGCCGCGTGGGCGGTGCCGACACCGATCCCCGGAGCAAGAAGGTGACCATCCTTCACTCGAGCGCCATCGTGAAGGCGATCGCGGAGGGCAGGGTCGACTGGGAGCCGGACCCCGACTTCGGCTATGAGGTGGCCTCGTCGCTGCCCAACGTCGACGACCTGGAGATCCTGCAGCCCCGCCGCCTGTACGAGCGCCAGGGGCGGCTCGACGAGTACCAGCGGGTGGTGGACCAGCTGCGCCTGGATCGCCGCGCCTACCTGCAGAAGTGGGAGGGGCTGGACCCCGCGATCGTCAACGCCGCAGGCTGAGGCGAACGACGCCGGCGACCGCGGACGCCGCAGCAGGGGCTCACGCGCGGATGCGCTCGATCAGCTCGATGAGGTCGTCGGGGGCGCCACCCTTCACCAGGTAGCCGCACGCTCCGGCCCGTCGCATCCGTGTCATCGTCTCCCGGTCGTCCCAGGCAGAGAGGGCCACGATGCGGGTGGCGGGGGACGCGGTGCGAATGCCCTCGGCCGCGCGCATGCCACCGCCACCGGGCATCTTGACGTCGAGGATGGCGACGTCCGGCCGGTGGGTGCCGGCCAGCTCGATGGCGCTCTCCGGATCGGCGGCGAGCCCGACGACCAGGTAGCCGGGCTCGCTGCTCAGCATGTCCCCGAGAGCGCCGCGCATGGAGGGGTCGTCGTCGGCGATCAAGACCCTGACGCTCATGACACCACCGAGGCAGCCAGCGCCGCTCCGCAGCCGTCACCCTGTGGGTCGGCGGGACGGTCCTCCGCGCTCAGGCGGCGGCTGCCCACGCAGTAGCGGACGGTGGTCCCATGTCCGGGCTCGCTCTCCACCGTGCACCACCCGCCGCTCTGCTCCGCCCTCTCCTGCATCACCAGCAGGCCGAGATGGCCGGGAGGAGCCTGACGCGACCTCGTCGCGTCGAAGCCGGCGCCGTCGTCCTTGATCTCCACCAGGACACCTCCGTCGTACTCGCTGAGCACCACGTCGATGCGGTTCGCGCGAGCGTGCTTGCAGACGTTGGAGACGGCCTCCTGGGCGATCCGGTAAACGACCGTGCGGGCTTCGGGTTCGGGCTCCATCTGCAGCCGGTCATCGAGCGAGTACTCGAGCCCGGCGTCCTCCGCGATCTGGGCGAGAAACGCCTGAAGGGCGGCGGCGATGCCGTGGGCTTCGAGAGCCGGCGGCCGCAGTACGAACATGAGGCGGCGCAGGCGGTTGATCGACTGGCGGACGTCGTGCTCGAGGCTGAGCAGCAGCGGATCCAGATCGCCAGTGGGGAGCCGGCGGCGAAGGGTGGCGAGACGCAATGCGACCGCGGTCATGACCTGCACCGAGTCGTCGTGGATGTCGTCGGCGATGCGCTGACGCTCCTCCTCCTGAGCCTGGACGATGTGGGCCAGCAGCCGGCTGCGATCCTCGGCGCTCTTGCGCAGCTCGTCGACGGAGAGACGCAGCTGAGCCTGCACCCGGGCGCGCTCGCTGGCGAGCGCCAGCACGTTGGCCAGGCCGCGGACAAAGGCGACGTCGTCGTCCGAGTAGGAGACCGGACGGCGCGAGACGACGATCTGCACCCCCGCCATCCGGGTGCCGGCCCAGATGGGCACGATCAGCACGCTGCCGGCTGCGGGTGGGTTGGACCCGACGTCCGGACAGGTCCTCACATCGGGGACGACGAGCGGCTCCCCCCTCCGCAGCGCCCGCGCGGCGAGGGGTGCCGCGAACGCCAGCTCGCGGGCGAGGGACTCCGGCGGGCAGCCGACCCCGGCGCTGGGGACGAGCCCGTTCGGGCCCCGCTCCAGCACGGCGACGATGTCCGCGTCGAGGTTGGCGGCGGCCGCGTCGCAGGCGGCGCGGGCCAGCTCTCCCAGCTCCTCGCCGCCACCCAGCGCGCCGCGGCCGAGTGTGGCGACGGCGGTCTGCTGGCGCAGCCGACGGTCGGTCTGATCGGCGAGCCGCTGGTTCCGCTCGACCGAGGCGAGGACGCGGGCGACACCGGCGAGCGTCGCCGGGGTTGCGGTCGTGAAGGTGCCGCGCTCCCGTGCTGCCAGAAGCACCTGGGTGATCCCCTGGCGCCCGAGCCCGGCGGCGACAGCCGTCCGCTGGCCGTTGAGGTGGAGGAGCGCCCCGATGGCGCCCGACCCCTTGCTCATGCTCGGAATGAGAGCGGCGTGCTCGGCACCGACCAGCGTCAGGTCGGCGGCGGTGCCGATCAAGCCATCGGGGGAGTGGCGCAGCCCGTGGTGGGCGAGCACCGAGATCTCGCGATCCGCGGGTCTCACCGCCACCAGGGCGACGACGTCGGCGCCGGTCCGTGCGGCCAGCATCTCGATGATCTGATGGTGAAGGTCCTCGAGGTCGCCGCCGGCGAGCGCAAGGAGCGCGGCCTCGGCGACGACCGGGTCCGGGGTGGTTGGGGGCGAGCCCCGGGAGGCGGGCCTCAGCGCGGGTGGGGCACCGATCGCGTCGCTCGTGTCCCTACCCGACGACATGAAGGTTCCATGCCACCGCCCCGAAGCCGATCAGTACGGCGAGAAACCCGAGGGCCCTGCCGGTGCGACCACGCAGCCTGGCCATGTTGACGGCGACGACGGTGGCGATCACGACCTTCTCGGTGAGCAGTCCGGGCACCCCCCAACGAGCGATCACGGTGGCGCTGAGCGGGTTGCCCTCCGGCCAATTATTGGCAAGCGCAAGCATCGTCGAGGCCGCGTCAGCGAGCTGTGACACCAGCACGGCGACCAGCAGCCAGGCTGCCACCAGGTCCGCGGTGAGGGCGCGGAAGTCCCGGATCAGGCCATCCCCGTAGGCGGCGAGATCACCGCAGCAGCTCATCCACAGCCGCGCCATGAAGCCGGCTCTCTGGGTTTGGAGACCGACGGTGGTGATCACGTTCCGATCCTCGGGTGGCAGGAAGATTCGGCACCATCGTGGCCCCGCCGGCGGGGCCTGCCCAGACGCGGACGACCGCAGTTTCCCTGGTATGCCTGCACTAGCCCCTGCCCCGCCGAAGGCACCGATCGCGGGTCACGGAGATGCAACGGCCCACCGACACGGACACGCGATCGTGACAGTCCGACGAAAAGCACCCCCCCCATCGGGCGATCCTCGAACAATGGCGAGCGAGAGACGTGGGGCCTCGAGCCTTCGAAGGAGATTCCCCGTGCCGGGTGCGCCGTCCCGAACGATTCGGGTGTTCATCATCGATGACCACCGCATGTTCACCCAAGCGGTCGCCGCGGCCCTCACCGAAGAGCCGGACATGGAAGTGGTGGGGACCGTCGACAACCTGGCCGACGCGCGGCGCGAGCTGGAGAAGGTCGAGGTGGACGTCATCCTGCTCGACCAGCGCCTCCCCGACGGCCAGGGCACCCACGCGGCCGCCGAGTTGCGCGCGCTCCGGCCCGGGGCCAAGGTCGTCCTGGTCACCGCGGCGATGGACCCGAGCGTCCTCAACGAGGCCCTGGCCGCCGGTTGCGCCGGCTTCGTCACCAAGGGCGACAGCATCGACGCGCTCTCCGCGGCGGTCCGGGCAGCCGCCGAGGGTGCCACACCCGTCTCACCGGCCATGCTCAACCGGCTGATGAGCGGCAACCCCAACGGCTCGAGCCTGACCGAGCCGCTCACACCGCGCGAAACCGCCGTGCTGCTCTTCCTCGCCGATGGGATGGGCAACGAGGAGATCAGCAAGCGCCTCTTCATCAGCATTCACACGCTCCGCAACCACATCCAGAGCATCATCAGCAAGCTCGGGGCCCACTCCAAGCTGGAGGCGGTGTCGATCGCTATCCGCGAGGGCCTGATCACCGCACCGGGCAACGACTACTGAGGGCGACGGAGTGAGGAGAGAGAGCCCCAGGCTTTCTCCCCGAGCGGAGGACCGGCTGGTACTGCGTACTGATCCCACCGTCGGGCGCGTGAAACTGGTCCCCTGGAGAGACCGAGCCGGGATCAGCGAGCGGGAGGACCGGAGACCTCCGGGCCAGCGAGCGGCAGCCTCATGACCACCTTGGTGCCGCGTCCGAGCGTGGAGGTCACCTGGAGCATCCCGCCGGCATCCTGCACCCTCTGCTCGACCAGCAGCAGCCCCATGTGACCGCGTCGCTGGCGCTCCCCCAGGGCCCCGAGGTCGAAGCCCTGCCCATCGTCGGTCAGGGCCAGCCGCACCTCGGCGCGATCCTCGGTGATGGTGAGCTCGACCCGGTGGGCCGCGGCGTGCTTGGCGACGTTGCGCACCAGCTCCTGTACGACCCGGTGGATCAGGCTCCGGACCCGCGCGTCACAGAGCAGCTCGCCAACCGAGATGTCGACCTGGACCCCGCTCTCCGCGAGCGGGACCAGCAGCTTGCTCAGAGCGCCGGTCAGCCCGCCGCTCTCGATCTCGTCTCCGGCGAGGGCCCCCATCAGACCNNCAGTGATCCGCTCCGGCGTCTGGCCTCCCTCGCGGCGCAGGCCCCGGGAGAGGGTCGCGGTTCGGAGGGTGACCGCGCTGACCAGCTGGATGACCCCGTCATGAAGATCGCCGGCGAGCTGGCGCCGCTCGCGGTCCGAGGCGACCAGGGCGTCGTGAAGAAGCTCCTCACGCTCTTCGGAGAGCTCGGCCTCCCGCTCGGCGGAGTGCTCCGCCTCCTGCCGCCAATGGCCGGCCCGCTGGCCGGACAGGCGGGCGAGGCGCATCTGGAACGGCACCAGCACCAGGCTGACGGCGAGGACCGCGCCCCCCAATCCGAGGGCGACGAGCTCCGCCCAGCTGGTGGCGTGGAGGGCGACGGCGGCTGCCGCGACCAGTGGCGCCGTGATCAGGCTGACCGCCAGTGCGACGATGGGGATCACCCAACTCGAACTCCGGGTCATCCTGCCGGCCGGCGGCACGACGGCAGCCACCAGTCCGGGCCGCGATTGGCCCGACGGGTGCATCGGAGCGCCAGCCTCCCTTTCCGCCGCCAGTTCCATCGGCACGGCACAGGCTACGTCGGCGCGGTAACGAACCGGGTAGGACCCGGTCGCAAACCTCTATGGATGCGGCGACGGAGGTGGGGGCGCCGGCGCGGTGGCGATCAGCCCCCGGGTGCCGGTCAGGGGCCCGGCGGCCACCGGCATCCCCAGGTCGGCGAGCATGGCGAGGTCCAGCTCCGCGCTCCTGCCCAGGGTGGTGAGGTAGTTGCCGACGATGAGCCCATTGGCCCCGGCCAGCATGCCGTAGGCCTGGAGGTCGCGGAGGACCAGCTCGCGCCCGCCCGCATAGCGGACCACGGCCCGGGGATTGACCAGCCTCATCATCGCGGTGCAGCGGAGGGCGTCGAGGGGGCGGAGCGGTGTCTCGCCGCCGAGCGGGGTCCCGGCCCGCGGATCGAGGAAATTGCAGGGGATCTCGCGGGTGCCGAGGTCCCGGAGGGCAAAGGCCAGGTCGAGCCGGTCACTCCAGGTCTCCCCCATCCCGAAGATGCCGCCACTGCACAGCTCCAAGCCGGCGGCGATCACCCGGTGACAGGTCGCTAACCGGTCGGCGTAGGTGTGGGTGGAGCAGATCCGCGGGAAGAAGCGGGGCCCCGCTTCCAGGTTGTGGTTGTACCGGTGGATGCCGGCGGCGGCGAGCTGCTCCGCCTGCCCGTCGGAGAGCAGCCCGAGGGAGGCGTCGACCTCGATGTCGACCTCGGCGCGGATGGCACGCGCGGCCTCGCAGACCTGCTCGAGCAGGCGGTGGTTGGGCCCCCGCACGGCGACCACGATGCAGAACTCCGTGCTCCCGAGGGCCCGGGTGTGGCGGGCGAGCTCGACCAGCTGGGCGGTCGGGAGCATCGGCTGGCGGGTGACGTCGGTGGTGTAGCGCGCCGACTGGGAGCAGAAGGTGCAGTCCTCGGGACACCCGCCGGTCTTGGCCGAGATGATGGACTCGACCTCCACCGCCGGGCCCATCCAGCGGAGGCGGACCTGGTGGGCGAGCCCGATCAGCTGGGGCAGCTCGTCGTCACGGGTCAGGACGAGCCGCTCGGCGAGCTCGCGGCCGATGTCGCGTCCCTGCTCGANNCTTCCACGGGGGCGGGCAGCGTGGGCATGGCCCCGAGGATACGGGAGCCTATGCGGGAAACGTCACAAAACGGAGAAGCGCGGGGGGTCTCAGATCAAACGGTCCTAAGCTGGCACCGTGAGAGGAGCCCTCGGGATCGAGGTGCGGGGTGGCTCGAGGATGAGTGGATGGCGGTCTCGAACCTGACAATGGTGTCGCTCATGGAGGCGCGGGTCCCGGAGCGAGCGATGGCCACGACCGGTTGCCGGGAGAGGGGCTGCACCGCTCCCGCCTTGGCCAAGTGCGCCTACGTCGACGGGCGCGGCCGCTCCTGTGAGACCGCATGGTGTCACCGGCACCTTCGCGAGATCGGAGCGGAAGGCTACTGCCGCCGCCATGCCAGCACGGTGGCCGCCCTGGGCGGCAAGGCGAAGGACCCCCGAGCGCTGCCCGCCGTCGACCACCGGGGCGCGTCCCTCGTGAACTGGATCTGCATCGAAGGGCACTCCGCGCTGCAGGGAGTCGTGACCTCGGCGCTCAAGGCGGGGGAGGTCATCTTCGAGGACCGGACGGTCAACGTGGTCCGCCAGTCCGACGGCAGCCGGCGCTGGGAGCGCGGCTGGCGCATCGGCGATCGCAGCGGCCTCAAGTCCAAGGTCCTGGTCTGCGTGGAGGAGAGCGACGACGCCCTGGTCCTGCTCGCCATCGACGACCAGGTGGTCGCCGTTGCCGTGCCCCCGTGGATCACCCGACGGCGGGCCCACCAGGCGGTCTCGGGCACCCTCGACGCCAATGACAGGAGCCAGTTCTACGGCTTCCTGTGTGGCCACATCCAGAGCTCGCTGGCCCTCCGGCCCTGACCTCGGCTCCGGCGACGAGCCGCTCAGGGGCTCGGCGGGAGCCCCACCGAGGCAGGGGGGTGGGCGGCGAGCACCAGCTCCACCACCTCGCGCGGCGTGAGCGTCGCCAGCTCCAGGCGCCGGCCGCTCCGCAGCCAGGCGACCTCCACGGGGGTGAGATCGGCCTCGATCCCGGCGGGCATCCGCGCCGGGGCACCCTCGATGACCTGGAGCCCGGCGTCGGAGAGGGGGGGATGGAGGCCGGCGTCGGCGACGTCGGAGGCGCCGGCCCGGCGGAGCGCGGCCGGCAGCCCGCAGCCGGCGGGGTCCGCGTCGTGGACGGCCACCAGCCGCCGGTCCCGCAGCGCAGGTTCCAGCTCGCCACCGTCGTGGGTCATCAGTGCGGCCAGGGCGGCGACCTGGGTGCCATCGCGGAGCCGGGCGGCGTTGGCGGTGAGCAGCTCCGCGGTCTCGCCGCGGTCGCAGACGACGAGGGGCCCGGAGGCAGGCTGACTCGCGACGTGGTCGGTGGTCGGAGCAGCGTCGCCGCGCGCAGCGGCGGCGGAGGCGGTCCCGTCTCCGGCGGGTGGGCGCGGTGACGCCAGGGCGGTGAACGCCTGGGGCCGCACCCGGAGCGCCTCCGCCATGGGCCTGGCGAGGAAATCGGGGTAGCTGGTCGCGAGGGTCCGGCTGTCGAGCGCCCTCCGGAGCTCCCGGCCGCGCTCGATGCGGGCGTTGAGCGGAGCGGCGAGCAGCATGGCCACCCCGATGACGGCGAGGATGGCGGAGAGGGGGATGGTCTTGACCCAGAGCATGGCCCCGCCGAGCACGATCAGCAGCGCTCCAAGACCGATGAGGCCTCGGGTGACCGACACCGCGGGCCGCTCCACCGCCCGGCAGGCGGCGTAATAGAGCTGGCGGGAGGTGAAGCGGTGGCCGTCGACGCCAAGCCGCTCCGCCTCTCCGACGAGAACGTCGGTCGTGATCGGGAGGAGCACCGGCCGAGTGTGCCATGAGTCGCCGCGGGCCGACGCGCCATCGGCGCCCCGCGACTTGGGCGGCGCGACCATCGGCGGGCCGTCTCCCCAGATCGACCGGCACCCGCCCATGTGACAATCCCGCCGTGGTCGAGGCGGCCTCCCTTCCTCACGTCGGGCTCGGTGGCCGCCGCCCCGCGGTGCTGCCGCTTGCAGCGTCCCTGGTCGGGGTCGCCATCGCCCTCCTCGCTCTCATCGCCGACCTGCACCATCCCGGCGGTGAGTCGGCAGCGGCGATCGACCTGCACGTCGCGGGCGGGCTGACCTACGTGCTGGTCGGGGGCGCGGCCTGGTTGCGGCGCCCCCACAACCGGACCGGCGTCCTCATGGTGGCGGTCGGCCTCGCCTGGTTCGTCCAGGACCTGACCCACGTGACGTCGCCGCTCGCGTTTGCCCTCGGCGACTTCTTCTACGTGGGCTACTTCGGCTTTCTCGGCCACCTGGTCGTGGCCTTCCCGAGCGGCCGCCTGGAGACCAGGGTGGATCGAGTGGTGGTGACCGCCGCCTACCTCTGGGCCCTGGGCGGCAATCTCTTCACCCACGTGCTCTTCGCCCCGGCAAACAGCGCCGAGCTGCTCGTGCTCCACCGCGACGCCACCCAGTACGCGATCTTCGACGCCATCCAGCAGGGGCTCGACGCGACCCTCTGCGTGACGCTCGTCGCGCTCGTCGTCCTCCACTACGTGCGGGGCACCCCGCCGGCCCGGCGCGCTCTCGGTCCGGCGGCCTGGGCCAGCGGCCCCACGCTGCTGGCGGGCATCCTGCTGTCCCTCCCCGGCGTCATCGGCCTGGCTCCCGGGCTGGAGGACGCGGTGCCGGTGTTCACCCCGATCGCGCTCGCCTCGCTCCCGCTCGCCTTCGTCTTTGGCCTGCTGCGCAGCCGCCTCGCGGTCGCATCGGCCGGCCACCTGGTGGTCGAGCTCGGGTCATCACCCCCGCCGGAGCGCATCCGCGACGCGCTGGCGGAAACCCTTCACGATCCCTCACTCGCGCTCGCGTACCAGGTCCGTGGCCGGGAGGGATGGGTCGATGCCGAGGGGAGATCGCTCGACCTCCCCGACCAACGCTCCTCCCGCACCTTCACCGTCCTGGAACGGGGCGGCGTGGCGGTGGCGGCGCTGATCCACGACCGCTCCCTGGAGAACGACCCCACCCTGGTGGCGGTGGTGGCCGGAGCCGCGGCCCTCGCCATCGAGAACGAGCGTCTCCAGGCGGATGTCCGCGCCCGGCTCGCCGAGGTCACGGAGTCCCGGGCCCGTCTGGTGACCGTCGCCGACCAGGAGCGGAGACGGCTGGAGCGCGACCTTCACGACGGGGCCCAGCAGCGATTGGTCGCCCTGGCGCTGACCCTGAGCCGGGCCGGTGAGTGGGTCGACGAGCGGCCCGGGGAGACCCGAGAGCTGCTCGCGGATGGCGAGCGGCAGCTCCGAAAGGCCCTGGAGGAACTGCGCGGACTGGCCGCCGGGATACGCCCGGCCATCCTCTCCGACGCCGGCCTGGGGGCCGCCCTCGAGTCCCTCGCGGAGAACGCGCCGGTTCCGGTGACGCTGCGGACGGCGGTGGACCGCCGCCTCCCCGACCAGGTGGAGGCCGCCGCCTACTTCGCGGTCTGCGAGGCGCTCACCAACGCGGCCAAGCACGCCCACGCCACCCACGTGTCGGTGACCGCTCGCCTCGACGGCGACCGTCTCCTGGTCGAGGTCAGCGATGACGGTGCCGGCGGCGCGGAATTCGGCGGTGGGACCGGCCTCAACGGCCTGGTGGACAGGATCACCGCCCTGGACGGCCAGCTCACGCTCGACAGCCCGGAAGGGAGCGGAACCCGAGTGGAGTTTGAGCTGCCATGCGCGTGATCCTCGCCGACGATTCGGTGCTTCTCCGCGAGGGATTGGCTCGCATGCTGGTCGAATCAGGCTTCGAGGTGGTGGCCCAGGTGGGCGACGCCGAGGCTCTGCTCGCGGCCGTCGACGCCGATCCACCGGACGTCTGCATCGTCGACATCCGGATGCCGCCGACCAACACCACGGAGGGCCTCCAGGCGGCACTGCACCTGCGCGTGCACCACCCCGAGGTGGCCGTTCTCGTCCTCTCCCAGTACGTGGAGACCCGGTATGCGATGGAGCTGCTCGCCCAGGGCGCCGACGGAGTCGGTTATCTGCTCAAGGATCGGGTCGGTGACATCGCCGAGCTGCTGGCGGCGCTGCGCTCGGTGGTGGCTGGTCGGTCGGTGATCGACCCTGCCGTGGTCAGCCGTCTGGTCGGCCGCCACCGCCGGGCCGATCCGATGGAGGCCCTGACCGCTCGGGAGCGCGAGGTGCTGGAGCAGATGGCCGAGGGAAGGTCGAATCGTGCCATCGGAGAGCGGCTCTTCCTCAGCCCCAAGACGGTGGAGGCCCACGTCTCGTCGATCTTCTCCAAGCTCGGCATCGAGGACACCGCGGACGACAACCGCAGGGTGCTCTCGGTGCTCACCTGGCTGCGCGGCGACGGCGAGGAGGCGCAGGCCTAAGAGGTGCGCGCCACGGGGGTGGCAGGCGCGGAGCGAACGTGCTCGGCGAAGAAGGCCAGCGTGCGTTCCCAGGCGTCGGCCGAGGCCGCGGCGTCGTGGGCCTTGCCCTGGTCGTTGAAGAAGGAATGCCGCTCCCCCGGGTACACCTTGATGTCGTGAGCGATTCCGTACATTTCGAGGCGGGCATCGAGCTTGCGCCCGAAGCGCGCCGTGAAGTCCTTGCCCGGGTAGCTCCCCACCACCGGGCAGAGCCGGCGCGCGGCGCTGAGCGGCCGCGGATTGGTCCCATAGAAGGGGGCGATGGCGCGCAGCCGCTGGTCGCGGCATCCCCAGGCAATGGCAAGCCCCCCACCCATGCAGAAGCCGACCACCCCGATGCGCTGCGGGTCGACCTCGGGGCGGGCGATCAGAAAGTCCGCGCTGGCGCGCAGGTCGTTGACGGCGTGCGAGCCCCGGCCGGTGAGCGAGCCCGCCATCAGACGAGCCATGCAGAGCGCCCGGTTGCGGCCGGCGAAGAGGTCGACGGCCAGGGATGCGTAGCCCTCGGCGGCGAGGCGACCGGTGATGTCGCGGATGTTGTCGTTGAGACCGTAGATCTCGTGGATCACCACCANNACGACGTCCTGGAGGCTCATCGCAGAAGCAGCGGAAGTATGCGCTCACGGCTGCCACCCCGTCGCTTGTGGTCTGATGATCGCCCCAGATGACGAGGCGGCACCACGGCGACATCGAGCGTTTCGACGAATGGTCGACCACCTACGACCGCGGCCCGGGGCAGCACTTCTTCGGGCGGATCCACCGGCCGGTTGTCGAAGCGGTCTGCTCGGGCCGCGTGCCGCCGCGCCGGGTCGTCGACCTCGGTTGCGGTACGGGGCGCCTGCTCGAAGCGCTCCGCCCCCGCGTGACCGAGGCGGAGCTGATCGGCGTCGATCCCGCCGAGGGGATGATCGCGGTCGCGCGCACCCGCTTCGCGGCCGAGCCGCGGGTCCGCCTCGAGGTGGCCACCGCCGACCATCTGCCACTCGCCGACGCGAGCGTCGACGTGGCCACCACGACCATGTCCTTCCACCACTGGGACCACCAGGACGCGGCGCTGCGTGAGGTGGTCCGGGTGCTCGCTCCCGCTGGCCGGCTGCTCCTCGCCGACGTGCTCGGAATCGGCTTCTTCGGCCGCATCCTGCGATCGACCGGGCGGGGTCACGGGATCGGCTATCGGGACGCGGCGGAGCTGACGCTCCTGCTGCGCGACGCCGGGTTCAGCGCCTGGCGGCGCCGGCGCCTGTTCTGGCCAGGGATACCGATCTACCTGGTCGAGGCGCAGCGCGCACCGTCCCCCTCCGTCCTGAGGGCGCGTCCTGGCGAGATGTGAGGGCGGGGGGCGGCGCGGCGCTCGGCTCGGTCTCGGGGCGAGCTCCCCGCGTCCAGCGGGCGCGGGGAGCGCCGCGACGAGGCCCGGCCTTTCCGCATCGTCGGCCTGAGGAGGACTGAGGGGGAGGAGAGAGCCGGGCACGGCGAGCATCACACCCAAGCGGCGATGCGCCCCCGTCGGGGGACCGCCTCGTTACAGGAGTGGAGCCCGCCATTCCAGGGTCGTCACGGAACGAGTCGGCGGAGACGTCGGGTGCCCCTCGCAACCCTCGCGTGAGATGGGGGCGGGTGCCATCGCCTGCCCAAGGCTGCGGCGCGACCGCCCCGACCTCGCCCGGGCTGCGAGGCGCGGCGTAGGCTGGGGGCTGGGGTCAGGCACGGAGGCGTCATGGTGCGGGAGTTCGGCAGCTACGAGGAGTTCTTCCCCTTCTACGTGAGCGTGCACAGCCGTCCGGCCACGCGCTGGCTCCACTTTGCGAGCACGCACCTGGGGGCGGCGGCGGCCGTGGCGGCGCTCGTGAGGCGGCGGCCGGCGGGGCTGCTGGCCGTTCCGCTGATCAGCTATGGGGTGGCCTGGGGCAGCCACCTCGCCATCGAGAAGAACCACCCGGCTACCTTCGGACACCCGCTCTGGAGCCTGCGCGGTGACCTCCGCATGATCGCGATGATGTGGCAGGGGCGGGACGACGAGCTGACCCGCATCGTCCGCGACCAGAACACGATCCTGCTGGACGGGGGCGATCGGACCGCGGACTGACCGGCCGCCGGATCGGCCGGCCGCGCCGGCCGGCACAACGTGGCCGGCTGAGCGGTGGCCGCGGATCAGCGGCTGAGGATGCTGTCGATACGGGACATCTGCGGCGCCGAGAGCGGCCCGAACCGCATCGCGCCGGCGTTCTCCTCGACCTGGGCCACCGTCTTGAAACCGGGGATGGGGACGGTAGCTGGGCTGCGCGCCCAGAGCCAGCCGAGCGCCCCCTGGACGAGGGTGCGCCCGCCGTCGGTGAGCACCTCCCGGAGGGAGTCGAGCTTGGCCAGCCAGGCCGGGTTGGCGCTGCCGTCGGCGTTGAAGATGTCGCCCCAACCCAGCTCCAGCGCCTGGGCTCGCCAGTCGTCCCGGGGAAGCCGCGAGTCGCGACCGTACTTGCCGCTCAGGAAGCCGGAGGCGAGTGGGCTGCGGATGACCGCCGTCATCCGGCGCTCCTCGCAGAGCTCGATCATGCCGGGCGTCTCCTGCAGCACGTTGCAGATGAACTGCAGGGCCGAGCAGGTGCCGCGGACGGCCCAGCGCGCGGCCTGCTCCGCGACGTCGCAGCTCCACCCGAACTCGCGGATGAGGCCGTCCGATTGCAGGCTCTCCAGCGTCTCCACCACCGCATCCGACTGGGCGTCGGTGAGGCTCCCAACGTGGCACTGGTAGAGGTCGATGTCGTCGCGCTGGAGGCGCCGGAGCGACCCCTCGCAGGCCCGCCGGATGTAGGCGGGGCTCACGTCGGTGGCGTGTCCCCGCCGGCTGCCATCGTCGTCGAAGGTGTTGCCGAACTTGGTGGCGATCACCACGTCCTCGAGGTGCCCCTCCAGGGCGCGAGCCACCACCCTCTCGCTGTGTCCCGCACCGTAGACGTCGGCGGTGTCGAAGAAGCGGATGCCGAGGTCGTAGGCGCGGCGGATGCCGCGGACCGACTCGTCGTCGTCCACCTGACCCCAGCCAATGTTCCGCCCGTCCTCGCCGACCGTCGGGCCCCCGATGGCCCAGCAGCCGATCCCCATGGGGCTGAGCCGGATGGGGGAGCGTCCCAGCCGCCGGGGCTCCAGCTCGTCNNAGGAGGTCGCGGAGGCGGTCGGCGTCGTCGAAGCGGCGCTCCGACCGGAACTGCCGGCGCAGCACGAGGATCGCCTCGACGAAGGGGGCGAGCCGCTCCCGGGGATCGGCGACCCCCTCGGTGGCAACCTCACCCAACCGGGTGACCATCCGCCGGAGCTGCGCTCTGCCCCGCTCGCGCTCGTCACCCGAGAAGGTCTCGGTCGACCATTCGGCCATGGCGGTCTCGACGGCGAGGACGGCGGCGACCATGCCGTCTGCGTCCCGGCCCTCACGAGCGCGGTCGAATTGATCCTGACGCTCGGCGAGAAGTGCAATGAACGGCTCCTCGCGTTGGGTCGGCTCCGGGGGGCCACCCTCCGTGGTGGGGACGGCCCCGGGGGCGGCAGACGTCGCGGCGACGGCAGTGGCAGTACCGGAGAGCAGGCCCCGCAGCTCGCCGAGAGGGATCTCCGTGCCGGCGGAGAGGGCGGTCTCGCTCCCCGCTCGCCGCACCACCGCGCGTCCCCTGCCGCGCACCTCGACCCGCTCGGCGCCGAGGTCGAGGATGAGGGCGGTGTGCTCGTCGACCCCGAGGATGGCCACGCCCTCGGGGAGGAGGGCTTCGAGCTGGGTGAGGCGGGTCTCGCCCATGTAGCAGAAGCGGGTGTCATGGGTGCCACCCTCCGCGTTGTCCCAGTGGGTGATCACCGCGGCCGTGATGCCGGCCGCGCCCAGCAGATCGAGACCCTCCAGCCAGTGCACCGGCTCGCCGACCTTGTAGATCTCGTAGACGGGGACCGAGACGACCCCGAGGGTGATCGCCGCGGCCGACGCGAGGGTCACGCAGCCGCCCCGCTCCAGCTTCTCGGCGAGGAGTCGCGGGATCTCGGTCCCCCGCCACTCGCGGAGGGTGTAGCTGGGACTCCCCGGACCGGAGAAGACGTAGTCCGCCTCGTGGATGCGGCTGTACGCGGCTTCCTTCTCGACCTCGGAGGCGCTCTCGGCCCGGCGCAGGCTGGCCAGCTCGAGGGGGTGCACGATGCTGCGCTGGAAGTACTCCTGGGCCTTCGCCACCAGCTCGTCGGCGTTCTCCTGGAAGCCGAA
>PLAX01000005.1 GCA_003135255.1 Candidatus Dormiibacterota bacterium | reverse complement strand
CGCCTAAGGATATCGGACACAACCGCGGGATGTCTAGAGGGCGACACGCCCGCTTGCGCCATCCTGCGCACCAAATGGGACTGGGCGCACAATTCCGCCGCGCGACCTGCCCGTTGGGGGGCGGTGCGACGGCGAGGGCCCCCGCCTCGTGGTGAGGGCGGCCCACATCTGGACGGCCGCCAACCGGTCTTGCGGAGAGGCTGGTCCGCAGTGGGGCGGCGCGAACCCACCTCGGCGGCGGCCTGTTGAGAGGGGTCGTGGAGAGGGCGATGCGACGCCGCGACAGCCGCCCGATGACGGCCGGACACCGCGGTGTGACGAATCGCACCAACGGGTGCAAGTGCACTACAGAACTTTGGCGTCGGTTGCTCTTGGGTGCCCCCGACCGGCCCCTGAGAATGAACTCATCCCACCACCGCTCCACGAAAGAAAGAGACGTGAGCCTCCTCGGTCCGACCCTCCTCAGACCCCCACTCTCCCCGCCCTGCGCGCGCCCCTTCAGATCAGGGCGCGCCAGGGCGGCATCCCTCTCTCTGATGGTGGCAGCAGCGGGACTCGTGGCCGCATACCTCCTGGCAAACAGCCACGGGCCCCTCGCTGCTGACAGCCTGGTGGCCAGCCGCGTCGCGGCACTGGCCATGACCGTCGCGGCGGCCGGTGCTGTCGTCGCCGCCGCCAGCGCGCTGGTCCGGCGCGGCGATGGCATCGCGCCACGCCGCGCCGCCCGTCGCCGGACCGGTCAGGTGGGGCGGCTCGGGCGCGGCACCAGCCCGCCAGGTTCCCATCGCGGCAACCGCCTGGACCGGATCCTGGAGGCCATGACCCGGATCAGCGCGGAAAGGGATGTCGACTCGGTGATGGCGGCCGCGGGCGGAGCTGTCGTCCAACTCCTCGAGACCCGCACAGCGTCCCCGGTGATCGCCCGGGTGTACAGGATCGAACGCGACAGGATGGTGGTCGTCAGTGAGCACGGCGCAGCAGCTGGTGCCACCACCGTCGGGGAGAGCAGTCTCCTGAGCGCCGATCCACTCATTCTGGCTGCGGTCACCGGGGACCACACCCTCGCCGAGGCGGGGCCCTCCCCACGCCGGATCGCCAGCCCCATTCACGCCGGTACCGCGATCCGGGCGGTGGTGCTCGCCGAGCGGCGGGACCGGGCGTTCCGAGACTCCGAGGTCACCATGGTCGAGGGGCTCAGCGGGATCGCCACCCTGGCGTTCTCCAACCTGGTCCGCGCCCGCGGTGTCGCCGGGGCACAGGCGGAGCCGATCGATGCGCTCACCGGCCTGATCGGCCGCGCTGCCTTCGAGCGGCGCTGCCGGGAGGTCCGTGAGTCCTACGCGATCATCTCGGTCGACGTCGACCACCTCAACCAGCTCAACAACGCCCTGGGCCGGGAGGCCGGCGATGACGCCCTCCGCTCCGTGGCCCGGGCGCTCCAGGCATCGACGAGAGAGCGTGACGTCATCAGTCGCTCCGGCGACGATGAGTTCACGATCCTCACCGTCGGGGCGGCCACCGCTGTGGTTGGCAGCGTCGCCGAGCGCATGCGTGCCGCGGTGTCCGAGCTCGTCAGCGGAGCCTTCCCGGCCCGGGTCAGCGTCGGCTGGGCGGTGGGCGCCGCCGGCGAGGACGCGGCCGAGGTGTGGACTCGGGCGGACGAAGCGCTCGGCCGCGCCAAGCGCGAGGGACGCAACCGGGTGGCCGGGTCGATCACCGGCCGCCCGGCCGCCGCCCCCGGACGGGGATGGACAACCCTGCTCAGCCGGACCCTGGCTTCACAGCAGATCCACCCGGTGTACCAGCCGATCGTCACCCTCCCCGAGGCGCGCATCGTGGCCTACGAGGGGCTGGCGCGGCCCGTCAACCTGGACGGAGCTGACAGCGTCGAGGAGTTCTTCGCCACGGCGCAGCGGATGGGCGTGACCAACGAGCTGGACTGGATCTGCAGGCGCGCCGTGGTCCGCGGTGCCGAGGGCATCCGCAGCGACGCGCAGCTCTACCTCAACATCAACCTCTCCGCGGTCTCCGACGTCGACGAGGACGTCGAGCAGATGCGCAGCCTGCTGCGCTGGATCGGCCGGCCTCCCGCCAACGTCGTCCTGGAGATCGCCGACGCCGACCGCTTCAGCAATCTCGGTCAGCTCTCCGCTCGCGTCGACGCCTACCGCCGCGCAGGATTCAAGATCGGCATCGACGATACCGGCCGGCCGGGGATCGGCGTCGACCTCCTCTACGCGACGCGCCCCGAGGTCATCAAGATCGATGCCAGCGTGACCAACCGCTGCGAGGAGGCGGGGGCCAGGACGCTCATCTTCGAGTGCATCGCGCTCGCCGAGCAGATCGGTGCGGACGTCGTGGCCGAGGGCATCGAGCAGCTGAACGTCGCCGGCGAGCTGATGAAGCTGGGAGTGAACCGGGCGCAGGGCTTCCTCTTCGGCAGGCCGGAGTCGATCACCGGACCGAGCCGCGAGCTCGAAGGGGAGCCCACGGTCCTCCGGGCGATCGCTGCCACACGCTGAGGTAGGCTCGAGGCGAGGCCGGCCCGCCCGGGACCTAGGGGACCCGCCGGAGCGCTGGCGACCAGCGCCCCGGCGGCTGCGATCTCCCCTTCGGGATGGCTCGTCCGCCCTCGAGGTGTGACGTGGGTCTCCGGCCTCGGGCCATGGCCGGACGGCCGGCCTCGCGCCAGACCGTGGACGACGCTAGCACCATGTACCGGGCGGGTCCAGGCTCCCTTGGAGCGCCTATGCGGATTGACCGGCCCGGCCCCCGCCGGCGTGCGCAGCCGGCCTGGACGGGTGGCCCGGAGCGGGTGGGATCACCCCGGTGCGGCAGATGGCGGCGAAGACCTCCGCGCTCGGCTTGGGGCGGCGCTCGAGGGTGGCTCGGTCGACTGACACCAGGCCAAACTTGGCCCCGTACCCCTCCAGCCACTCGAAGTTGTCGAAGCCGGTCCAGTGGAGGTAGCCGATCACGTCGGCTCCGTCGTCGATCGCCTCGACCACCGCTCGCAGGTGGTCGACGAGGAACCCGGAACGGAGCTCGTCATCCTCGTCGGCGACCCCGTTCTCGGTGACCATCACCGGCAATCGGAATTCCTCGCTCAGCGAGACCAGAGCGCGCCGCAGGCCCCCGGGGTCGATGCTCCAGCCAAGGCTGTTCCTGGGC
>PLAX01000108.1 GCA_003135255.1 Candidatus Dormiibacterota bacterium | reverse complement strand
GGCTGATCGCGCCGGCGCGCCGCCCGCTCACTGCGGGCTCTCCGAGAGCACCAGGAAGGCGTCCTCGAGTCGCTCCACCCCGGCCAGCCGCCGCAGCTGGGCGGAGGTGCCCTCGGCGAGCATCCGGCCAAAACGCACGAGCCCCAGCCGGCCGCAGCGCTCCGCCTCGTCCATCACGTGGCTGGAGACGATGATGGTCGTGCCCTCGCCGGACATGGTGGTGAACCGCTGCCAGAGCTCGGCGCGCAGCTGTGGATCGACCCCGACCGTCGGCTCATCGAGGAGGAGCAGCCGTGGCCGGTGGACCAGCGCGCATGCCAGCGACACGCGCTGGCGCATCCCGCCGCTCAGCGTGGCCACCACCGAGCGCCGCCGCGGGCTGAGGTCGACGATCTCCAGCGCGTCCGCGGTGCTCCGCGCGGCCGCGTGCCGCTCGAGGCCGTGGACCGCGGCGAAGAAGCGGACGTTCTCCTCCACCGTGAGATCGGCGTAGAGGGCGGCCGATTGGGGCATGTATCCCACCTCGGCGAGCACGGCCCGGTCGGGCAGACGGCAGTCCAGCACCGTCACGGTCCCTGCGTCGGGGGTCACCAGCCCGACCAGCGAGCGGATGAGCGTGGTCTTGCCTGCGCCGTTGGGCCCGAGCAGTCCGTAGATCTCACCGGTGCCGACGGTGAGGGAGACGCCGTCCAGGGCCCGGATCGATCCGAACGCCTTGGTCAGTCCCGTGATCCGGACCGCCTCTCCGACGTCATTCATCGGGGCTCCTGCCCGGGGTCAGAAGGTCGCCTGCCGGTCCGCACCCAGGGTGACCCGGTCGCCGCTACCGGGCCGGCTCAGCCGACCCGGACCGGGTGGTGGTGCTCGGCACGGCGGAAGACCTGCACCGCCCAGCTGCTGACCCGCTCCTGCTCCCCCTCCATCAGCTCGGACATCTGACCGGGCTTCACCAGGAAGCTCGCCGGGCGGGTGACCAAGTGGCAGCCCCTCCGGCGGAGGGCACGGTAGAGGGCGAGAGCGGCGGTCCCGTTGAGCACGCGCAGACCCGGCTCCCGGGTGTCGAAGGTGGCGGCGGAGAAGCTCGGCCGCGGCGGCAGGTGATCCAGCCAGCCTCGAACCCCGTCGGTCGGCGGGTGGAAGTCGCGGAGCACGTGGGCCGCGCTCTGGGCCCGGGCCACGTCGGCCCAATCCTCCCAGTGGTGAGTCGGCCCGCCCACCACCAGGAACTCGACACCGTCGAGCTCGGCGAGCGGGATCTCGTGCACCTCTCCGACGATGACCGGGCCGTGCACGGCGGCTTCGGCGGCGATGATTCGGGCCACGGCCGCGCTGCTGCCCTGCGTCCCCTCGTACACGATCGCGGTGCGCATCAAGCCGATCCTCCTAAGGCATCCCAGGGTGGCCCCTGCGGTTCCAGCGCACCAGAGCCCAATGGCCCCTTTCCACCGGTGTCTCGTGCCTCCTTCGACGCCGTGGTATCCGGCCTGCCCGGCCATGATGTTCAGGCCAACCCTGACCGCGACCTGGCGCCCGCCAGGCGGCCGCTCACTGCGGCCAGGGGCGGCCGTCCCGAGCGGAGCTCGCCGAAGGTCCCACGACCTCCACCCAGATCATCCGCGCGGTCTCCGGCGCGAGGGCGATGGCGTGCGGCCGGCCGCCCACGGCCAGGGTGATCCCATCCCCGCTCCCGCCGGGTTCGACGGTGACCTCGACCCCGGTGCGCACCCCGGCGGCCGCGAGCGCGCGGAGGAGTTCGAAGGATTCGTGCTCGATGATCTCGGAGATGCGCCGGACCGCCCCCGCCCCGCCCGGACGGAGGTCGGCGAGTGCGACCAGCTCCCCATAGGGGGCCGTCCGGCCGGGGATGGCGTGACCGTGCGGGCAGGTCCTCGGCTCGCCGAGGGAGATGTCGAGCCGGGCGAGGACGGTGTCGGAGAGCGACGCCGAGAGGCGGGTCGCCTCCAGATGAGCGCTCGCCCAGTCCAGTCCGAGCAGGTCGGTGAGCCAGCATTCGGCCAGCCGGTGGCGGCGGACGATGGTCTCGGCGGCGTCGCTGCCCGCGGCGGTGAGGGTGACGCTCCGGTCCAGCTCGGTCTGGATCCAACCTCCGGCTCGGAGCCGGCGGAGCCCGATGCTCACGGTGGGGGCCTTCACCCCGAGCCACTGGGCGATCCGGCTCGGCCGCACCGGCTCGTCCTCAGCGGCGATGCAGAAGATCGTCTCCAGGTAGCGGTCGATCGCGACCGTCCGCAGGGGCAGCGGGCTGACCCCGTGGGATCTCCCGTGGGTCCGGCCGCGAGGGGAGTCTCTCGAAGGACCGTCACCGTGCCCTCGGGCGTCGGCGTGCCCGGGTGCAGGGGGTCCCGGCGCGCGGAGAGCCGGTGCCGCGTCGGCCTCGGGTATCACCCGGTGGTCACCCGGTCGGCGGCGGTCCCGGCGACGCGCGGCTGCGGCTGCGGGCCGCCGCCGGCGAACCGCTCGACGACGCGGGAGAGGAGGGCGCGCACGCTCGCCTGGGCGAGCCGGTGAAGGAGCATCCGGTCCACCTCCCGGCCGAGCGGCC
>PLAX01000184.1 GCA_003135255.1 Candidatus Dormiibacterota bacterium | reverse complement strand
GCGGATTCTTCCTCAAGGGGGCGAACGCGCCCAAGGTCATCATGGAGGCGATCCCGGCTGGCGGCATCGTCTTCTCCCTGCTCGGTTTCGAGCAGGCGGTGCAGCTCGGCGGTGAGAGCCGCAACCCCAAGCGGGACATCCCCCGTGCGGTCATCGGCGCGACCCTCATCGGCGCGGTGATCTACCTCCTGGTGCAGTTCGCCTTCATCGGCGCACTGGCTCCGGCGACGCTCGCCCACTCCTCCACCTGGGCGACCCTCGGGATCAACAACCCGTCGCTCGCCGCGTCCCCATACGCCACCCTGGCGACCATCGCGGGATTGGGCTGGCTGGCGGTGGTCCTCCGGATCGACGCCGTCATCTCTCCAGGCGGCACCGGACTCATCTACAACACCACCACCTCGCGCCTCTCCTTCGGCCTCAGCAAGAACGGGTACGTTCCCAAGATCTTCGAGGCGACCAGCAAGCAGAACAAGGTGCCGGTCTTCGGCATCATCATCGCGACCATCGTCGGCGCACTCTTCCTGCTCCCGTTCCCGGCCTGGAGTTCTCTGATCGGCATCGTCACCGGCGCGTCGGTGCTGATGTACGCGGGTGCTCCGCTGGCGCTGGGCGCCCTGCGCTACTCCAAACCGGCACTCCACCGTCCCTACCTGCTGCCCATCGCGGCTGTCCTCTGCCCGCTGGCCTTCGTCTGCGCCGGCTGGGTCGTCTACTGGGCAGGCTGGGGGACCTACAGCACCCTCATGGTGGCGGTCGCCATCGGATACATCCTGATGCTCATCTCGGCCGCCTTCAAGCTCAACCCCAACCAGCCCAAGATCGACTGGATCGCAGGGGTCTGGATCTTCCCGTACCTGATCGGGATGGGGATCATCTCCTTCTTCGGGCAGTTCGGCAACGGGGGAGCAGTCGGCAACCTGATCGACGGCGGGAAGTTCATGGTCGGTGGCACTGGCGCCATCCCCTTCTGGTGGGACCTCGCCGTCGTCGCCGTCTTCAGCCTGGTCGTCTACTACACGGCGATGCACTTCCGCCTTTCGGAGGCACAAGTGGACGTGTACGCCTCCCACCTCTACCCGCCCGAGGGTGAGGTCACGGTCGAGGCGGCCGAGGCGCTCTACTAGTCGCACTACCGCCGCCACCCCGAAGGCAACCGGCATCACGCTCGCCGGCGAGGGGAAATCACACACCTCGCCCCTCCATCCGAGTGTAACCGCCGGACGCCTCTGGCGTTGGACGCAAAGGGGCCGTTGGTTCGAGATCGAGCACAGAATGGGGCCACCAAGATGCAGCGCTGGTTGATTGGCGGTTTCGCGACGCTCGTGCTCGTGCTGGCGTCCTGCGGCCCGGGCACCCACGCTCCGAGCGACACCACCGCGCCGATGACCAGCCGTCCATCGGCGGCCGCCACCCCCGCAACCAGTCCCACTCCCACACCCGCGGCGGCCGGCACTCTCGCCGCGTGCGCCACCGCTGCTCGACCGACGCCCACATCCGCTCCGGCCGGGCCGATCGTGGCGGTTCTGAACCAGAACGTGAACCCTCAGGAGCTGGAACTGGTCGATGCGAGTGGTGACGTTCTCAATCAGACGCCGGACAGTCAGGTCTCGCCTGCGGCGTTCGGGCCGAACCCGCTGGGAGTCGGGCCGGAGGGCGCCTATCTCTACAACTCCACGAGCGGTGAGGTGTCACTGCTGGGGCTGATCGGCGCGCCCGAGGTCATCGGCCAGGTGACTCTCACCAACCAATTCGACGACGTCAGCTTCGCCGTGTCGCCCAGCGGAGAGTGCTGGATTCTCTCCGACACCTCGCACGACAGCAATGGCGACGGGACCAGCAGGCTCTATGTGGACGTCGACGGTGCCTCTCCCGCCCTCCTCACCACGCTGACCCGGTCGGCCATGGTGAACGGAGGCTTTGGCGGCGGTTACCGAGTCCTGCGCTGGGACCCGGCCGGCGTCCTGCTCGGGACGGACCCCACCGGAGTCGGCGGCGCCGGACCGTTCCTCAACGACGAGTACACGCTGGCAACCGTGGTGCGCCTGGATCCCCTCACCGTGACACGCTCCCCGCCTCTCTGTGCGAGCGGTCGCTTCGGGGACGTGGCGCCGGACGGGATGGTCGCCTGCCTCACCGGTGAGGGATCGGACGCCGAGATCGTGGTCACGCCGCCCCAGGGGTCGCCTTCGAGCATCGACACGAGCATCCAGTTCGCCGGTCACCTGCAATTCGTTGGGGGCTCGTCTCTGCTGACCTACTGCACGAGCGATGAGAGTCCGGCCAGCGACGGCTCCGGGGCCGGCTGGACGGAGGAGCTCTGGACGGTGGACCTCGGGACTTCCGCCACCTCGCCCCAGCAGTTGATGAGCGGTGACGGCTCATGGTGCGAGGGCGGGGTCGTCGCCGGTGCGAACTCGCTGGCGGTGCCGGTGGGAACGGGTGGGGGAGAAACGCCGTCGATCGAGATCCTCAATCTCACCTCCGGGCAGGCGACGGCAACCATCGCCTCCGCCGACGCCGTCTACGGGGTGCTCTGACGCCGGCGACGGTACGCCGGTCTCGCTTCAGGTCACCTCCACGGAAGGGGACGTATCAGGCGCCTTCTCCGGCGCACCCGGGCCCGACCCCTCCTCGAAGCGGCTGCCGTAGACGGCGAAGTAGCGCGCCTCCGGGTGGTGGAGGACGATCGCCGCGGTCGACTGCTCGGGCACCAGCTGAAAACCCTCGGTCAGGGTGACCCCGATCCGCTCCGCCGGCACGATCCGGAAGAAGACCTGGTGGTCCTGGAGGTCGGGGCAGGCGGGGTAGCCCCAGGAGTAGCGGCGGCCCTGCTCCGGGCCGAGCCCGAGCTCGCGGCGGATGTGGGCGTGGATGTACTCCGCGGTGGCCTCGGCCATCTGGGTGGCGAAGCCGTGGACGCGGAGCATGTCGTCGTAGTCGCCCTTGACCTGGAGCTGATTGGAGACCTCGCTCGCCCGGGGCCCGGTGGTCACCACCTGGAGCGCGATGACGTCACGCTCGCCGCCGACCGCCAGCTCCCGCGGCCGTACGTAGTCGGCCAGGCAGAGGCGGTGCTGCTCGCTCTGACGCGGGAACGTGAATCGAGCGATCTCGCGCTCGTGGTCCTCGGGGTCAAAGACGACGACGGAGTCGCCCTCGGCCAGCGCCGGCCAGTAGCCGTAGACGGCCTGCAGGTCGAGCCACCCTTCCCGCTGCGCCTCGCGCATCGATCTCTCCAAGCGGGGCTCCAGCTCGGTGCGCACCAGCTCGTCCCACCGTTCCGGATCGCGGACCCCGCGGAACTGCCAGCTCATCTTGAAGAGCGAGTTGCGGTCGATGTGCGGGTACACCGCCTGGGCGTTGATGCCGGTCACCACCTGGGGGCCCCAGAAGGGTGGCGTGGGGATGGGCGTGTCCGTCCGCGTGGCGCTGCGCGCACTGACCACGACCTTGGGCAGCTCGGCCTTGGCAGCTGCCTTCGAACGCTCCTGCTCGCGGAAGGCGTGCGCCTCGGCGCGGACACGCTCCAGGAGCGGCGCGCGACGCTCGGGATCGACGAGCTGGTCGCAGGTCTCCAGCCCCTCGAAGGCGTCCCTGCAGTAGAAGACGCCCGGCCCGTAGGCGCGCTCCGGGTCGAGGTAGAGGATGCGCCGGCCGAATCCCCGGTTGATGGCGGCACCACCGATGATCACGGGGTAGCCGAGACCGCGGCGGTCGAGCTCCTCGACCATCATCGGCATCTGCTTGCTGGTGCTGACCAGCAGCGCGCTCAATCCGATCACGTCCGCATCGACCTCGATGGCCTTCTCGACGATGGTCGTCAGAGGCACCTGCTTGCCGAGGTCGTGGACTGTGTACCCGTTGTTGCTGAGGATGGTCTTGACCAGGTTCTTGCCGATGTCGTGGACGTCCCCGAACACCGTGGCCAGCACCACCTGACCCTTGGTGTAGCCCTCGGTCCGGTCCAGGTACTGCTCCAGGTGGGCCACGGCGCGCTTCATCACCTCGGCGCTCTGCAGGACAAAGGGAAGGATCAGCTCCCCCGCCCCGAAGCGGTCACCGACGTCCTTCATGGCCGGGAGGAGGATCTCGTTGAGCACGCTGATCGCGCTCCGGTCACGGAGCGTCTCGTCGATCAGTGCCTCGATCCCCTCCTTGCGGCGGTGGAGGATCTGGGCGTGGATGCGCTCGGGTGCGGCGAGCCCGGCGAAGGGGTCGACCTTCTCCGCCCCGACCCGCTCGGTCACCCCCGAGAAGTGGTCGATGTAGCGGGAGAGCGCGTCCGTCCGGCGGTTGAAGATGAGGTCCTCGGCGAGCTGGCGCCTCTCCGCGCTGATCTCGGCGTAGGGGACGGTCTGGGCGGGATTGATGATGGCCGCGTCCAGGCCCGCCTCGACGCAGTGGTAGAGGAAGACGCTGTTGAGCACCGCGCGGGCCGGCGGCGTCAGACCGAACGAGACGTTGCTCACCCCGAGCGAGGTGAGCACGCCCGGCAGCTCCCGCTTGATCAGGCGAATGCCCTCGATCGTCTCCACCGCCGAGTCGATCCACTCGGCGTCCCCCGTCGCCAGGGTGAAGGTGAGGTCGTCGAAGAGCAGCTGGTGGGGTGCCAGCCCATACTCGCCGCAGGCGATGTCGCGAATGCGACGCGCCACCTCGAGCTTGCGTTCGCGGGTCCTCGCCATCCCCTGCTCGTCGATCGTCAGGGCTATGACGCACTGCCCATGGTCGCGGACCAGGGGCAGCACTGCCTCGCAGCGGGCGCGCCCATTCTCCAGGTTGACCGAGTTGACGATGCCGCGGCCCGGGTAGGCCTCCAGGGCGCGCCGGATCACCAGAGCATCGGTGGAGTCGAACACGAGCGGCGCCTCGATCGCCTGCTGGAGAGCCTTGACGGCGGTCGACATCTGATCGCCTTCGTCGCTCCGTTCGGTGAGGGCGACACAGACGTCGAGAGCGTGGGCTCCGCCCTCCACCTGACCCAGGGCCACCCGGACGATGCCGTCGTAGTCGTCGGCGATCAGCAGCTCCTTGATCTTCCGCGACCCCTGGGCGTTGACCCGCTCACCGATGAGCAGCGGCTTCGGCACCTGGTCCAGGTCGGTGGCGCGGATGCTGGAGGCGAGACGGGGGCGCTCCTGGACGTCACGCGAAACCGGGGTCGCCCCGCCCACGCGGCTGACCAGAGCGGCGATGTGCGCTGGGGTGGTGCCGCAGCAGCCGCCCACCACGTTGATCCCCAGGTCTCGGACAAACTCTTCCAGCTGGTCGGCCATGGGGTCCGGCTGCATCGGGTAGTGGGCGCGGCCGCCGACGTTGATGGGCAGGCCGGCGTTGGGGATGCAGGAGATGGGCAGCCGGGTGTTCTCGGCGAGGTAGCGGATCGGCTCGCGCATGTACTCGGGACCGGTCGAGCAGTTGAGCCCGACCACGTCCACCCGCAGCGACTCCAAGATGGCGAGGACGGCGGCGATGTCGGTGCCGAGGAGCATCCGGCCGGAGACGTCGAGCGTCGCCTGGGCCTGGATGGGGACGTGGCGGCCCGTGCTCTCGAAGGCCTCGCGGGCCGCGAAGATCTCCGCCTTGACCTCCAGGATGTCCTGGCTCGTCTCGATGATGAGCAGATCGGAGCCACCGTCGAGCAGCCCCTCGGCCTGCTCGCGGAAGGCCGCGACCAGCTCCCCGAATGTGATCCGTCCGAGGCTCGGGTCACTGCTTGCGGGCAGATAGCCGGACGGTCCCATGCTGCCGGCGACGAAGCGGGGCTGCTCGGCGGTGGAGTGCTCGTCGGCGAGCCGCCGGGCCAGCCGCGCCGCCTTCTCGTTGAGCTCTCGCGCCCGCTCCCCGGCGCCCCATTCGGCCAGGCGGAGGGGGGTGGACTGGAACGTGCACGTCTCGATGACGTCGGCGCCGACCTCGAGGAAGGAACGGTGGAGCCGTTCGACCAGGTCGGGGCTGTGAAGCACCAGACCGTCCACCCAGCCCTCCAGGGCCGCCCCGCCGAACTGCGCGGGCGTGGGGTCCATGGCCTGGAGATTGGTCCCGACCGCCCCGTCGAAGACCAGGACGCGGCGGCTCAGCGCCTCGAGGTAGGGGCTACTGCTCATGGGGTTGCACTTTGGGTGTGGATCTTCATGGCGGGACGGCGGGCCCACGGCCCGGCGACTGGCGAGCGGCCGGCTGAGCCGGGCCGCCGAGGGGCGGCGAGCCCCTGTGAGAATAGTCGGGGTCCCCACGCGCCTGCCGCGTGGGGTGTGCGGCGAGCCCCAATGAGAATGATGGGGGTCCCCGCCGGGCCTGCCCGGTGGGGTGTCCCGTGCTACGCTCGACAAACGGCCCGGTCCTGCCGATCGGTTCCGTTCACTATACGAGGAGACACTTTGGCGCGACGTCCACCTCGACCAGGCGTCACCCGCCGGCGCAGCCCGGTGCGGCGGCGTGCCCCCACTGACACCACCAACTCCCCCGAGGTCAAGGAGGAGACGATTGAGATGGATGCCACGGTGGTCGAGCCCCTGCCCAACGCCATGTTCAAGGTGCGCCTCAAGACCGGGCAGGATGTCCTCGCCTACACCTCCGGCAAGATGCGCAAGTTCTACATTCGCATCCTGATCGGTGACCAGGTGAGGGTGGAGCTGAGCCCCTACGACCTCAGCCGGGGACGGATCACCTTCCGCTACAAGTAGCCTGACCCGCGGTCGCGGAAGTAGGCGACCGTCGCGTCGAGGCCTGCGTCCAGCGAGAAGCGCGGGCGCCAGCCCAGGCGGGATGCGGCCAGTGACGCGTCCAGGCAGGAGCGCTGCTGCTCCCCGGGCTTGCCCGGTCCGTGGTCCGCGGGGGTTGACACCCCGACGATGCGAGCCAGCCGCCGGTGGACCTCGTTGACATCGCATTCGGTGCCCGTGCCCACGTTGTAGGCGCCGGGCGGCCCCGCGATCGCCGCCAGGTTGGCCGCGACCACATCGGCGACGTAGACGTAGTCTCGAGTCTGGGTGCCATCCCCGTTGATGGTCGGAACCTCGCCCCCGAGCATCCGCTCGGTGAAGATGGCGATCACGCCCGCCTCCCCGTGGGGATCCTGGCGCGGTCCGTAGACGTTGGCGTAACGGAGCGCGACGAACTCGACGCCGTAGACGTGGCTGCAGACGCCGCCGTACAGCTCCGCCGCGGCCTTGGCGGCGCCGTAGTTCGAGGCCGGCCGCTGCGGATGGCTCTCCGGCGTCGGGATCGCCTCGGTGTCGCCGTAGATCGCGCCTCCGCTGCTGGCGAAGACGACGCGGCGCACCCCTGCGGCAGCGCAGGCCTGGAGGAGGTTGACAGTGCCCAGCACATTGATCCTGGTGTCGAGCAGCGGGTCCGCCAGCGAGCGCCGGACATCGATCTGGGCCGCTTCGTGGAACACGATCTCGGGTCGGACCTCGCCGAGGACGCCGCCCAGATCCTCGGTGATGTCGGCCTGGACAAAGCGTGCGGCTGCGGGCACCTGGGAACGCCGTCCCCGTGAGAGGTCGTCGAGGGCTGTGACCTCATGACCGGCCGCAAGCAGCGCTTCGGAGAGGTGTGAGCCGATGAAGCCCGCCCCCCCGGTGACCAGCGCTCTCATACCACGGAGTGGGTCACAGGGCAGGCGTCGTCCCGCAGCGCCCGGTCTCCCGGCGGCGCGGCTCTCTTCGCGGCGGCGTCCCGAGAGATCCAGAGGTGGACCAGGGCGAAGACGATGAACCCGATGATCAGCAGGCTGCCCCAGCTGATGCTGCCGTCCAGCAGGGCGATCGAGATCGCCAGGGTCTTGCTGAGGCCGGCCACGATGACGAGGGCGGTCGCCACGCCGGCCTGGACCAGGCCCACCCCTCCGGGGGTGAAGGGGACCGTGGTCAGCAGCGCCGCCACCAGGGCGACGAGGACGAACTGCGACGGTCCCACCTGGCTGCTCAATCCGAGGGCGGCGATGACCAGCCCGAGGCGACCCGACTCGCAGGCCCAGACGGCCAGGGTCAGCCCGATCAGGGTCGGCCAGCGGCGCAGCGAGGTCACCGCGCCGCTGCGGAACGATTCGTAGCGACGGAAGATCGGGTCCGGGAACAGGCGAAGGACGCGTGTGCCTCGCCCGGCTCGCATCAACACGATGACCCCGATGCCGAATGCGCAGAGGAGTCCGCCGATGATCACGTAGGGGACCAGGGCCCCCGAGTCCTTCTTGTGGAAGACGTAGGCCCCCGATACGAGGAGCAGTGCCACCACCACGCAGAGGTCGAGGAGGCGCTCGCTGACCACGGTCCCGAACGCCTTGCTGCCGGGGATGCGCTCTCGGACCCGGCCGAGGTAGGCGCGATAGACGTCCCCCATCTTGGCCGGGACGATGCAGTTGACGAAGAACGACGCGAGGACGAGCGGGGTCAGGCGGCGGGTCTTGCGCACCTCCCCGGAGTTGGCGAGGAGCACCTGCCAGCGGAGGCCGCGAGCGACGAAGGAGAGGTAGTAGACGACGATGGCGAGGAGGTAGAAGGAGAGGTTGGCGGACCGTATCTTGTCCCAGGCCTCCTCCCAGGGGATGTCCGCGCGCCACACGACCACTCCCACGATGAGGATCGCGGCAGCGATCGAGATCAGGGTTCGCTTGGTCAGGAAGCGGCCGGCAAGGGCCGGGGCCGTCTCGGCCTCTGGCTCGTCGACCGCAGGCGCGCCTCCGCTCACGGTGGGACGCACCCTAGCACGCCGTCCCTGACAGGCTGGTTACGCCGCTGCGGCAGGTCCCGCGCCGGAGGCGGGTCACGGGCGGACGCGGCTGATCAGCGGGCGCTCCGGGGCGGGGGGCGATGCCGTCCCGCCCCCATCTCGCTCGGCCAGGATGCGCGCCACCTGGTTGACGTGGGTGTCCCCTCCGGATCGGGCCCCGACGGGCCGGCTGTCCCACTGCCGCAGCTTGAACACGCCCTTGAGGGAGGAGTAGGGGATGCCCAGGGTCCGCATCTCCGGGGATCCCGGCTCCACCGACCTCCACAGGCCACCGAAGCGCCCAAGAAGGGAGTCGGGGGCGACCGAGGCGCGCAGCACCTGACCGTCGACGAAGTGGAAGGCGGCCCGGTCCCAGCCCGCGAGGTCCTCGGGTGCCGGCACGGGCTGGCCCACCACCAGCTCCCGGATTGCGGTGAGGGGGAAGAGCGCCCGCTCGTTGTTGGGGTCGGCGCCGCGGACCTCGGCCTCGAGCAGGGGGCGGTCAAAGCTCAGGTCGTCGATGTCGGCGTGGATGATCTCACCATCCAGGAAGCTGATCAGGACGAGCGGCACGGATCGAGGGTATCAGGAGGGGCGAGGTACGAGAAAGGCCCCCGGGAGCCGTGCTCCCGGGGGCCTCAGATGCTGGGATCAGATCCCTCAGGGTGCCGGCGGTGCCGCCGGTGCCGCGGGGGCGACCGCCGGGGCGACGCGCTTCACCGCACGCTTGACGGTGCGCTTGGCGACGGTGCGCTTGGCAGCCGGTGCCCGCTTGGCTGCCGGTGCCCGCTTGGCGACGG
>PLAX01000133.1 GCA_003135255.1 Candidatus Dormiibacterota bacterium | reverse complement strand
AATCCTCAAGAGCGCCGCAGCTTTCTTCGGGGCCGAGCTCGACGGCCGACACCCGAGATGACCCAGTACATCCGGACCCACCGTGAGCGCTGGGGAGTCGAGCCGATCTGCCGCGTGCTGCAGTTCGCCCCCGCGACGTATTACGCGGCGACCACGCGGCCACCGTCGGCGCGTCAGCTGCGAGACGAGCAGCTCAAGCCCGAGATCACCCGGGTCTGGACCGACAACCGACGCGTGTACGGAGCTGACAAGGTGTGGGCCCAGCTCCGCCGGGAAGGCCACCCCGTGGCACGCTGCACCGTGGAACGGCTGATGCGCGAGCTGGGAATCCGTGGGGTGGTCCGTGGCAAGACGGTCCGAACCACCGTGGCGGACGTGGAGAGCCAGCGGCCGGCCGACCTGGTGGAACGGCAGTTCCGAGCGTCGGCACCAAACCGCCTGTGGGTGGCCGATCTGACCTACGTCAAGACCCACTCCGGCTGGGTCTTCGTGGCCTTCATCGTGGACGTCTTCTCGCGGCGGGTGGTGGGCTGGCAAGCCTCCCGCTCGCTGCGTGCCGACCTGGCCCTGGACGCCCTGGAGATGGCCATCTGGGCACGGCGCGGCGAGGACCTCGGGGCCCTGATTCACCATTCGGATCGCGGCGTCCAATATCTGGCTATTCGCTACACCGAGCGCCTCGCCGACGCCGGCGCGGTGACCTCGGTGGGATCCCGGGGCGACTCCTACGACAACGCCCTGGCCGAGTCGTTCAACGGTCTCTACAAGGCTGAGCTGATCCGCAATGACGGCCCCTGGACCGGGCTCGACGACGTGGAGTTCGCCACGCTCGAGTACGTCGACTGGTTCAACCACCGACGGCTTCACACCGAGCTCGGCATGCGCCCGCCGGCCGAGTTCGAAGCCGAGTACGCTCAGCAGGAGCCGGCCCCGATGGCCGCTTCCCAATAACCAGAGCCTCTATGAAACCCGGGGCGGTTCACGCATCACCAGCTCGAAGACCAGGTAGAGGGCGTTCTCCCGGACCCGCATCCGCCGGGCGGCGTTGGTGCGCAGCCTGGCTCTGGCCCTTGGCCCGGAGCTCCACGCAGTAGGGGGAGCGACTGATCGCCGAGGGCAAGACCGTCGGCGAGGTCGCCAAGGTGCTCGAGATCAGCGACTACACGTACCTGCGCTGGCACACGCAGTACGGGGGGCTGAAGGCGGACGATGCCAAGGAGCTGCGCCGGCTGAAGGACGAGAACGGCCGGCTGAAGCGGGTGGTGGCCGATCTGACCCTGGACAACGCCATGCTCCGGGAGGCAGCCCGGGGAAACTCATGAGCCCGGCCCGCCGCCGGGACACCGTTCGCCGCCTGCGCGAGCGGCTCGGGGTCTCGGAACGCAGGGCGTGTCGGGCGCTGGGTCAGCACCGGACGACCCAATGCCGGCCACCGCGGCCGGTCCTGGCACCGGAGTAGCAGCTCCGCCGGCGCATGCGGAAACTGGGGCGTGCGCAGCCCCGGTACGGGTATCGGCGGATCTGGGCGCTGCTGCGCGAGGAGGGCTGGCTGGTGAACCGCAAGCGGGTGCAGCGAATCTGGCGGGAGGGGGGACACGTGGCTGCGCTCGATGATCTTGGTGGTCTCGCCCCGCCGGCGGTGCAGGCCGGTTCGGATGTGTCGGGCCCGCGGTGCGGAGCGCTTGACGGCCTTCACGTAGGCCTGATGGTGATCGCTGACGATCGTAGTCGGAACCAGCGCTGAGGTCGCCAGCGCGCGGCGGAAGAACACCTCCGCCGCGGCCAGGTCGCGATGCTCGCACAGCAGCACGTCGATCACCTGCCCGTGTTAATCGACGGCGCGATAGAGGTAGCGTTTCCCGGCTCCGCGAAACATGAAGACCTCGTCGACGTACCACCGCCGGCCTATCCGGCGCCGATAGGGGCCGGTCGCGAAGGCGAGCTGCGGTGCGAAGTTCTGGGCCCAGGTCAGCACCGTGCGGGGAGAGACGTCGATGCCGCGCTCGGCCAGGAGCTCGGTCACCTGCCGGGCCGAGAGCGGGTAGCGCAGGTACCAGCGGACGGCGGCCAGGATGACCTCGGCTGGCCAGCGGTAGCCGGCGAAGATCGAGGAGGAGCCGGCGGTAAAGTCCCGGTCGCAGGGACGGCAGGCATAGCGCTGGCGGCCGCGGTGGTCGCGACCATCACGCTTGGTGGGAGGTCGCTGGCAGATGGGGCAGGTGATCATGGCCCGTACCCTACGCGGCACCCGCCAACTTCGCGAACTCGTGCGGAAGGCTCCCCGGTGCCAATGATGACAAGGCGTCGAGCTACGGCGGAAATCGAGGGGCGAAGATGGTTGTGCACATCTTCCACCGACCTGCGGCCCCCTTCTCCCGCACCCTCATCCCCCGGTCACTACCGCTGCTTGTCCCCATCCACGGATTCCTTCAGCGGTTCAGGGAGCCGTCGTCGGCGAAAACTCGGACGTCCTTGTTGACGACGAGGAGGTGGATGGATTCGCCGCTGTGAGCCCGGCTGACGCCGATGTGGTGGAGGCGGCTGAGGTAGCGGAGAGACGCCTATTCTCGTTGATAAATGTAGCTCATGGCGGCATCAGTCAACGTGAAGGCGTTACTGGTAGTAAAAGTGTAGCCGACGGAGAAATCTAGAGTTTGTGGACTCTCGGGACTGCTGGAACTGGTTTGGTAGAAGTAAATTGAACTGGTGGTCATAGTGTAGGTGCCGGCATTAGTAAAACCGCCGCAATCATCACTCTCATTCAAAACTTCATAACCGCCATCGGCCGCGAACTCATACTCTCCATATGATGAACCACAGCTGGCACTACTCTCCGGAAATGGACCAAGCCATTTCCCCACAATAGCTTCTTGATCCAATTCCAGCTGAGTTTCTGAGTTAGTGGGTGAAGAAGTTGGTACATCAGTGGGGTTAAGCGAGGGCTTGGAGGTGGGAGTAGGAGTATGGATGGGTGCCCCACAACCTGGTTGAGAGGAATTACTCGAACACACTATAGTAATATCGCCGCAGCTACTCAAAAGCCCCACTGCGGCTGCGGCTACTCCTAGTAGTCCTAAGTACGCCGAGATTCTTGTCAAGTTCAACCGCGCCATAAATCTCACCCTGGTCCAGCGATTCGCTTGGAGATTCGTTGGCTGCCACAGCTGCCCGCTAGCGAAACTACAGTCGTAACCATACGAGCAAATCTATACCCGATCCCATTCTACTTGAAGAGAATCTTGTTACAATTTGAGTAATAGGTTGCGCCAATGGTCGGCGAGTTGAAACGACTAGTGCAAAGGCATTAGTGCGGTGACGTTCATCTGCATCATCGCGTTGGAGCGCGACCGAGCGGGTCTTCATGGGTGCTGCGACGCGAGCGTTCTGAGGAGATGTCGGGGCCGGCGGAGCACCGATGGATCGGACCGGGCTTAGTGCAGCATGGTGACCGTGCGCCCGTCTCGGGTCGGGCCGGCACGTATAGCGCCCGCTGACCCGGCCATCATCTCAAGCGTTAGGGGGAGCACCCTGGGGTGGCCCAGTGTTGGGGAATGACATTGGCGATCCCCCGGGAAGATGCCTTGCGGGCCACCGGCCTCCCCATCCGGTTCAGGGCAAGCCGAGTGCTGAGCCTGGCGATCACCACCGAGGTCAGGTTCGCGTTAGCCGCAAAGGTGGAGGCTCGGGCTTCCTGTGGCGCTGACGCTCCCCGGCAAACTACGCCTCTACGAGGATCACCAGAGTGTCGCCGACCACGCCGTCATATGCCATCGCCTCGGCCATCGCCTCGGTCTTCATCGCGGCCACGAGAGCATCCATATCGGCAACATCCATCAGTACCGCCGCTCGGGTCGGGTTCTGCGGGTCGACGAACGTCCGGATGTTGGTGACTCCGAGAGGTCCGAAGACCTCTTCGCGCTTCGGCGAGGCAAGCCAATGCTTCTGGTCGTTGACATCGTGGTGGCCGATCACAGTGGGCATGTGGTCTCCAAGGTGGCGTGAGCCAAGCGGTATCGCTGGGCCTCTGGTCGGATCGTACATCTCCGCACCTCGTACCTCAAGGGCCGATTACCGAGGGGAAAGCCTTGTCAGGCGTGATGTCTATTCGTCGGGCGGGATGTCGCCGAGGTAGCTATCGCTCGGCGTCGTACCGATGCACGATGGGTGTGATCGCGATCTTCGGTACGTCATCCAGGAAGAGGACTCCCCGGTGGGCGACGCTGACCTCACTCGACGCTAGCAGCTACCCTCCTCCTCTCGGCGTAGTCGCCTTCAAGCGGGGAGGGCTGGAGGGCACCCCGCCGGCGGCCTCCGTATTCGGAAGGCGCCTCAAGTGCCGGCGTGGCGCGATTCCTCGACGGCCTACCGCAGCATCGGAGGGCTCGTCGGCGTGGTTGGGGACGCCAACAGCCACTGAAATGCGTCAAGGACCCTCTTGGCGTCTTTTCTGACCCCTTTCCCAGCCCCATCATTGCCCCCTCGCGAGGGTCCCCGTCTACCGTCGTTTCAAGATCGAAACGAGTTCACGTAGGGGTCACGGGAGCGGGAGACGAGACTCGAACTCGCGACATCCAGCTTGGAAGGAACGTGCTCAGATTCGTATTCAGCCTCCGTGCAAACCAACGCTTGAGCACGTTCCTTCAGGTCTTCGCGAACGAACGAGGATTGGTCGCGAGTCAGACGGTCCCCCGGCGGCGAGCGGTGCCTGGACGGCTGGACCGTGAAGGGCGCCCACAGGACGCGTGCCCTTTGCTGGACGGAGAGGCTTGCACCGTCGTTACTTCGACTTCTTTGCGCCGAGTGCTGAATGGGCGGCCCGGCGTCTAAGATCACCGCTCATGTGCGGCGTGTCGCCTCCCGCCGACTTCCCGGAGCAGTACGCGCGGACCCGGAGATTCACAGCCGGGATTCCCAGAAGCTTCACGATCGCCCCAGACGGGCGGCGGCTGCTCTTTCTGCGCAGCCTCTCCGGGACCGACGCCCGGTCGTCCCTGTGGGCCCTCGAGCTGCCAGGAGCGACGGAACGGATGGTCGCCTCACCCGATGAGCTGCGGCCCGGCGAGGGCACGGTCCCCGCCGAGGAGGCGACGCGCCGGGAGCGGGCTCGGGAACGCCACTCCGGCATCGTCGCCTACGCCACCGATGCCGCTGTCGCCAACGCTTGCTTCGCGCTCGATGGAGCCCTCTTCGCCGCAGATCTGGAGGGTGGGAGGGTGTGGCGCCTGCCTGTCGATCAGCCGGTGGTCGACCCTCGGCTGGATCCGACAGGATCGCGGATCGCCTACGTCAGCGGCCAGGCTCTGTATCTGGTCTCCATGGATGGTGCCGAGAACAAGTCAGTTGCGACCCCTGAGTTCGAGAGGATCAGCTACGGCCTGGCTGAGCACGTGGCAGCCGAGGAGCTGGGTCGGGACCGTGGGTTCTGGTGGTCTCCTGATGGAAGCCGACTGCTGGTGGCACGTGCCGACACCCGTAAGGTTCGCCGCTGGCAGATCAGTGACCCCGCCGATCCAGAGCGCCCGCCGACACAGTTCGCCTACCCGGTGGCAGGGACAGAGAACGCCGTGGTCACCCTGCACGTCATCGGATTAGACGGAACACGAATCGATGTCGAGTGGGACCGTGCTGCCTTCGAGTATCTGGTGGCGGTGACCTGGCACAGGCGGAGCCTGCTGCTCACAGTCCAGTCACGAGATCAGCGACGCCTGCAGGTGCTGGAGGCCGACCCCGACACCGGAGCGACCTCGGTCCGAGTCGAGAACACGGACCCTTACTGGACCACGATCGTCGACGGCGTGCCCGACCTGACCGACTCCGGCGATCTCGTCTGGAGCTCCGACGTGGACGGCGCGAGGCGGCTGATCGTCGCCGGCGCGGCGGTGACACCGCCGCAGATGCAGGTGCGGGCCGTCGCCGACGTCGATCGGGAGAGCGTCCTGTTCACCGCCTCGACCGAGCCGACCGAGATCGACCTCTGGCGTTGGTCGGCGGACGGCGGCCTGGTGCGCCTCAACGAGACGCCCGGCGTCTACCAGGGGCGCCAGGCCGGAGGGGTCACCGTGCTCACCGGCCAGACCATCGACCGAGGGCAGCGCACCACCGTACTGGTCGGCGACCGGACCGTGGCCGAACTGCGCTCGCTGGCTGAGGAGCCAACGGTGCGACCGCGTGTCGAGCTGATGACAGTCGGGGCCCTGGGGCTGCGAGCCGCTCTGGTCCTACCCAGCTGGCACGTGCCGGGAGCGTCGCTTCCCGTGCTCATGGACCCGTACGGCGGCCCTGCCATGCAGCGGGTGCTCGCCGCCCGTGACGCCTACCTGGTCTCCCAGTGGTTCGCCGATCAGGGGTTTGCGGTCGTCGTCATCGACGGCCGGGGCACCCCAGGGCGCGGCCCGGACTGGGAGCGGACGATCCACCTGGCCAAGTCCTCCCCCGCTCTCGAGGACCAGGTGGAGGGCCTGCAGCGGATCGCGGAACGTCACCCCGAGCTGGACCTCGGCAGGGTGGGCATCCGCGGATGGTCGTACGGCGGCTACCTGGCGGCCCTGGCGGTGCTGCGCCGGCCCGACGTCTTCGGGGCCGCCGTCGCCGGCGCGCCGGTCACCGACCAGCGCCTGTACGACACCCATTACCAGGAGCGCTACCTGGGTCATCCCGACCAGCACCCCGAGGTGTACGACCACGACTCGCTGATTGCCGACGCCCCCAAGCTCAGCCGGCCCCTGCTCCTGATCCATGGGCTCGCCGACGATAACGTGGTGGTCGCGCACACACTACGTCTCTCGGCGGCGCTACTCGCTGCTGGCCGCCCCCACGCAGTGCTGCCCCTCCCCAGAGTGACCCATTCGGTGGTGGATGAGGAAGTCTCCGCCAACCTGCTCAGACTGGAGGCAGACTTCCTGCTCCGCAGCCTGGGACCTCCGGGCGGACAATGACCGACATCATGCTGCTGCGACGCGCTTCCGAAAGCTGCCAGCCGGGTGCGGCAGCCACCTCCCGCTCAGCGATCACAGCGACCGCCCGCGTCAGCCGGAGGCAGAAGCGGTGACCGGTCCAGAAGCGGTGGCGCTGGCTCGGTCCCTGTATCTGGACGACCGTCACCCGTATGGCTGTGCCGAGACGACCTTGCTGGTCCTGAAGAGCGCCTTCGGGCTTCCGGATCCGACTGACGCGGGCCCGGCCATGGCATTCAACGGCGGCGTTGCGTACAGCGGCGGCGTGTGTGGCGTGATCTCTGGTGCGGCAATCGCGGTGGGCCTCCTCGCCGAACTGAGAATCGCCGACCACTCGACGGCCAAGCGGATCGCCCGCGAGATCATCGCTGGCTTGATGGATGATTTCCGCCACAAGCACGGTGCGGTTGAGTGCCGCACCCTGATCGGACAGGATATCCGAACTGCTGAGGAGCACCATGCTTTCCTGGAAAGCGGGCTCTGGCGGCAGACCTGTATGGGCCAGATCACCTTCGCGGTCGATAGGCTGGCCGCGCTGCCGGACGACCCCGTGTGGGGTGGGTGAGTGCCGATCGTGCGGCCCGTACGACAGTTCGGTGAGCAACCGCCACGGGTAGACGGCGGCGTCATCACCAAGCGCCGCCGCCGAACAGGCTGCTGAAATAGCGCCTCTGGAGGTGGAGTCGTCCGCGCTCGGGTACGTCTACAAGCTGGGCCGTTCGGAACTCTGACGGAAGAGAAACGTGGGGCCCGGGAGCGGGAGACGGGGCTCGAACCCGCGACATCCAGCTTGGAAGGCATATTCGCTGATTTGAGTTCGGATTCCTGACTACCCGGCGTTTGAGCGCATTGCGTCGCCTCCTTGACGTTCGGCGAACAGCGATCGCGCTTCGACCCCGACGCCTCGAGTCCCCGGACACGGCCCGGGCGGTCCGGGGCGCGTATGACAGATCGTTCAGTAACTTGACAGATCACGGATCTATCTGTCATTATCCTGGCATGCCAGGCAGCCACGAGACCACGGTGACCCCCGAAGGGCGGGTGCTGATTCCGGCGGAGCTCCGACGGGCAGCTGGGTTCACACCCGGGGCGCGCATACACGTACGCGCAGAGGGCGAGGCCATCGTCCTGATGACAGTCGATGCAGCCCGCCGACGGCTACACGACATCTTCGCTCAGGTTGACGGCAGCCTCAGCGAGGAGCTCATCAGCGATAGGCGGGCGGAGGCTCGGCGGGATGCTTCGGGTGGACGTCGGCCCCGCGGCATTTACCGGCAAGCTCCGTGACCGAGCAAGGGCCCTCGGTCGCAGACGCTCGCTTCAACTACCTCCTCGATGCTTCAGCGGTCTTGACGTGGCTCCAGCAGGAACCCGGAGCCGAGCAAGTCGACCACGTGATCGAGCGCTCCGCCATTGGGGCGGCCAACTGGTCGGAGGTTCTCCAGAAGACCTGGCAGCACGGCCGGAACGCTGATGAGGTAGCCGCCTTGCTTCTCGGCCTGGGCCTAGAGGTTCAGCCCGTCACCGCCGAGATCGCCGCCGAAGCAGCGAGGATTTGGTCGCTTTGCTCCGATCTCTCGCTGGGCGATCGGCTGTGTCTTGCGGCAGGCAGGCTTCACGGTTCAACAGTCTGGACGGCCCACCGCAACTGGGCGGGGCGGTCGCTGGGCATCCTCCTCAAGGTCGTTCGCTAGAGTCGTTTTGTGAGCAACCGTCTTCTACAACGCTCAGACACGAGCGAGGATCCCGTATGACGCTCTCGTTGAGCCGGATGACGGCCGACGACGTGGACATCGCGGCCGCCATCGCTCTGGCCGCCTATGGGCGTCCGTACAGTCGGCACGACATCCGCCGCTATCTCGCCCTCCAGCCGGACGGCTGGCTGATGGCACGGATCGACGACGCACCCGCGGGCATCGGTGGCATCACGGCGTATGGCCACCATGCCGTCGTTGGGCTGATGGCTACCCATCCCGACTTCCAACGTCGGGGCATCGCCACTTCTGTGCTGGGCACCCTCCTGGCCTACGCGGACGCCTGGGGAGTCCGCGCGGTGGCGCTCGACGCCACAGAGGAAGGAGCGGGGCTGTACCGTCGTCACGGCTTCGTCCAGGTCGATCGCACGGTGGTCTGGGGTCTAACGGGGTCGCCCGTAGCACGGCGCGCGCAGAGGTCCGCCCAAACAGTGGTTGCCGAAGGCGCCGGGACCACCGAACTGGCCGCTATTGCCGCCTTGGATGCCGAAGTCTTCGGCGCCAACCGAGCACGACTCATGGCACGTCTGCTTGAGGAGGGGCCAGGTCGCGCCTGCGTGGTTCGCGATCGCGCGGGCCAGGCCTCTGCCTATGCGGTTGCTCAGGGGAGTCGCGTCGGTCCGGCCGCCGCGGGATCTGCCGCTGATGGGGCCGCGCTTCTCGACGCCGTGCTCAAACTCCACTTCAATGAGCCGCCACGAATTCTGGTTCCAGAGCGCAACCATCTGGCCGCCGCGGTCCTGCAAGCGCGAGGTTTCGTGAGACAGCGGTCCACCCGATACATGGTGCGAGGATCGGCTACCGCGCTCGGCAATCGCTCACACCTGCTCGGCCTGGCCAGCTTCGGTCTCGGGTAGAGCGGCGCATTCGCTGACTACTTCGGCCGACCAGGCCTCGTGAGCGACGACCTGATCGGGCCATTCAAGGGCGATGGAGCGGGAGACGAGACTCGAACTCGCGACATCCAGCTTGGAAGGCATGTGCGAGAATCCGAGTTCAGCTTGGCCCGGTGACGCCGCTGGAGCGCGTTACCTCAGGTTCTGACGGTGGAGCGAAGGTTGATCGCGGATAGATCCACGCTCGCCTGGCTCCGCCCGGCGCCGAAGCCCTGGGCTCAGGTCGCCGCCACCGGAACAACCGTGAGGACTTCCCCCGCTACGGCGCTTGCTCCCCTTCGGGACCTTCGGCTCTTGCGTCGCCAGCCGCAGGGACTACGAATGGAGCATGACGACGTCAGGCGGCAGTAGGCCACGCCGCAGCGAGGCGGGCTTGCTCGGTCCGCGGGTCACCCAGGAGTTCCTGGACAGGCTTGCGGCCCGAGTGGCGGCGAGCGGCCGAGCCGAGCCGATCCCCGTCGAGATGCCGGCGACGGGCGCCCTGCTGGGCGAGGTGCCGCACAGCACGCCTGAAGATCTGGCGACGGCTGCCGAGGATGGCCGCACCGCGCAGCGCGATTGGGCCCGCGTCCCGGTCACCGACCGGGCGAAGGTGCTGTTCCGCTTCGCCAAGCTCGTGCTCGACCGGGAGGCCGAGCTGCTCGACGTGATCCAGCTCGAGAACGGCAAGGCGCGCCGAGACGCCTTCGAGGAGATCATCGATGTAGCACAGGTGTGCCGGTACTACGCCCGGAGCGCCCCGAGCCTTCTCCAGCCGCATCGGCGGGCAGGCGCCCTGCCGGTGCTCACCCAGACCTCGGAGTACCACCACCCGAAGGGCCTTGTTGGGGTGATCTCGCCGTGGAACTACCCACTCACCCTTGGCATCACCGACGCCCTGCCAGCCCTCGTCGCCGGCAACGCCGTCCTCGCCAAGCCGGACACGAAGACGCCGTACTCGGCCCTCTTCGCCGCCGAGCTGCTCGAGGAGGCGGGACTGCCGCCCGGCCTGCTGCAAGTCGTCGTCGGACCGGGCCAAGAGCTCGGCTCGAGCGTGATCGCACTCAGCGACTTCGTCATGTTCACGGGCAGCACCCGAGTCGGTCGCAGCGTCGCCGCCCAGGCGGCCGAGCGGCTCATCGACTACTCGATGGAGCTCGGGGGGAAGAACGCCATCCTCATCCTGGCCGACGCCGACCTCGGCAAGGCCGTGTCAGGAGCCATCCGCGCGGCGTTCTCAAACACCGGCCAGCTGTGCATCTCCATGGAGCGGATGTATGTGGCAGCGGAGGTGTGGCGCAGGTTCACGAGGCGTTTCGTCGCAGCGACGAGGGCGCTGCGACTCGAGCACGCCTTCGACTACAGGCCCGACCTGGGCTGCCTCATCTCCGCAGGTCAGCTGGCCACCGTGGCCCGCCACGTGGACGATGCTGTCGCCAAGGGCGCCACGCTGCTTGCTGGCGGCCGGGCGCGGCCTGACCTCGGCCCTTACTTCTACGAGCCGACCATCCTCACCGACACGACGCCCGACATGGCTCTCTACTCCGAGGAGACCTTCGGGCCGGTCATCTCGCTGTACCGGGTGAGCGGCGCGGAGGAGGCGATCGAGCGGGCCAACGACAGCAACTATGGGCTCAGCTTCTCGGTCTGGACCCGCGATCTTGCCAGGGGTCGGGACGTTGCCAGCCGGCTGGAGGCTGGGAGCGTCAACGTGAACGAGGCCTACGCCGCGAGCTGGGGCTCAGTCGACGCGCCGATGGGCGGCTGGAAGGAGTCCGGCGTGGGCAGCCGCCACGGCCAGAACGGCCTCCTCAAGTACACCGACGCCCAGACCGTGGCTGTGCAGCGCGTGCTTCCCATTGCGGCGCCCAACTTCGTCTCCCAGGAGACGTACGCGAGAGCGATGACCGTCGCCATGCGTGCCTTGCAGCGGCTGCCGGGGCGGAAGTGAGGCCAGGGGTTCGTGGGCGCCACCTCGGCAGCAGCATGCACCGTTCCTTCGTGGGCGCCCACCAGGTGAACGCGTTTATCGAACCCTCGAAGGTTCCCAGAGCATGTTCGCTTGCGATCGTGGGTAGGCTGAGCCCGTCCGCCTGTTCAAGGGCGATGGAGCGGGAGACGAGACTCGAACTCGCGACATCCAGCTTGGAAGGCATGTTCGTGGATTCGAGTTCAGGTTGGGCGCCGAGGCGCTCCAGAGCGCGTTCCTTGAGTTTATTCGGCCAGGTCAAATCTGGGCGCGGTGCACGACGCGTGTGAACCAATACTCAGTCGGGACGCGAGCAGTCGCGCCTCCAGAACCGCATACTCCGGGACACTCGTGGTGATGGATCGCAGACGCTCTGCTCTCTCGGCGATCGGCCACGACATCACGGGCAGCGTTGCCGAATCGAGGTGGCAGCTATCCGGTCCCTGGTCTGGGTTGGAGACGACCTCGTCGACCACGTAGATGGCGGCCGCTGCCTTCGGTTAGACGGCTCGGTGACCCAGCATGTTCATACGGGCGTCTCGGGTGCCGCCCAGCTTGATGCCAGCGGCGTCACCTCCACTCTTGCCCATCGCTTAGAGGATGTGGAGCCGGAACGCCACCCGGGCAACTCCGGCACGCCAGATGTCCTGGTCGGAGGCTCGGATCCTGCGCGCCGGCGCACGCCCAGATGATGCGGGAGGTCGGCGGATCAGTGCGCTGCAGCGGAGGCGAGCGTCGAGGCGAAGATCTGCCATGCGAGCAAGCTCTTCGCGATGAGGGAGAGGGCGATATACGCCCGCTCCCCGACCAGGTAGTCCTTCCACCTGCCCACCCTCTTGTACTGCAGCAGCTGGTTGATGGCAAAGCAGTTGAAGAAGACGAAGAGCGAGAAGAAGATGCCGTACACGAATCCAGGGGCGTGCTGGTTGGAGCCTGGCCCGATCAGGTAGATCGCGATCGCGATCCACGGGATCACGCCGACGATGCAGCCGATCCAGAAGGGGCCAAGCCCCGCGCCCGGGGCCTCATAACGTTCCTGCATCCAACCGAACCCAATCATCGAGGCGTTCACCCCAATCAAGGCCACCAGCGCTGCGACATCACTGATGCCGACCAGCATGGCGATCAGCACGATCATGATCGACGCGCTCAGCGAGTACTCTAGCCAGCGATAGGGGTTGCGACACTTGAGGAGCTGGGCTGTGTAGGAACGCCAGCGCGGACCGGCTACCGTAAAGTGCGCCAGAGCTGACAGCCCGAAGAATGCCGCGATCGCCCAGGCGAAGTTGACGCTGAGCAAGGTGACCGCCTGGCGGCCAGCGCTCGGCCCCGGAGGCCCTGCCAGGTAAGTGGCCCGAACCGGCAGCGAGAAGCTGTTGGCTAGGAGCACGATGCCCACGGCTTGCGCCAGATGGAGGCATCCTGCAACGAAGTTGTACCGACGAAGTCCCGCGACTTGTGGAGGCTGACCAGCCACTTTCCCATTATGTCCCAGAGTCGCGAAATGTGGAGGCTTTCGTCCAGAGGAAGCCGGGGAGTGCGGCCAGGCGGCCGGATGCGCACCGGCGGGTCGGGAGCAGGTGTGGGGACGACCGGGCAGCTCGGTGACACAGGGACCATTCCATCTGGGGGTGCGTGGAACAGCTGGCACAGTGTGCACGCGAACTCGTCGGGCGGGAGGAAGGCGGCACCTGCGACACGGCCACGACGGATTGGCGCCACTGTGGGGGCCTCCTCAACGCGCCGCGGGAGCCCGCAGCGCGATTCCGGCTGGGTACACTCCCCCCGCGCCAGTGACCCGAGAGCTCGTCGAGGACGTGGCGGCCTGGCCCAGCGAGTGGCTGGGCCACCGCCAGCGCACCCTTCGGATCCCGGGCGTGCAGTGCGCGATCGCCCATGAGGGGACGACTCGTGCAGCGGTCGATCATCGACCGGCTGGGGCTCGTGGACACCGCCCCCGACTTCGACCCGCGCGCCTCGGATCGCAGCTTCGCCATGGGCTACACCAGTGCCGAGGACGGGCGAGAGCGGGTCCCCATCGAACACCTGGCCGCCAACGCGATGGCCCCGGCCACGGGCTTCACGAGCACCGCCCGCGACCTCTGCCTGTACTTCAGCGCCCACTGCCTCGAGGACCAGCGCATCCTCAGCGATGATGCCAAGCGCCGCATGCAGCACGGTTGGTGGGCACCGCGGGCGCAGGAGCAGTACGGCCTCGGTCTGCAGCTCATGGACATCGGCACACGCCGCCTGATCGGGCACTCGGGCGGCTACCCCGGGCACACCACCCGTACCTGGTGCGACCCGAAGGACCGGCTGGTCATCTCCGTGCTGTGCAACGCATCGGATGCCGCGGCGACCCCGCTCTGCAACGGCATCTTCCGCCTGCTGGAGCATCTGTCGCACCCTGACGACATCCCTCCCAGCCACGCGGACGGCGTCGACCTGCGAAGCTTCACCGGCCACTTCAACACCCTCTCGGGCGCCCACGATATTGCCTGCTTCGGCACGCGGCTGCTGGCCATCCCCACCGACGATGACGACCCAACGGAGGTACTCGGCGAGCTGGTCGCCGAGGATCCGGACACAGCCTTGCTGGTGCGCGCTCACGACGGCTACACGAGTGAGGGAGAGCGGTTTCACTTCACCCGCGACGCGACCGGGAAGGTTCTCTCGGTGCACGCGTTCTCGGGGATGACCGCGTACCCGGACGACGAGTACGTGCGTCGGTTCCTCGCGGGTGGAAGGGTGCGGCTGCTCAAAGGGGAGGCGGCAGAAGCCGCCGGGCATACTGCCGGCTCAGCGGGCCGTCCATCCACCGTCGACGAGGATCGTCTCTCCGGTGATGAGTGACGCGGCCGGTGAGGCGAGGAAGACGACCGCACCCGCCACGTCCATGGGTTCCCCAATGCGGTGCAGGGCGGCGATACGCTCGGTCACGTCACGTTCGAAGGCCGGGTCACTCAATGCGGCCTTCGTGCCAGGAGTACGAATGAACGTGGGCGCCACCCCGTTGACGGTGATGCCGTGGGTACCCCACTCGACAGCCAGGCACTTGGTCAGATGGGCGATGGCCGCCTTGGTCATGCAGTAGACAGACTCCGTGGGCAGCGCCACGAATCCGGCCTGGCTGCTGAGGTTGATGATCCGCCCAGATCTTTGCGGAATCATGATCCGAGCGGCAGCCTGGCTGGCGAAGAAGGTCCCCTTGAGGTTGACATCGACGGTGAGGTCGAAGTCCTCCACCGTCACGTCCACCGCGAGGTTCGATGGACCGAGGCCCGCGTTGTTGACCAGGATGTCGAGGCGCCCCATCTCGGCGGCTGCCTCCCGCACCGCGGAGTGCATCTGGTCGAGGTCGAGCACGTCCATGGCCAGCGGAAGGCACCGCCGTCCCTGTGCTTCGACTCCCGATACAACCTCCGCTGCCGTGTCGAGCGATCGCAGGCCCACGGCGACGTCGGCGCCAGCATGAGCCAGGGCCACCGCGATGGCTCGGCCCAATCCCCGGGCAGCTCCGGTGACCAGCGCGACCTGCCCCTCCAGACCAAACGATGGAAGGACCTCCACGGCCTGCGAGCTTACCAGACCCTTCGTTGCCCTGCCCCGCCTCTCGGGACGTGCTTCAGGGCCGACCGGGAGCCCACCCGAAGGCGGGGCGCGGCGACGCTCACATCAGACTGGCCATCGCCGCCACTCCGAGTACCGAAATCTGTGCATGTTCTGAGAAAACGTCCGCTCTAGGAGTTCTGTGACTTTGTCCTCGCATGGAGGATTAGGTCACCTTGAGCCACACGGAGCAGCAGCGACTTCTGGGCCTCAACGACCTCGAGGCCGGGCCGGAGGTGACGGGCTCGGATGCCCGCCCGGACTTGACTTCGAACGTGCTCTGAGTCCTACCATCGCGGTCATGAGTACCACAAGGCTGAAGGTGCTGGTGACCGGCGGGACGAGCGGCCTGGGCCTCGCAATGGCCTCCGCGTTCGAAACGGAATGCCCAGCCGCCTCCATCGATCTCTTCTACCCCTCCCGGGTCCTGGAAGACCCCGTCGAGGGTGATGAATTCCGATACCACGACCTTGCTCATGGGTCCTTGCCTCCCTTGATTCACCCGCCGCTGCGGTGGAGCGACGATTGCCCCTCAGTCAACCGTCGAGCGGGCAGCCTCGAAATCGACGTTCTCACCGCGGGACCCGCAACTGCATCCAACCGTTGCGCGTGGAACTCGATTCAAGGGGTTGCAGTGTTTCCTTCGAGCGTCCAACCGACGAGCGCGTTCGCGTGACCGTGTCCCATCCCATGCTCGGACTTGAGGTACCCGACGATTGCCGTGTGCTTGTCGAGGCCAGAATCGGCAATGATCTTCTGCCAATCCTCGATCGAGCGCCCATACTTCTTCTCAATTGAAGGGAAGTACGAGGCAGGTCCTTGCCTCGGCCACGGCACGGACTGATCAGCCACGTCTTGGTCCTCCTCGAATCTCGCCGCTTTGTGCCGCTTCGGTGGGCACGATGGTGTCCGACTTTCAAGTTTCAAGCCGGAGCCGTGGGCGCTTGTCCTCCATGCCCGAGTCTTGCACGAAGGTGCGTGGGAGGCGGTGGAGCGGGAGACGAGACTCGAACCCGCGACATCCAGCTTGGAAGACATGTACATGAATTCGAATTCACATCACCCCAGTGGCGGCGCTGGAGCGCGTTACTTCGGGTTCTGGTGACAGGCCACGTATGGACGCGGCCGCGCCACCCTGGAGCTCCAAACGCGTCGCTCACGCGCCAGGCCCGCTGACTGCGGTTGGCCCAACATCAGTCGCACCTGACCTGGGCTCCCTGAACGGCACGACGGCTTCGCAATGGCCAAGCCGTCAGCCGCTCCGTCACCCAGTCGAGAAAGCCCGCTCACTCATGCCGGGCCTCAGGGTGCCGGCGTGGCTGCCGCGCTTTCCCCCAGAGCCACCCGGCGCCGACCCCGAACGTCATGATCAGCACGATCCACGCCACCGTGCGGCCGGTCGGAGGGAGGAGTCTTTCCGCAAGCAGGCCGCAGCCGAGGAAAACCACCAGGTCCGCGAACAGGGCCGCGTACCACACGGCCGGCCCACTGGCTCGCGCTGGCCCGGCGGCCCGCGCGGGACGGGCTGGAGCACCGCGGCGATCGGCTCCAGCCGTGTGCGAACCAGTCAGGCTTTGGGTCGGCCTGTCCCCGCCCTCGAGAGCCCCACCGCGCCTCTGAGCACGGGGCCCTCGCCCCTTCCGGGTTGCTCGTCTCGGGCGAGTCTGCGGCATGGGTGAAGGGTAGCTTGACGCGACAGGTCCTGTCAGTGCGTCACGAGAGCCGATGGCGCCAGGGCGCTGGAGCGGGAGACGGGGCTCGAACCCGCGACATCCAGCTTGGAGAATTGCTCGTGAGTCGGCCTCCCCTCCGGCGGCGTGAGCCACCCGGTACGCTGCTTCGGTTCCGATGGCTAACGGGGAGGGTCTGGCTCGAAGCCGACGCCCACACGTGTCGCGACCGCGGCCAGACGCCTCTCACCCGTCCAGAGACGCGCGCCGGGGGTCAGCCGGGTGGCGGCGAGCAACTGCGCGTCGACGTAGCCGATGCCAGCTCCTGGCAGACTCTCCCGGTCGATGAAGCCCAGGACCTCCTCGTCGGAGGCCACAACGGCCTGGGGAAGCCCCTGCAGAAGCCGGATCATCTCGCTGCGCCGACCGAGGTTGCCCAAGCAGAGTTCGCCGGTGACCCACGGATGGCCAAGCACGGCTCCGCTCTCAAGAAGCCTGCCGAGTGCCGCGTTGCCGGAGCGCAGGTGATCGACCCAGACCGAGGTGTCGACGAGGATCACCGGGACGCGGACCGGCGCCGAGGGATCTCGGTCAGCTCCGGCTCGCTCCCGCCCAGGCGGGCTAGTCGGCGAGCGCTCTCGCGCTCAATGAGGGCGTGGAGCGCCTCGCGCACCAAGGCAGTCTTCTCGGTGGCGCCGGTCAGACGCTGAGCCTCGATCAGGAGGTCGTCGTCAAGGGCAAGGGTGGTTCGCATCTCACATCTCCTCTTTAGGCATCAATGATGGCACCTAATGATGCTCCAATCCATGCTCCAGACAGACGATAGCGTCTCAGCTGCTCAGGGGCTCTCGAACCCGCGACACTGAGCTTGGAAGGGTGGTGTCTGGCTTTCTACTTGATTCTGTAAAGCAACTAGTCTACCCTGGTCTCATGAAGCCCGGGCGAGCCGATGTCGAGCGCATGGTCATCGCCCTCTTCACGCTCAACGCCGGGCTGGACCGGGCACGGCGTCAGAGCCCGGGCGCTGCCAGGCTGTCGATCCTCCAGTGTCTCGCCGGGCCCCAGAGGCTGCACCCCTCCGACATTGCCAGTGCGCTGGAGGTCAGCCCCTCACTGGTGACGCGGCACGTCCAAGCGCTGGAGGAGGTCGCGTTCGTGGAGGTGACCCAAGACCCGGCCGACCACCGTTCCTGCCTCGTCGCGCTGACCACCCGCGGATACGAGGAACTGCAGCGGCTCCAGCAGGTGGGGGTGGCCCGTTTCGAATCCTTCGTGGCTGGTTGGGACGCCTCGGATGTCGCGAGATTCACCCAGTTCCTCGGGAGGCTGGAGTTCGACAAGCGCGCGTCCGCCGAGCGGGAGAGACGCCGATCGCGGCGGCCGCGGTGGGCGGACGCCGACAAGCAAGCGAGGACGCAGGCCGACGGGAAGACCCCGTGACCGAGACGATGGATCGTCCCGCTCCCACCACGCAGCGTCCCTTTCTGCACATGCCTGTGCCCTGGGTTTTCGTCCTCGCCTTCCTCCTCGGGGTGGGGCTGCAGTTCCTCCTCCCGCTGAGCTCGCCGTCCTCGACGCTCTCCCTGCTGGCCCGGGTCGCGGGGGTGGCGCTCTTTCTCACGGGTGCGGTGATCGCGGGATCGGGACTGGTGCTCTTCCACAGGCTTGAGACGACCACCACCCCGGGCGAGGCGCCGAACAACCTGGTCACCACAGGTCCGTATCGATTCACCCGCAACCCGATGTACCTCGGCTTGGTGCTCGCCTACCTCGGCGAGCAGGGGATGCTGGTCCTCGCCTGGCCTCTCCTGTTCCTAGTGCTCACCATCGGCTACGTCAACTGGTTCGTGATCCCGGTCGAGGAGACCTCGCTGCGCGCCTTCGGGCGAGCGTACGAGGCCTACCGCGCCCGGGTGCGCCGCTGGATCTGAGCCCGCTGGAGGCTCCGACACCGGATGACCAGATGGCCGAGATGACCGCTGCGGCACCGGGGCGCCCGCGACGGCGTGGGGCGCTCGTCTGGGGAGTAGTCGGACTGGTGGCGCAAGTGGCCTTCGCGGCTGGCTGGCTGATCGCCGAGACCTGGCAGGGGCCGCGGTACAGCCCTCTCACCGACACCATCAGCGACATGCAGGCGGCCGGTGCGCCGCACGTCTGGTTCCCCATCGTCTGCTTCGCGGTCGGGGGCCTCGGCACGTGCGGCTTCGCGCTTTTCGGCCTGCGCACGGCGTGGGGTCAGGCCGCTCCCATAGCACCGTGGAAGATCGGCCTGTCCGGTCTGGCCCTCGGCAACTCCTTCCCTCTCCTCCCCTGTCAGCTCTCCGCCCAGGGATGCACCGTGACCCACCAGTTCCTCAGCGCTGGCGGCTTGGCTGACGCCATCCTCGCCGGGGTCGCCCTCTGGGTGCTGGCGATCACCCCCTGGCCACTGGCGCGCCAGCTTGTGTCGCTCCCACGGTGGAGCGGGCTCCGGCCGCTGTTGCGGGTGGCGGGCGTGGTGACCCCCGCCATCTATGGCCTGCTCGCGCTGGCGGAGGCGACCGGCGTCTGGCCGGGCCTGGCCGAGCGGGGCCTCGTGGCGATTTGTCAGGTGTGGTTGGCCGTGCTGGCCGTGACCCTCATCCGCACATCGGCTGCCGAAGGCGGCTCATCTCCCATCAGCAGCTTCTGAACGCAAAACGGATGATGAAGCGCAGTCCTGCGGATAGGCGCACTCTCGCATCGCTGGCGACACACATCCAGAAGGCCCGCGAAGCCGTTCCGGTTCCCGCCGGCGCAGCCAGCCGATGCTGCTGCTCAACGCGAGAATCAAGGGCGATGGAGCGGGAGACGAGACTCGAACTCGCGACATCCAGCTTGGAAGGCTAGCGCTCTACCAACTGAGCTACTCCCGCGTCGCGGGCACAGGATACCGCGCCCAGCCACCGCCCCCCGCGGCGGCCGGGCGGAGCCGGCGAGTTGGGCTCAGTGCCCGCAGGCGCGGGCCTCGCCGGCTCCGTCGGCGGTCTGGAAGCTATGGCCGCAGCCGCAGGTCCGGACCGCATTGGGGTTGTGGATCGTGAATCCGCCACCCATGAGGGCGTCGACGTAGTCGATCTCGGCTCCCTCCAGGTACTGGGCGGAGTACTCGTCGATGTAGACGCTCAGCCCGCTGACGTTGACCACCTCGTCGTCCTCCCGGGGTGGGTTGTCGTCCAGGCCCATCCCGTACGAGAAGCCACTGCATCCGCCCGACTGGATGAATACACGCAGGCCGACCTTCGCCGTGGGCTCCTGGGGGATGAGCTCCTTGAGCTGCCCGACGGCTGCTTCAGAGACGCTGATCATGGCTGGGTCCCTCTGAGGTCGGCTGCCCCGCCCTCCGGCGGTGGTTCGATAGGAATCATACGACACCGCCCGCCCGGAGACGGGCTTGAGTTCCCGGATCGCATGGGTCCTTGGGCCCTGACACAGCCCCCGGCCGGCCCGACCCGCTCAGTCGCCCCGGCCCACCTCGGCCGCGTAGCGGGGCAGGTGGACGTCCTCGCGCCCGGCGAAGCTCATCGCGCGGGCCACCCGGTGGTGGCCGGCGACGCTGTCGATCTGCTGGAGCATCTCCTGGCAGATCCGGCGGTAGCTGGGATGCCCCTGGGGCGAGGTGCGCAACTCGATCAGGTGGAGCGCCTCGCGGGCGTTGAGCTTGATCACGTAGCGGACCCGGTGGGCCAGGGTGACCAGGTACTGGGCCTGCTCGGGCAGGATGGGGCGGATCTCCGCCCAGGCCGCCTCGGCCCGCTCCACCGCCTGGCGCCAGCGCCCCTCCAGCCCGGCGGCGACCACCTCGGGCGGGATGGCGTAGCCCAGCGCGGGGGTCAGCTCCTGCCACTGGATGGTCAGCATCCGATGGCGCTGGAGATCGCGGAACGCCCCGAAGTCCGACACCAGCTCGAATGTGTAATCGGTGTGCTCGAAGCCCCTGCCGGGCCGGTGCCGTCGATTGCCCCTCACTCCGAGCGCGGCGGCGAAGAGGCGGTCCCGCTCTGCCTCGGGGAGCGCGTGCACCGCGGCCACCACCTCCTCGAGCCCGGCCGAGGTGTGCGGCAGCAGGGCCGCGGCCATGATCCGCTCCTCGCCGTCCGCGTCCCAGCGCAGCAGGGTGACCGAGCCGGCGGATGGGAGCTCGATGCCGGGACGTTCCTCCTGGAGACGACCGGAACGGGTCAGCCTCTCCCCCTCCGCCTCCAGGGCCAATGCTGTCTCGCGCAGATACTCGACCCAGACCCCGCCCCGGTCCGGGCGGTCGAGCCGGGTCACCATCTCGGGGATGGTCGCCTGCAGCTCGCGGTCGATCAACTCGGCATAGGTGCGCGCCTCGGGGAGCGGGTGGGCCCGCAGCCGCATCACCAGCTGCTCCAGGGCCTGGGGCGAGGCGTACACCCCGAGATTGCTCACCGTGCCCGCGGGCAGCAGGCCGCGGAGGAGGTCGAGGGCCAGCGCCCGGATCGCCCGTTCGCGCGCCTTGGCGTCGGCCTCCGCACGCAGGCTCTGACCGAGGTGCGCGCGCAGCAGGGGGAGCATCTCGACATAGGCGTCGAAGAGCCCGTCCATGGCCGCGAGGTACGCGCCGGCGTGAGTCGACGCCATCAGCTCCGGGTCGCGGTGATAGCGGTAATGGCCGTCGCGGAGGTCGGTGTAGGGGATGTAGCGGGTCGACTGCTCGAGGTAGGCGGCGAGGCGACCCCATTCGATCGCCTTGGCCAGGGGCTGGCTGACCTGCTCGCAGGCCAGGTGGATGCCGCCCAGCTGGGCGACCGAATCGTCCCCGTACTCGGCGATGACGCGCCCGAAGAGGCGCCCCGCCCGTGCCCTGCCGGCATCGTCCCGAGCCGGGGCCGCGAGCTCCGGAACGACCGCCTCCCCCTTCAGGAACTCATCGAGGAGGAGCCGGCGCAGGCTCTTGGGGCTCCGGCTGTAGCGCGCGAAGAGCGCCGCCGCGGTCACCTGGGAGAGACCATTCAGGGCGAATACGGGGGAGTCCAGGTTGCTCACCCAGGGCTCGAGCTGAGCCCGATCGACGTCGTCGAGGGCCTCGAGGTGGTACGGGCCGTTCATCGACGCACAAGTGTACGGTCCGGGGGTATGCCCGGGAGGCACCCGGGCCCCGGAGGGGTCAGGTGCGAGCCGCGCTCCTGCCCTGGGCGGCGACCGAGTCAGGTGCGAGCCGCGTGCTTCCCCTGGGGAGCGGCGTGGTCGTCGATGCGCCACGTGAGCCGCGCCTCGACCGCCACCACACCGTCGAGCCGGCCCAGGA
>PLAX01000007.1 GCA_003135255.1 Candidatus Dormiibacterota bacterium | reverse complement strand
CCAGCAGCTCGACCACGATGTCCACGTCCGGCGCCGCCACCACCGTGGCCGCATCGGCGTCGATGGTCACCCCACGAGCGGCCAGCTGGCGAGTTCGTCCCGGGTCCCGCTCCGCGACGCGGCGCAGCACCAGCGGGCCGCCGCTCCGGGCTGCCAGGCGATCGGCATGCGCCTCGAGCTCTCGGGCGACCGTCGCACCGACCGTCCCCACGCCGAGCAGCGCGATTCCAAGCTCTGTGGCCATTGGCGGCCGAGTCTAGTCGACCGGGTGATGCGGCCCGGGTCAGCCGGTCTCCGCGGGCTCCGTGCGGGGTGGGGGAGGGGCTCCTGAGCGGTACCGGCTGAGCCCCGGGAAGCGCGACTGCCGGGCGAGCAGCCGGAGCAGCGGGATCACGGCTCCTGAGGGTACGGGGTCGCCCCACAGGCCCCCCTGCGCGGCATCGCATCCGAGTCGCTGGATCGAGGTGCGTGCCGCCTCGTCATCGACCCTGGTGGCGATGACGGTGAGGTTGAGGGCGTGGGCCAGCTCGACGATGCCGCGCACCGCCGCAGCTTCCGCCCCCTCGCGGCGCGCCGAGGCCAGCAGCGAGCCGTCCAGCCGCAGCTCGGTGAAGGGCAGGGCGCGGAGGCGGAGCAGCGAGGTGGAGTCGGAGCCGTAGTCGTCCAGAGCGACGCCCACCCCCATCTTGGCCAGAGATCGCAGGACCGGAGCCTCCAGCGAGAGGGTGGTGTTCTCATCGACCGTGATCGAGAGGGACGCCGGCGGCACGCCCCACCGCTCCAGCAGGCCGCTCACGGCGCGTGGGAGCTGGCGGTCCTGGACGTTGCGCCCGGCGATCTTGACGCTGACCCGCAGGGCGTGGCCCTGGTCACGCCAGCGCGCCTGCTGCTCGATGGCGAGCCCCAGCGCGCAGCGGGTGAGCGGCCGGATGATCTCCGTCTCCTCCGCGGTCGGGACGAATTGGTCCGGGGTCAGCAGGCCGTGCCGCGGGTGGCGCCAGCGCACCGTCGCGTCCAGGCCGAGCAGCGCCGAGTCGGCGAGGCGTACCACGGGCTGGTAGAAGATCTCCAGCTCCTGGTTGTCGATTGCCTTCCTCAGCTCGGCGAGGCGCACCGCCCTGTCCTCGATCTCGGATGTGTCATCGGCGGGTGTGTAGACGCGCCACCCCCGGCGTGCCTGCTTGGCCGCCTGGCGGGCGATCTCGGCATTGGCCATCAGGGTCTGCGTGTCGGCGCCGTGGTCGGGAAAGTTCGCGATGCCGATGCTGATCCCGGCTTCGAGCGCGTGCCCGTCGACCGTCACCGGCTCCTTGAAGGCGGCGAGCACCTGGCGGGCGATCCGTGCGCTCGCCGCCGGCGTGGCGCTGCCTCCCGGGATGATGGCGAAGTCGTCGCCTCCCAGCCGCGCCACGACATCGGTGGCCCGGAGGGTCTGGCGGAGCCGCTCGGCGACGACCACCAGGAGGCGGTCTCCCGCGCCGTGGCCGAGACTCTCGTTGACCTCCGCGAAGCGGTCCAGGTCGAGGAGGAAGACGCTGAACGGGGCCCGCCGCGCCGCGGCGACCTCCAGGCGGGCGAGGAGCGCCTCCCGGAACTGCCAGTCGTTGGGAAGCCCGGTCAGGCTGTCGTGGAGGGTCTGGTGGATCAGCGCGGCGGACTGGGCGCGGACCTCGGACATGTTGCGCACGACGACGATGCGACCCTCGCCCTCGGCGACGAGACGGCTGTCCACCTGCGCTGAGAAGGTGGTCCCGTCACGCCGGAACGCCGCCACCTCGGCCTGGCCCGGGCCGCTTCCACCCATCGGCAGATCGGAGGCACCCGGCCGGAACGCGGGCAGCAGCCGCTCGACGTGGCAGCCGGTGAGGGTGCCGTCCGCCGCCTCGAAGAGCCGGTGGGCCGCCCGGTTGGCCAGGGTCACCTGTCCGTCCCCGGCCAGGATCAGGATGGCCTCGGTCACGGCGTCCGCCACCGCCCGGAGCCGGGTGGCGGAGGCGCTCAGGTCGGCGGCCCGCTCCTCGAGCCGGTTCCGATCGCGTCGGGACTGGCGCACCAGGGCGGAGCACGCCACCACCAGGGCGAGCAGGGGCAGGGCGACAAGGAGGGCGATGCCAACGTTCATTCGCTTCGTTCCGACACTACCTGACGGCCGCCGTCTTCTCGCGACGGTGAGGTGACGGTGCGACGGAGAGATCGGTGCGGCGGCGGGCGCGGGCCGCGTCCACCCGGTGGTACGGTGAATGTCAGTCATGGCATCCCAAAGCTCTCAGCCGTCCCACCCGTGATCGAGGCCAGCGCCGACGTCACCGTGCCGGTCGGAAGAGAGGAGGCGTTCGCGGCCCTCTCCGACCTGGAGCACGCCGACTGGCTGCCCGGCGTGAAGGGCCTGGTGCACATCGGAGGCCCCGCCCAGGGGGTGGGTGCGCGCTATGAGGTCGAGGCGGGCATCTCCGGACGCCACCTCCGCGGGGTGCTCGTGTGCACTGAGGCGGTCCGCCCGGAGCGCACCGTCATGACCCTCGAGGACGGTCTCGACCTCACCATCACCGGCACTGTCCGCCCCGTGAGCGGCGGCTGCAGGGTCCTGCTCACCGCCCGCTACTCGGTCGGCAACGGCCTCACCGGCCTGGCCATCGAACGGGCCAGCGCGGGGGCGGCGCGCCGGGAGGTGTCCCGGGCGGTCGAGCACTTCGCGGCTCAATTCGGCCGCAAGGCGCCGGCTGGCGTTTGAGCCCGGGTCGTGGGCAGGTCCTACCTCCCGATGGGATGCTGACCCCGCCATGAGCGTGAGGGAGGACGACACCGAGCTCGATGCCCTGGCGGCCCAGGTGCGCGCCGGCCCCAGGTTGTCCGCCGGAGCCGTGGAGGCCCTGATCGCCGCTGCCGTCGGAGGTGATCGGGACGCTCACGCCGCCCTGGTCGAACACGCGCTGAGCCCGGTTCTCGCTGAGGCGGTCGCCCACCGCGACCGCGGGGTGGAGCTTCTCGACCTCTTTCAGGAGGGCTCGCTGGCGGCGCTGGTGGCGGTCGAGGAGTACGTTGAGCGCACCGGCAGCGGTGCCGGGTTTGGCGCCTACGTCCGCCGTGTTGTCAACCGTCATCTCGACCACGTCATCGAAGTGCGCGAAGCCGCGATCGCGGAGGCCGCCGAGTTGGTCGAGGACACCCGCCTGCTCGATGTGGCGCGGGTGGCGCTCCACCGGCAGGCCGGCCATGTGCCCACCGTGACCGAGCTGGCGGCTGTGCTGCTCTGGTCACCCGAGAGGGTCGAGCTGATCTCCGGGATGCTGGACAGCGCCCGCTCCGACTTCGACTCCGACATCGT
>PLAX01000189.1 GCA_003135255.1 Candidatus Dormiibacterota bacterium | reverse complement strand
GACAAGGCCATCGACCTCATCGACGAGGCCAGCGCGCGGGTGCGCATGAAGCTGACCACGACTCCCGGCGAGCTCCGCGCCATGCAGAAGGAGATCCGCGAGCTCGTGACCCAGAAGGAAGAGGCCATTGCCGGTCAGGACTACGAGACCGCGGCCAACTTCCGGGACAACGAGAAGAAGCTCAAGGAGAAGTACGTCTCCGAGGAGATGGCCTGGCGGGACAAGCTCGGCGCGACCGTGCCCGATGTGACAGAGGAGCACATCGCCGAGATCATCAGCTCGTGGACCGGTGTGCCCGTGGCCCGGCTGGTGGAGGAGGAGACCACCAAGCTGCTCCAGATGGAGGCGGAGATCCACAAGCGGCTCATCGGCCAGGATGAGGCGGTCAAGGTCATCTCGCAGGCGGTGCGGCGCGCCCGCGCCGGACTGAAGGACGCCCGCCGGCCGATCGGCTCGTTCATGTTCCTCGGGCCCACCGGGGTGGGCAAGACGGAGCTGGCCCGCTCGCTGGCGGCCTTCCTCTTCGACAACGAGGACGCCATCATCCGGCTCGACATGAGCGAGTTCATGGAGCGGCACTCGACCGCCCGTCTGGTCGGCTCGCCTCCCGGTTACGTCGGTTACGACGAGGGCGGTCAGCTCACCGAGGCGGTGCGCCGCCGTCCGTACAGCGTCGTCCTCTTCGACGAGATCGAGAAGGCCCACCCCGAAGTCTTCAACATGCTGCTCCAGATCCTCGAGGACGGCCGGTTGAGCGATGCCAAGGGGAAGGCGGTCAACTTCGCCAACACCATCGTGATCATGACCAGCAATCTCGGCGTCGCCAGCCTCAAGAGCAATCTCTCGCTCGGCTTCCAGCCGGCGATGTCGGCCGACCGTGCCATCGACGTGGACCACGCCAAGATGCGCGACAGCATCCTGGACGAGCTCAAGCGTGCCTTCCGTCCCGAGTTCCTGAACCGGGTCGACGCGGTGGTCGTCTTCCAGCGGCTCAATCACGTTCAGATGCGCGAGATCGTCGAGCTGATGCTGGCCCGTGTCGCCACCCACCTGGCCGCGCAGGAGCTGCAGCTGACCGTCTCCGACGAGGCCAAGGACCGCATCGTCGAGGAGGGCTTCGACAAGGTCTACGGCGCCCGGCCGCTCCGCCGGGTCATCCAGAAGGTGATCGAGGATCCGCTCTCCGAGGAGTTGCTCCGGCTCAAGCACAGCCCCGGCGACACCGTCGTGGTCGAGGTGGTCGACGGCGAGATCAAGATGCAGCTGGTCTCCAAGTCGACCCGGCGCGAGAAGAGCGAGCGGAAGGAGAAGGCGGAGGCCGTGGCCGCGACGCCCTCCGAGTAGGGGAGAGGAGACGGGCATCGACCAGCCCCGCTCCCGCACGGACCCGGCCCGTGACATCCCTGCGCTCGTGGCCGGGATGACCCTCGACGAGAAGGCGTCGCTCACCGCCGGCATCGACTTCTGGCACACCGCGGCGGTCCCCCGGCTGGGCATCCCCTCGGTCAAGCTCACCGACGGGCCCAACGGCGCTCGGGGCGAGAAGGACGGCTTCTTCTCGCCGACGCCCTCGATCTGCATCCCCTCGGCGACGGCGCTGGGCGCCACCTGGGATCCCGGGCTGGTGGCGGAGGCGAGCGGCGCCGTCGCCCGTCAGGCCCGCGACAAGGGCGCCCGGGTGCTGCTGGCGCCCACCGTCAACCTGCACCGCCATCCGCTCTGGGGGCGCAATTTCGAGGTCTTCTCCGAGGACCCCCTGCTCACCGCCAGGCTCGCTGTCGCGTACATCCGCGGGGTCCAGGACCAGGGCGTGATCGCGACCGTCAAGCACCTGGTCGGCAACGAGACCGAGTTTGAGCGCTACACCAGCTCGTCCATGATCGACGAGCGCACCCTGCGCGAGCTCTACCTGCTGCCCTTCGAGCACGCGGTCAGGGTCGCCGGGGTGCTGGCCATCATGACCAGCTACAACCGGGTCAACGGCACGCACGTGCCCGACAGCCCACGCCTCCTGCGCGACATCGTCCGCGGGGAGTGGGGCTTCGCGGGCTTCGTCATGACCGATTGGTTCGGATTGGCGAAGACCGTCGACGCGGCCCGTGCTGGGCTGGATCTGGAGATGCCCGGACCGGAGCGCGCCTTCGGTGGGGAGCTGGCCGAGGCGGTGCGCTCCGGGCGGGTGGAGGAGGCGGAGCTGGATGCCAAGGTGCGGCGCATGCTCACGGTATTTGAGGAAGTCGGGGCACTCGACGACGAGCCACGGGACGAGCAGCCGGTGGACCGGCCCGAGGATCGCGAGATGACGCGCCGGGCCGCGTCCGAGGCGGCGGTGCTGCTCGCCAACCGGGGCGTCCTGCCGCTTGCGGCCGGGGCGCTGCACCGGGTGGCCGTGCTGGGGCGCAACGCCGAGCATCCGGGCATCATGGGCGGCGGCAGCGCCACCGTCCTGCCGCACTACCTCCTCTCACCGCTGGAGGCGCTGCGCCGGCGACTGGGCGATGGCGTTGAGATCGTGTACGAGGCCGGAGAGGACGAGGCCGGCATCGAGCGGGCGGTGGCCCTGACCCAGGGTGCCGACGCCGTCGTGGTCATCGTCGGCACCGACTCTACGGTCGAGACCGAGGGCGTCGACCGCGAGTCGATGGACCTGCCCGGGAGGCAGGATGACCTGGTCTGGCGGATCGTCCGGACGACGCGCGACGCTGTGGTCGTTGTCAACACGGGGTCGCCCGTGACCATGCCGTGGGCCGATGCCGCCGGCGCCCTCCTGCAGACGTGGTTCGCCGGGCAGGAGCACGCCAACGCCCTCGTCGACGTGCTCCTTGGCGAGGCCGAGCCCGGCGGCCGCCTTCCCACCACCCTGCCGCTCCTGCTCGAGCATTCGCCCGCCTACGGCAACTTCCCCGGTGAGAGCAGCGAGGTCCCCTACGGCGAGGGCCTCCTCATGGGCTACCGCTGGTACGAGGCGCGCCGGCTGCCGGTGCGGTTCCCCTTCGGCCACGGGCTCTCCTACACGACCTTCGAGATCGGCACACCGAGCCTGTCGAGCTCGCGCCTGGCTCCCGGCGAGCGGCTGCGGGTCGAGGTCCCGGTGACCAACACGGGGACCCGGCGGGGCTCGGAGGTCGTGCAGCTCTACGTTGCGCCGCCTGGCGGTGGCTCGGGCTCGCCGGAGCGACATCTCCGGGCCGTGAAGGAGCTCAGGGCCTTCGCCAAGGTGCACCTGGACCCGGGGGAGTCGACCACCGTGAGCCTCGAGCTGGGCGAGCGCTCCTTCGCCCACTACGATGTCGTCGACGAGGCGTGGCTGGACCTGGCAGACCGCCGGAACATTCCCGCCGCGCATGTCCACGACGGGCCGCTCCACCGCGGACGGGCCGGCTGGTACGTGGAGGGCGGCACCTACCAGCTGCACGTCGGGCGGTCGTCCGCGGACATCGCCCACATCCTCGGCGTCGAGGTCGTGGGCGGCCTCGAGCCGCTCGCCGCCTCCGCTCCGCTCGACTGAGCTCGTAGCCGCGTCCCACTCGACTGGGCTTGCGGCCCCGTACAATCCGGCGGCATCACCTCGTCCCGGTTCCGGAGGCAGATGTGTACTGCGATCAGTGTGGCCAGGCGCTGCACGACCTCGCGCGCTACTGCTCCGCATGCAGAGCCCCGGTGCTTCCTGCGGCTGCTCAGCTGGATCAGCCGCAGGACCGTTCGCCCGAGACAGGTGCCGGCTCGGATGTGCCCGCTCCCGACCGCCCCGTGAGCGCGAGACCGCTGCCTCCGGAGCGCTGGCCGCAGCCGCGGGGCCCGTATCCGGGCCGCCCCCCGACCAACGCTTTCGCCATCGCGGCACTCGTGATGGGCTTCTGGTGCTTCACGGTCATCGGCGCCGTGCTCGCACTGATCTTCGGGGGCATCGCCCTTCATCAGATCGAGGCGAGCGGCGAGCGCGGAGGCGGCATGGCCCGCGCCGCGATCATCCTGGGCGTCGCCGGCCTGGCAGTGGGCGTCGTGGCGTTCATCGTGATCGGGACGATCCTCGCCAACAGCCCCACACAAGGGCCGCCGTTCGTCTACCCGGGCTGACTAGCCGGAGATCACGGCCCTTCTCCCGGGGGGAAGCGCGCACCGGTGGCACACTGCCGATGCGACCTTGCCCGGCGAGCACTGGGCCGGCCCATCCAGCGAGGTCAGGCTGGGCCAGGCGAGGGTGCTCTTACCCCCATTCGGACGAACGCACCGAGCGAAGCGGAAGCCTCAGTCTGCGGTGGTGCATCGGCCTTGCGGATCGGTGGTGTCACGATCGGCGGCGTCCCGTCCCGATGGCGGCTACGAGTGGAGCAGTGGGGGCGGGGACCGGAACCGAGGGAGAGGTAGGATGGGCGGCTGAGAACGTGACCAACCCGCCGGAAGACACAACCGCGCCGGCCGGCTCTCCTCCCTCGCCGCCCGCCTCCCGGGCGGGGGAGATCGAGCAGGCCGGGGAGCACAGCCCGATGGAGGAGGAGGTGCCCGCTTCGGCTGCGGCGACGTCGCCCGGAGGGGGAGGGGTAATTCTGAGCCCCTCCGAGATCCAGCAGTTCGCCGGCGAACTGGCGACACAGCTCTTCGAGCGCTGGCAGTCTGCCCTGCAGAAGCAGTTCCAGGCCGAGCTCAGTGTCCGCCTCGAGGCTGAGTTGAAGCACCGCCAGCACGAAGCGCACGTCCTGCGCGAAGAGGTGCAGGAGAGGCGCGCACTTTGGGAGGGCATGTGGTCTGTCCGGCATCCGCGGGGGGCGACTACGGACACGGCGAGATGGGAGATGGAGCAGACGATGCGGCGCCAGGCCTCTGAGCTGGCTGAGACGGAACGGCAGATGCAGGACCTGCGCGAGCGGTTGCGAGATCTGGGGGGCGTGGCTGACTCGGCCACGGCGATCGTCGACGTGCAGGGCGAACCTCCGGAATCCCGGGAGCCGGCTGAGTAGTCAGGCTGACCTCAGGTGACTCATTCTCAACACGTGAGGGTGGGACGTTCCCTGCTAAGCGCTCTCGCGTTTCCCGCTGACGCGCCGCATCATTGCCACCTCTCGGCAGGCGTCCAGCGGGGCCCGGTTGGACCGATGTCCGTACGTCACCTCCGGATCCCCAGCTCATCGAGGTGGAGCTGGAGTGCGGCAGGGTCATGGTAGATGCGAAAGGCGCCCGCCACCTCGAGCTCCTGGCGGCTGTAGCCGCCCGATAGCAGGCCCACTCCCAGTGCTCCGGCGCGGCGGGCGGCGAGAACATCCCAGATGCTGTCCCCCACGACGACGGAGTTGGTGATGGCCACCCCCAACCGATCGGCGGCGGCAAGGAAGAGATCGGGATCGGGCTTGGCAAAGGGGACCTCGTCGCGGGTGACGACCGGCACCGACGCCGGCACTCCCAGCTTGGCGAGATTGGGTCCGGCGGTCGCCCGGGTGCCACTAGTGGCGATCGCCCAGGGGACACCACGCTGAGAGAGGTCGCGGAGCAACTCGACCGCCCCGGGCAGCGGCCGAACGTGCGGTGCGAGTTCACGGAAAACGCGAGCGTGGCCCGCCTGCAGCGCCGCCACCTGCTCCGCGGAGAACTCCCTCCCCATCTCTCTGGCGAGGGCGTTCACCAGCAGCCCGTTGCTCATGCCCACACGGCGGTGGATGCGCCAGGTGGAGAGGTCCAGGCCCTCGTCCTCCAGGGCCGTGCGCCAGGCGATCACATGCTGGTAGACGCTATCCACCAGGGTGCCGTCCAGATCGAAGAGCAGAGCCGGTTCCTTGCTCGCGTCCAAGGCCACGATCCTAGACGTTTAGCGGAGGCCGGCGCCGCCCTCTGCGGAGTGCTCCGCAATCTTGGTGGACCAAGTGTGGGCAGATCAGTAGCGGGTGCCCTCGGGCGTGGGCAGGCCGTCGAGCTCGGCCAGGTCCTCCGCATGCAGTTCGACGGCGACCGCGGCGGCGTTTTCCGTCAGGTACCTCGGGGTCTTGGTCCCGGGGATGGGTACGACCTGCCCGCCCTGGGCCAGCACCCACGCCAGCGCCACCTGGGCCGGGGTGGCCCCCACCCGCTCGGCGATCTCACGCACCCGGCCGACGATGACCAGGTTGGCGCGCAGCGCGTCCTGCTGGAAGCGCGGAAGCTGGCGCCGGAAGTCGTCCTGAGGGAGGTCGTCGAACGACGAGAACCGCCCGGTCAGGAAGCCGCGACCCAGTGGGGAGAACGGGATCACGGCGATGCCCTGCGCCGCGCAGTACGGCAGCACCTCCGCCAGCACGTCGCGGGTCCACAGCGACAGCTCGGATTGCACCGAGGTCACGGGGTGCACCGCCTGCGCTCGCCGGATCTCGTCCACCGACACTTCGGAGAGGCCGATGTGCCGCGCCTTGCCCGCCGCCACTGTCTCCGCCATCGCCCCCCAGGTCTCCTCCAGCGGCACCCCCGGGTCCACCCGGTGCAATTGGTAGAGGTCCACATGATCGGTGGCCAGCCGTCGCAGGCTGCCGTCGATCGACTTCCGGACGTGCTCGGGGCGGCCGTCCCTGCCCGCACCGGGAGAGGCCGTGCCGGACAGGGCAGCCGGAGTGGAGCCGCCCATCACCAGACCGACCTTGGTGGCGAGCACCGCGCGCTCGCGGTGGCCGCCCGCCAGCGCCCGGCCGACCAGCTCCTCGTTGGTGTACGGCCCGTACGCGTCCGCGGTGTCGATCAGCGTCATGCCGAGGTCGAGCGCCTGGTGGATAACCCCGATCGAGGTGGCGTCCTCGCGCGGAGTCGCCAGGTCATACGAGGCGGTCAAGCCCATGCAGCCGAGGCCGATGACGCCGACCTCGGGACCGTCGCTGCCGAGCGTTGTCGTTCGCATTGCCATTCCTTTCTCCTCGTCCGCGTTCGGAATGCCCCCTGCCACCCCGTCCAGCCATTCCGGCCCACAGCGGCATAGACTGCGACCGACATGATCCCTCCTTCGGGGGACGGGGGGCGACATCGGGCTACGAGTGGTTCCACGCTGCGGTGGCTGTCACCTCGGGAGTTCACCTCACAGCGGCGCGCTCTCGGTGTGCACCTCCCCCGCCTCCAGGCGGTACAAACCCAACCGCCGGTGCAGGGCGGCGAGTGGCCGCGGCGCCCACCAGTTCCACCGGCCGAGGATCGCCATCAGCGAGGGCACGAGGAGCGCGCGCACCACGCTCGAGTCGATGAGGACCGCCAGAGCTGCCGCCAGGCCGATCTCCTTGAGGATCACGGTCTTGGCGAGGACCAGCGCGCCCACGGCGATGCAGAAGAGGATCGCCGCCGAGGTGACCACGCGGCCGACGCGCTGAAGCCCCAATGCGACCGCCTCCCGGGTCGGCAGCCCGCTCCGGTATCCCTCGCGGATGCGGCTGAGCAGGAAAACGCCGTAGTCGGTGGAGAGGCCAAAGGCGAGAGCTCCCGCGAGCAGCGGCGTCATCAGGTTGATGGCCCCCTGGGGTTGGAAGCCGAGCAGCCCGCTCAGCGCGCCGTTCTGGAAGGCGAGGACCATCAGCCCGAGCGTGGCGGTCAGCGTCAGCATGTTCATGACCAGCGCCTTGACCGGGAGCACCACCGACGCGGTCATGACGAAGAGGATCACGAGCGTCGTCGCCGCAAGCAGCAGCACCGCCCACGGCAGGTGCGCGACCACGCTCGATTGGAAGTCGATGAAGCTCGCCGTGTATCCGGTGGCCCTGACCGGGAACGGGGTGGGGATGCGCCCGACGGCGTTGGCCGCATCCTGTGAGGCCGTCGACACCGCCGACGCGCCGCTCAGCGTCGCATTGACCTCCCAGAGGTCGGGGCCGAGGACGACCGGCTTCTGCACGCCGACCACCCCCGGGACGCGCGCGACCGAGGCGGCATACGAGTCGACCTCGGCTGCCGCTGCCGGGGCCGCCGTGACGATGAGCTGCAGCGGTGCCGCGCTCACGGATGCGAAGTCCGACGAGAGCGTGTTGTCCACCTGCACCGCGGCCAGGCCTGCGGGCAGTCCCTTCGTCGAGTAGCCGGTGAACTGGACGCCGAGCGCCGGGGTGCCGGCCGCGAGCAGCACCAGGGTGACCGCCAGCGCGATCGCCGCCGGCCGTCGCATCACCGCGCGGGCCAGCCGTGACCACCACCCGGAATCGGTGGCCGCCTGCGCAGCCGCTCCGCGTCGGAGCAGCGAGAGGGCGTCGATGCGCGGGCCGAGCAGCGCCAGCACGGCCGGGAGCACCACCACCGCTGCGATCGCGGAGGAGACCGTCACCATCATCCCCGCCAGTCCCATGGAGGAAATCGAGACGATGGGGAAGAGCAGCAGCGCGCCGAGCGCGGCCGTCACCGTTGCCGCGCTGAAGAGCACGGTGCGTCCCGCCGTGTTGAGCGTGCGCGCGAGCGCGGCGTAGCCCGCGCCCGTGGTCCTCATCTCCTCGCGGTAGCGGGAGACGATCAGCAGGCTGAAGTCGATGCTGAGACCGATGCCCAGTGCATACACGAGATTCAGCGCGTACACGGAGACGCTGCCGAAGCGGGTCGCGAGCAGGAGCCCCAGAGTCGTGAGCGCGATGCTCACCATTGCCCCGAAGAGAGGCAGCAGCCCCGCGACCACGCTCCGGAAGATGACGAGCAGCAGGACCAGCAGGATCGGGATGGCGATCGTCTCCGCCAGCCGCAGGTCCTGCAGGCTCTGCGCGCTGCCCTGGGCGTCGAGGGCGGTGGAGCCGCCGAGCATCACGTGACCGGAGAGCAGGGGATCGGCGTCGATGCTCGCCTGCAGTGCGTTCGTGGCGGTGACCTCCTTGACCGCGCGCAGGCTGGCCACCACGATCGCGCTCCTGCCATCTCGGGAGATCAGCGCGGGCACCCCCGTCGACCACGCGTCGGTGATCTGCACCACCTCGGGGCGCTGCCGGAGCAGCCGGACCACCGCGCTGACCCTCGCCGGCGGTCCCGACGCGAGGCTCGCGGGGGCGGGCAGCTCGACCAGCACCGTGTAGCCCTCCTCGACGTCGACGCCGGTCGCCGCCTGCACCTCGGCGCGGGCCTGCGAGCTCGCCGTCGAGGGGTCGTCGTACTGGGAGAGGCTGTCGTTCAGCCGTCCCGAGACCACCCCGGACAGGCCGAACCCAACCAGGGTGAGTGCCAGGAAGAGGAGGAGGACGTGCCAGGGACGCCTGCTGGCATTTTGGGCCAATCCGGACATTCCCGTCTCCCATCTCTCCGCCGGCCACGGGTCGGGCGGTCCCGCTCCCGCCCCGGAGGAGTCTCTTCGCTCTGGGTCGATCACCGCCTCTTCTTACGGTGTAAGGTAGGTGGTGGGCCAGACCTTACACCGTAAGGACCAGCGGGGGCAACTGCGAACTCCCGGCTGAGCCGACAGATCCGACTCCTCCCGCGAAAGAATGATCAGAAGTGATGGACACCACACCGGCGGTTGACGGCGAGCGCCACGCCCTGACCCGCCGCCGGATCCTCGATACCGCCCTCGAGCTGGTGGACTCCGAGGGGCTGCGCGCGCTCTCCATGCGCCGGCTCGGTGCGGCTCTCGGGGTGGAGGCGATGAGCCTCTATCACCACTTCCCGTCCAAGGGGGAGCTGCTCGACGGGCTGGTGGCGACGGTGCTCAGCGATGTGCCCCTGCCCGAGGCCACCCCCAGCGGCTGGGAGGACGCCGTGCGGTACGGCTTCGGCGCGTTCCGCCGGATCCTGCTCGCCCATCCCGAGCTCTTCCCGCTGATCGCCAACCGGCCGCCGGTGCAGCGGGAGACGCTGGTCGTGGTGGCGCGCGCCTTCGCCATCCTGGAGGCCGCCGGTTTCGAGCCGCTTCAGGCGGAGTCGGCGTGGACGACCCTGCTCTCCTACACGTCCGGATTCGTCCAGTGTGAGATCACCGGAATGGGCGAGGCGACCCGGGGCGACGCGATGCTGGCGATCCTCCGGGAGCACTCGGGGCCCGACTTTGCGGCGCTGCGCAACGTGCACCTGGTGCTCGACCCGTGGGACGGGGACTGGGAGTTTGCTCAGGGGCTCGAGCTGGTGCTCGCCGGCCTACGCGGGCGGCTAGGCGGCGGAGCCGGCTGAGGGGCGCGCGAGGGCTGGCTGACCGACCCGAAGTCCCTGGCCTGAACACTCGCGCCCGACCCAGCCGCTGTCCAGATCATGCTGTGGGGTGTGTTCGTCTTGACCATGCGCACATCTGTTTGGTATAATCACTGGCGATGACCGTCCCGCGGCTCCCGAGACCTCACGTCGGGTCCTGGGTCGAGCGCAGACGTGGGGGGCGGCGGGAGCAGGCCGGGCACCCAGAACTCGACCGCCGTGCCGCCCCCGTCAGCCCGAGCGATCCGCCACCAGCCACCCGCCAGCCGCGCCCTTTCGTCCATGACGGTGAGGCCCAGATGCCCTGGGGGCGGCGCCGAGCTGAAGCCGGGTGGAAGGCCTCGCCCGTCGTCGCGCAGCCGGACCTGGGTGCCACCCGAGACCGTCCTCAGCTCGACAACCACGCGTCCCGCCTCGGCGTGCTTGCGTACGTTCTGGAGCGCCTCCTGAGCGATCCGGAACAGCACCGTGCGAGCGTTGGTTTCCGGTTCCTGGGTGATCTCGGTGCCAAGGTGCGCCGCGACCCCGGTGCTCTCGGTGAACTGATCGAGCTGAGCTCGCAGTGCGGCAGCCAGCCCGTACTGTTCCAGGGCGGGGGGATGAAGCTCGAAGAGCAGCTCGCGCAGGCGCCTGATCGACTGACTGGTCAGCTGCTGGAGGGCCTCGACGTTCCCGTCGCCATCTGGACCCCCCCGCCTCCTGAGCACCTCCAGCCTGAGGTTTATGGCTGTCATTACCTGGACGACGTCGTCGTGAAGGTCGGCGGCGATTCGGTGGCGCTCCTCTTCCTGTGCCTTGACCAGGTGAGTCAGAAGGGAGCGGCGCTGGTCATCCACCCTGGTCAGCTCGCGCGCCCAGCTGCGGCTCTCAAGCAGCGCCACCAGCTGCAGGGTCAGCAGCAGCAGCACGACCACGAACGCCAGTGCGATGAGGACCGGGTCCACCCCGACTCCGGAGAGGAGTTCGTAGACGGCGCCGGTGATCGCCCCCGCCAGCCCGACGTAGGGAACGACCATCAGCAGGAGGCTGTTCCGGGCTGGCTCCGGCACCGCCTCGGCCTCACTCGCCGGCCAAAATGGGGCGCAGCCGATCCATGCATACCCCAGCAGCCAACCGGCGTCGATCCAGTTGGTCACGCCGAACGTGCCCTTCAGGGTCATGTAGGTGAAGGTGCTGTCCGACACCGTGATGGCGGCGAACCCGAGGCCCAGCAGCAGCAGGCCGCGGGGCACGGGGCGCATTCGGTAGAGGAGCGCGAAGGCGATGAGGCTCAGGAGCAGCACGTCGGTGAGGGGATAGACGATGTCGAGGGCATCGCCCAGTGGGTCGAGGCCGCTGGAGGCGACCAGGGGCCGGAGGACGAATGCCCAGCTGACGATCAGCAGGGAACCGCCGAGCACCAGGCCCTGGAGGACGCTGAGGCTGCGCAGCTTCGCCCACGGGCCGCGCCAGCTCAGCACCGCGGCGAAGGCGAAGGGGATGGCCGCCAGGAATCCAATGTCGGCCAGGGAGGGGAACGGCACCGTGTGGCCCATGACGGCCTCGATGACGAACCAGATGAGGTTGCCGGCGGCCTCGAAACCGCAGAAGGCGGCCACCAGCCACCAGGTGAGACGTCGCCGGTCGCGGTCTCGGACCGCCGCCACCGCGCAGCTGACCGCGGCCGCGCCCGGCAGGACGAACTGGAGGAGGTCGTCGGCGAAGAGGGTGGGGTGCACCCCTCCCCAGTCCATCCCGAACCAGCACGAGGCAAGGAGCGCGAAGAGGGCAGCCGCAGCCGGGCGGAGCACTGGTCGGTGCCCCAACCTGGCCATCGACACCATCTCATCGCCAGGGTAGAGGGCGCCCGCCGAATTCCGGTGTCCCCGGTGTCGCAGCCGAAAGGCAGCTGGGTGACGGTTCACCGGCGCCCCTGCCTCGCTCCGAGGGCTCATAGGTCATCAAGGGCTGCTCGCGGACCTGCAGGCGGTGCTCGATGCTACGGGAAATCCGACCGAAGTGGTCAACGCCTTCGAGCGGGAGCTGCGGGAGCGCGATTGGGACCCGTTCGAGGGCCTCCCCGGACTCATGCACGCCGGATTCCGACCGGGTCCCCCCGGTGAAGCTCGGATGCTCCGGCGAGGCGGGCAGGGTCCGGTGCTGCGGGTGAGTGCATGGGCCATGGACGGCGCACTCACCGATCTCCGGCTGTGGCTCGACTGGCAGATGCCACGGCAGTCCGAGGAGAGGGGTCGCCACCACCGGCCACGCGCTCGGAAGCCTCGTCCCCTACGAACCGGAGGCGGAGACGGGGGAGGACTCCTGTGGTACCCAGGGGGCGACGCCCGAGCCCAATCAGATTGCGCTCGCCGACCTCTGGCCCACGCTCCTCTCCTTCATCCAGAAGACTGACTGACTTCGGTTGAGAGCAACGGCCGGTGGCCAGCGGCGCAGCTCGCGGCGGTGGCCACGGGACAGACCCATGCCCTCCTCACAGCGGCGATGGGTCGTTCTAACCAATGGGTCCGGATCGGCCCACCTGACATGCGGTCCGCCTGGACTGACCAATCGTCAGCGACGCTGACGGGGAGGGTGGCCCGGGTCCTGGAGACGGCGGGTAGGAGCGGGCTGAGGCACGGGAGGCT
>PLAX01000062.1 GCA_003135255.1 Candidatus Dormiibacterota bacterium | reverse complement strand
GAGTCCGGCGATCAGGGGCAGGAGACGGAAGCCGCTGCCCATCGGATCCACTCCCAAGATCCCCTGGAAGTACTGGGGGAGGGTGAAGAGGCCTCCCATCATCGCCACGCCCGACACCGCGAGGAGGATCACCCCCCAGGTGAAGTTGCGCGAGCGGAAGAGGTTCAGGTCCACGAGGGGCTGGCCGCCCGGACGGTGCCCGAGCACCGCCTCCCACCGGAAGAAGCCGACCAGGAGCAGAGCGCCGGCGACCATGGGGACGATCGCGAAGCCGCTGCCCCAACCGTCCTGTCCTGCCTGGATCAGCCCGTAGGTCAGACCGACCAGGCCCGCGGTGGAGGCGCCCACGCCGATCGGGTCGAGGCCCGGAGCCCTCGACGCCTTGGTCTCCGGTACCAGCAGCACCACGGCGAGCAAGCCGAGGAGGGCGACCGGCGCGTTCATCAGGAACACCCATCCCCACCAGGCGTGGGTGAGGATGTAGCCGCCCAGGATCGGACCGATTGGCAGGGAGATGAAGTTGGCGGCTGCCCAGATGCCCACCGCCTTGGGGCGCTCCTCCTCACTGAAGAGCACTGCCAGGGCCGAGATCGCCATCACGATCAGAGGGGCGCCCGCGACGCCCAGCAGCACGCGGGCGGCGAGAAACTCGGCCGGGGTCTTGGAGAGCGCGCAGGCCACCGAGGCGATGCCGAAGAGGAGAAGCGCCCCCACCATGACGCGCTTGCGGCCGATCCGATCACCGAGCAGCCCGGCCGGGAGCATGAGGGCCGCCAGCACCAGGAGGTAGCCGGAGGAGAACCACTGGAGGTCGGACTCCGAGGCGTGGAGCTGGGTGGCCAGCGTCGGGATGGCCACACTGAGCACGGTCGCGTCGAGCCCGACGGCGAGGACGGCGAGCACGACGGCTCCCAGCGCCCACCACCTCCGGGCCCCGACTCCGAGAGCGGGTGCCGATGCGTTCATGGCGGCGTCATCCTTTTGATTCTAACTTCCAACCGATAGTAACTATCATAAAAGTGAATGTCAAGAGATAGTCACCACCAACTCGTCGAGGAAGGTCGTGAACCCACTTCGGGCTGCGGCGAGGTGGCCGCGGGATCTCGCCCTGAGGGGATGTCCGCTCGGGCTCGAAGGTGACGCCGACTCGCCACCGCCAGAGCGGATGATCAGTGGCACCCGAGCCGCTCATGAACACCCTCACGCCCCCCAGTCCGCCCGCCGCCACGCCCTCCGCGACGTCCCCATCCCCGCGGCTGGCGGAGCCATTTGGGGTCATGGCGAAGCCGATCGGGCCCCTCTGCAACCTGGCCTGCGACTACTGCTACTACCTCGGCAAGACCAGCCTCTTCCCGACCGGCGAGCGGTACCGGATGTCAGACGCGGTCCTGGAGGCCCACATCCGCGCCTTCATCGAAGCGAGCCCGGGCCCGCTCCTCTACTTCGCCTGGCACGGCGGGGAGCCGACCCTCGCCGGCCTCGACTTCTTCCGGCGCGTGGTCGAGCTGCAGGAGCGGCACCTCCCGCCGGGATGGAGCTGCCTCAACAACCTGCAGACCAACGGGACCCGCCTGGACGACGCCTGGTGCACGTTCCTCGCCGCGAACCGCTTCGCGGTGGGCATCAGCATCGACGGCCCGGCCCGTTTCCATGATCGCAGCCGCCCCGACCGCCACGGGCTCCCGAGCCACGCCCGGACGATGCGGGGGCTGGCCCGTCTCCGCGAGCACGGTGTCGAGCCGGATGTCCTCTGCACCCTCAACGCGCGGACCGCCTCGGCGCCGCTCGAGGTCTACCGCTTCTTCCTCGCCGAGGGGGTGCGCTGGGTGCAGTTCCTGCCCGTGGTCGAGCGGGACACCGGCGGCGCGGTCACCGAGCGCTCCGTGACTCCGGAGGCGATGTCGGCCTTCCTCTGCACCGTCTTCGACGAATGGGTGCGCCACGACGTGGGCCGGATCGCCGTGCAGAACTTCGCCGAGGCGCTCCAGGTGGTGAGCGGGCAGCCCGCCAACCTCTGCATCATGTCCGAGACCTGCGGGCGGGTCCTCGCCCTCGAGCACGACGGCAGCGTCTACGCCTGCGACCATTTCGTCGACCCGGCCCACCGGCTGGGGAACGTCGTCACCGATGGTCTGGGCGCGCTCGTCGAGTCACCGGCGCAGCTCGCCTTTGGCGAGGCCAAGAAGGCCGACCTGCCCGCTCTGTGCCGCTCCTGCCCGGTGCTCTTCCTCTGCAATGGCGGCTGCCCCAAGGACCGCTTCGACCTCACGCCGGAGGGGGAGCCCGGGCTCAACCACCTCTGCGCCGGTTACCGGCAGTCGTACCAGCACATGCTGCCCCACCTCCAGCGGATGGTGGGCCTGGGCCGCTCCGGCAAGGGGGTGGCGGCGATCATGGGAGCGCTGGAGATCGACGAGCGCGAGGAGCGGCGCCGATGGCGGGTCGCGTCGCGCAATGATCCGTGCCCGTGCGGCAGCGGCCGCAAGTACAAGCACTGCTGCCTGGCGAGCCGCCGCTGATCAGGAGACCTCATGGACGTCCCGCAACTGCTCCTCGAGATCGACGGGGAGCTCCGCGCCGAGGGCTCTCCGGAGCGCGCCGTGCAGGAGAAGGCGTACCTGAAGAGCCGGCTCGACCACTACGGGG
>PLAX01000205.1 GCA_003135255.1 Candidatus Dormiibacterota bacterium | reverse complement strand
AGACCGCCGCGGCGGCGGAGGCCGTATGAGCGGCTCCCCCGCCACCCAGACCGCGGAGGAGCCGGCGACCGAGACCGGCCCCGCCCTCGTGCGAGTCACCTATCGCAAGAGCGCCATCGGGTATGCCCACGACCAGAAGGCGACCGTCGCCGCTCTCGGCCTGCGCCGGCTCCGCCAGACCGTCGAGCACCCGGACACCCCGGCACTGCGCGGGATGGTGCAGAAGGTGCGTCACCTGGTCAGCGTGGACGGTGTCCCCGCCGACAGCGTCGAGGTCGCGGTCAGGCTCGCTGCCGGCGGGCCTCTCGGCGCGGGCGCCGAGGATGCGCCGCTCCGGAGCGAGTCATGAAACTTCACGAGCTGCGCCCCGCTCCGGGGAGCCGCCACTCGCGCAAGCGCATCGGCCGGGGCATCTCGGCTGGGCAGGGCAAGACCTCGGGTCGTGGCCAGAAGGGCGCCGGGGCCCGCGCGGGATCCAAGGTGCCGCGCGCTTTCGAGGGTGGCCAGATGCCCATCACCATGCGGCTGCCCAAGCTGCGTGGCTTCGCCAATCGCTGGCGGGTGGACTACACGGTGCTCAATCTGAGCAAGCTCAACCGCTTCGCGAGCGGCGCGATCGTCGACGGAGCCGCCCTGCTCCAGCACGGGCTGGTGCGCAATGCCGGCGAGCGGGTCAAGCTGCTCGCAGCCGGCAGGGTGCGGGTGCCCGTGACCGTCCGTGTCCACCGCGCCTCGGAGGCCGCCCGGCGGGCGGTCGAGGCCGCCGGCGGCAGGGTGGAGCTCCTTGAGGAGCGGGTGACCCGGGTGCAACCGGTCGGCGCCGTGGTCCTTGAGGGCGGTGTGGCGGAGGCGGAGCCCGAGGAGTGAACCTTCTCCAGGCCCTCGCTCAGGCGCTCCGGATCCCCGAGCTCCGCAAGAAGCTCGTCTTCACCGTGCTTCTGCTGCTCGCCTTCCGGATCCTGGCGTCGATCTCCATCCCCGGGGCCAACCCGACGGCGCTCGCCAACCTCTTCGGCAAGAACACCCTGCTTGGTTTGCTCAACCTCTTCAGTGGCAACGGGCTGGCGAAGTTCACCATCGTGGGTCTCGGCCTCAACCCGTACATCAACGCCACCATCATCATGCAGCTGATGACCGTGGTGTCGGTCCGGCTCAAGGAGCTGTCCAAGGAAGGCGAGATGGGGCGCAAGCGGATCACCCGCTACACCCGCTGGCTCACCGTCCCGCTCGCGGCTCTGCAGGCCTTCGGTTTCATGGCCCTCTTCACCAACCCGTCGGTCGCGATCCTGGTCAACCCGAGCGTGACCGAGACCCTGACCATCATCGTCACCCTGACCGCGGGGACGATCATCGCCATGTGGCTGGGCGAGCTGATCACCGAATACGGGGTGGGCAACGGTGTCTCCCTGATCATCTTCACGGGCATCATCGCCCAGCTCCCGGGCGCCCTCGTCAGCTACGGCTCGGAGGGCCCGTCCAACATCTTCCACATCTTCGAGATGGCGGTGATCGCCCTGGTGGCGGCAGCCGGGATCATCGAGGTCCAGCAGGCCCAGCGCAAGGTCCCGATGCAATCCGCCCAGCGCGTGCTCAACCCGCGCACCGGCATGTCATCGGCGGGCGGGCGGCGGAACTTCCTGCCGCTCCGGGTCAACACCGCGGGAGTCATCCCGATCATCTTCGCCATCTCGATCATGGCCTTCCCGACCATCTTCGCCAACCTCTTCGGCTCCGCCTCCGGATTCATCGGCAACCTGGCCACCTGGGTCCGGGACAACTGGCAGCCGAATGGCGGCACCGTCTTGCTCGACCTCCTCTACAACGGCTTCGAGTTCGTGCTGATCCTCGGCTTCACCTACTTCTACACCGCGGTCGTCTTCGATCCCAATGACGTCGCCGACAACCTCAAGAAGTCGTCCACGTTCATCCCCGGGATCAGGCCCGGGCGCCAGACCGCGGAGTACCTGGGCAGGGTCATGAGCCGGATCACGCTGGCCGGGGCGCTGTTTCTGGCCGGCGTGACGGTCGTCCTGCCGCTCGCCACCAGCTTCCTGACCGGGGTGTCGACCACCCAGTTCCTCCTCGGTGGCACGGCGATCTTGATCGTCGTCGGCGTGGCACTCGACACCATGAAACAGATCGAGACGCAGTTGCTGATGCGCCAATACAAGGGCTTCATCCGATGATCGTCATCCTCTTCGGCGCCCCCGGAAGCGGCAAGGGCACTCAGGCCCAGCGCGTGGCGGCCACCACCGACACCCCGCACGTCTCCACCGGGGCGATCCTCCGGGGCGAGGTGGCCCGCGGGTCGGAGCTGGGCCGCGAGGCCAAGCCGATCATGGAGAGCGGGGCCCTGGTGCCCGACGAGCTGATGGTCCGCATGATCGAGAGCCGGCTGGCCGAGCCCGACGCCGAGCGGGGCGTCATCCTGGACGGCTTCCCCCGCACCGTGCCCCAGGCGGAGGCGCTCGACCGGATGCTGGCCCGCAACCAGCGTGAGGTCGGGCTGGTCCTCTACCTCGAGGTGGACCCTGAGCTGATCCGCGAGAGGATCCTGCGCCGCGCCGCCATCGACGGGCGGAGTGACGACAACCCGGACGCGCTCGCCGAGCGGATGCGGGTGTACCAGCGCGACACCGCACCCGTGGTGGAGTACTACGAGCGGGCGGGCACCCGGATCGAGCGCATCGACGGGTCCCCTCCGATCGACCAGGTGACGGAGCAGATCCTGGCGGTCCTCGGCGCGGAGCCGCCCCGGTGATGATGCGGCTGCGATGAAGATCGAGGGCTTCCGGCTCAAGCGGCCGGACGAGATCGAGAAGATGCGGGCNNCTCGGGGCCTGCCTGGCTCACCTGGCCGCGACGACGCGGCCGGGACTCCGGGTCATCGATCTCGACCGCGCGGCGGAGAGCTTCATCCGGGATCACCAGTGCATTCCCGGCTTCATCGGCTACAACGGCTTCCCCAACTCCCTCTGTGTCTCCCTCAACGAGCAGGTGGTGCACGGCATCCCGGGTGAGCGGGTCATCGAGGAGGGGGACCTGGTGTCGCTCGACTGCGGTCTGACCCTGGACGGCTGGTGGGCGGATTCCGGCCTCTCGCTCTGCGCCGGGTCTCCCGATCCGGAGGTCGCCAAGCTGCTCGAGGTGACCGGCGAGGCGCTCCGCCGGGGCATCGACGCGGCCCGGCCCGGGGGCTTCATCGGCGACATCGGCCATGCCGTCCAGAGCTACGTCGAGAGCTGCGGCTTCTCGGTGGTCCGCCAGTACGTCGGTCACGGGATCGGCCGCAACATGCACGAATCCCCCCAGGTGCCCAACTTCGGGAAGCCGGGGACGGGCAATCTCATCAAGCCGGGCCTGGTCATCGCCATCGAGCCGATGGTCAACGCCGGCCGGCCGGAGACCCGGGTCCTGGCGGACGACTGGACCGTGGTCACCGCCGACGGGCGGCGCTCCTGCTACTTCGAGCACACCGTCGC
>PLAX01000135.1 GCA_003135255.1 Candidatus Dormiibacterota bacterium | reverse complement strand
GGGCGGCGACGTCTCCGGGACGAAGGCAGACGGCCAGGCGGCCGGCCACCGCCCGGAGCAGCTCGTCGCCGACCACGTGCCCGAGGCTGTCATTGACGGTCGCGGACGTTGGCCTGGAAGAGGGCGCGGTTGGCTATCCCGGTCAGAGGATCGTGCAGCGCCTGATGGCGCAGCTTGCACTGGAGGTCGGTCAGCTGCCGGAGGGAGTGCTCCAGACGGCCGTTCTCCAGGGTGCTGCCGGTGTGCGCTGCGAGCATCTCGAAGAGGCGCAGGTCCTCGTCGTCGAAGGCGCTGACCTCGCCCAGCCGGTTCCCGACCACCATCAGACCGATCGGCCGGGTCTCGCGGCGGAGCACCGCGACCATACCGTCGCGGATACCCAGCACGGCGAGGAAGCGCAGTCCATCGCTGCTGCTCGTCCTCGGCTCGAGGATGGCCGGGGCGGTCGCGACCATCCCGGTGACGAGCTCCTGCCCGGTCTCGTCGAGATCCACCGCGTGCATCGGCTCGACCCGGCCGACGCCGACCCCGGTACGGACCATCACCTCGCCCTCCCGGGTGGGGAAGATGATGATCTCCGCCATCTCCGCGCGGAAGGAGTCGCGCGAGCCCTTGAGCACGTCGAGGAGCGCCGTATCGAGGTTCTCGGCGTGCTGCAGGTGACGGCTGGAGTCGTAGAGGAAGGTGATCTGCTGACGGTTCTCGCGCTCCGACACGTAGGAGCGATAACCAAGCGCGACGCCAGCCACTGGGACCACCAGCAGCCAGACGACCTCGAGGTGGAACCACATCAGGTTGACGATGATCAAGCCCAGGCAGACGTTGATCACCGTGCCGAGCATGGCCAGACCGTAGTTGCCGAACACGCCGCTGCGGTCGGCGCGTCCCTCGGAGAGGAAGAGGGCCACCACGAACATCGCCGCCTGGAGCGAGCCGGCCAGGGTGACCGCGACCAGGGCCGCCAGGCTGGCCATGATGCCGATGGGGTCGCCGCGGGGAGCCAGCAGGGTGAAGAGCGCCACCGCCACCGCAGCGCCGAGGGTGAAGTTCCCGAGGTTGAAGGCGAGCTTCAGCGGGGACTGATGCCGATGCAGCGTCAGGGCCACGGCGGCGCCGAGGAGGCAGGCCAGGACCACCGTCACCGGACGGTCGAAGAACAGCCCGATGACCAGGGCGCACTCGCTGAGCGAGAAGGACTCGGCCTCGCGCCGAAACTGGACGTGGACCACGCAGATCTCGGCGACGCAGAAGAGCGCGGCGAGCAGCCACCAGGGGATCGTGTACGGCGACGGCGGTTGCGGAAGCGGGACGACGGCCGCCGTGGCGAGGGCGGCCGCCCCGGCGAGGGCGGCGGCGAGCAGAGGCACCCGCCCCACGCGGGCGGTGAGCCGACGGGCTTGGCGCACCATCATGGCTGCCGGCGCGGTCGCAACCCCGGCCTCACCGCCCCGGACCGGTTAGGAGCTCACGACCAGGAGCCCCCGTCCGGGCGGTACGTCGGCGGCCCGGTGCGGTGCGTCCCCGACCAGGAGACCCCGTCCGGAGAAACCTTTGACGGAACGACGACCTGCGCCTGCACGACCGGGGTCGCCACCCGAGACGCGGGGAGCGGAGCGGCCGCGGCCGACAGTCCACCCGACGCGGTGACAGCAGCAGCCGCGAGAAGGCCGCCCAGGGCGACACGGACGCGCTTCTTGTCTGACCAGCTGAGCATCGAGGTCCGAAGCATTGCTGCAATTCCTCCAGGGCAACCATCGCTGGAGCCCCCCATGGGCCCCCCTACCCCGTCAGAGCATGCGTCTGACGTCACAAACCATCCGATCATTCTGTGACAGCGCGCCGACATTCGGTAAGTCGCCAATGCGCCGCGGACGGCTCGCAGCCGGCGGCCGGGGAGGCGCCCGACGGTATCCTCCTTCCCGTGAGCGCCACACCACCCGCGGCCCCGGCCCCGTTCACCGCCCACACCCCCCGCCCGGTGAGGCGGAACCTCGGCCTGGCGGTGGTCATGACCGGCGTGCTCATCACCGCGGTCGACACCACGATCGTGATCCTGGCCCTGCCCGAGATCGAACGCGGGCTGCGGGTCGACCTCTCCTCGGTGATCTGGGTTGTGATCGGCTACCTGCTGGTGATCACCCTGCTCGCCACCCAGGTGGGCCGGCTCGGCGACATGTACGGCCGGGTGCGGATGTACGAGGCCGGGTTCGTCGTCTTCATCATCGGATCGGCTCTCTGCGCGCTCGCCTGGGACGGCTCGTCGATGATCGGCTTCCGCGTCATCCAGGGCATCGGCGGCGCCCTGGTGACGGCCAACAGCGGCGCCGTCATCGCCGATCTTTTCCCCCCTCAGGAACGCGGCAAGGCCTACGGCTTCAACGGCATCGGCTGGAGCGCGGGGGCGGTGCTCGGCATCGTCCTCGGCGGGGTGATCGTCACCTACCTCTCCTGGCGGTGGATCTTCTGGATCAACGTGCCCATCGGGATCGCCGCGGTCCTCCTCGCCGTGCGCGTCCTCCACGACGTCGGCGAGCGGCACCGTCACCGCCTCGACTTCGCCGGCATGCTGACCCTCGGCCTTGGGCTCTTCGGGGTGCTCTGGGCGATGACATCGCTGGCGTCCACACCGTTCGACGCCACCATCCTCGGCTATTTCGTGGGTGGCCTCGTCTTCATCGGCATCTTCACCGTCGTCGAGTGGAAGCAGGCGGAGCCGATGCTCAAGCTGTCCCTGCTCCGCATCCCGACCATGGCGCCGTCGCTGCTGGCCTCCTTCTTCCAGGGGCTCGCCAACTACGCCGTCCTCTTCCTCGTGATCATGTACCTGCAGGGGACGCGGGGCCTCTCGGCTCTCGACGCCTCCCTCCTGCTCGTCCCCGGCTACCTGGTGGGCGGCGCCATCGGCCCCTTTGCGGGGCGCCTCGCCGACCGGGTGGGTCCGGTGATCCCGGCCACCTTCGGCCTCGCCGTCCAGGTCATCGCACTCTTCATCTACGCCCAGCTGACCGCGGACACAGCGCTGTGGGTGGTCGTCGTGGGCAGCCTGGTCAACGGCCTGGGGGCCAGCTCGTTCTTCCCGGCCAACACGTCGGCAGTGATGAAGGCGTCACCGCCCCAGCTCTTCGGCATCTCGTCGGGGATGCTGCGCACCTTCGCCAACGTGGGCATGGTGTTCTCCTTCTCGATGGCCATCGTCCTCGCCTCGCGGAGCATCCCCCGCCAGCTCGCCTTCGCCATCTTCGTGGGCTCCACCTCGCTGCACGGTCAGCTGGCCACCGCCTTCGCCAGNNGGGGCCGCGCCAAGAGCCTGCGCACCCACTCCCACACCGGTGCGTACACGGCTCAGGCGGGGGCACGGCCGGTCGGTGACGCACCTCCGAGCCGCGCGGGAGACTGAGCGGGCTTACCTGCCGATCAGTTGGTCAGCTGGGGGACGGTGACCCGGGTCGCCTTGGGCACCCGGACCGCGATCCGGCCGCCGCCGGCTGCCGGTGCCAACCCGCGCGCCGCGGGCACCACCTCGGGGAGGCGGCGCACCCGCTTCAGCATCCGCGAGAGGCCCTCGGCGTCGATCGGTCGGGCAAAGAAGAAGCCCTGGCAGAGGTTGACGTCGAGATTGTGCAGCACGTCCGCCTGCTCCACGGTCTCCACGCCCTCGGCCACGGTGGCGATGGAGAGCGCGCGGCTGAGCTGGGCGACGGTGCGCATCAGCTCCTGGCTCTTCACCGACTCCGTGATGTTGTCGGTGAAGCTCTTGTCCAGCTTGAGGAAGTCGACGGGCAACTCCTGGAGGTGTCCGAGCGAGGAGTAGCCGGTACCGAAGTCGTCGATGGCGATCCGGACCCCGATCTCCTTGAGAGCGGCGAACTGGCGGAGGGCGCCGGCGACGTCGGTCATGACCTGCGACTCGACGATCTCCAGCACCAGGTGGCGGGGGTCCAGTCCCGACTCGTTGAGGGCCGTGACCACGTCGCTCTGGAGCTGGGTGCCGAAGAGCTGCCGCGCCGAGACGTTGACACTCAGCAGGAAGTCCTTGAAGAGACTGGGACTGTTGGTCCGCCACTTCTGGGTCTGGAGGCAAGCTTCGCGCAGCACCCACGCTCCCAGCGGCACGATCAGGCCGGTCGCCTCGGCGAGCGGGATGAAGTCCAGCGGCGGCACCAGTCCCCGCTCGGGATGCTGCCACCGCACCAGGGCCTCGACACCCAGGATGCGCCGGTTCTTCGAGTCCACGATCGGCTGGTAGTGGAGGACGAATTGCTCCTGCTCCAGAGCGATGCGCAGGTCCCGCTCGAAGGCGATGCGCTCGAGCTCGCTGGAGTGGAGCTCGTGGCGATACATCACATAGCGGCCCTTGCCCTGGCGCTTGGCATACATCAGGGCCACATCGGCGTTGCGCAGCAGCTCCCCGGGGCCGGTCTCCCCCTCCATCATGACCACCCCTGCGCTGGCGCTGATCGTGCAGCTGAGCAGCTCGGCGGGGTAGGGGCGCTGCACCGCCTCGACGATGCGGCGGGAGATCACCTCGAGATTGCTGCGATCTCCCACCCTCGGCAGCAGCACCGCGAACTCGTCGCCGCTCAACCGGGAGACGGTGTCGGTGGTGCGCAAGCAGCCCTGGATGCGCACCGCGGTGCCGCGCAGGACCTCGTCGCCCACGCTGTGTCCGACCGAATCGTTGATGGACTTGAGATTGTCGAGGTCGATCAGCACCAGGGCCACGTCCGCCCCCGGCCGGACGTTGCGCTCCAGCTCGCGCTCGAAGGCACGCCGGTTGGGCACTCCGGTGAGAGCGTCGACGCTCGCCATGTCCTCGAGCTCAGCCTGGCGGCGCACCAGCTCGGCCCGGGCCTGGTAGAGATGGACGGTCACCACCAGCAGCGCGGCGCTCAGGATCGCAATGCCGCCGATGACCAGGCTGCAGGCGACCGTTCCGCTCCAGGTGCCGCCGGAGACCACGGCCCCCACCCCGATGGCCACCGCCGCGAGGGCCGCCGCCAGCGCCATGCCGATGGCGAGGCGCAGCGCCGCCAAGCCAGCGGGCCGCGCGGCGGGATTGACCAGAGCGGTGTGCTTGAGCATCGGGGTAGAGCATATGCACTAGGCGCGACCCCCCTGATGACGGTAACTCGTCCCCCTTGTGACAGATTGACCGCGCACTCCGTGACGTATGGATCGCGGCTGCCGGGATCGCACATCCGCGTCAAGACGCGGTTCCATGCCCTGGTCGAGCCCCGCGGGGGGGCGGCTGGCCCCTGCCAGCAGGGTGGCGAAGGGCCCCGCTAGTCGTCCGCCCGGGCGAAGGCGAGGCAGGCGTTGTGGCCGCCGAAGCCGAAGCTGGTGCTGATGGCCAGATCCACGCGTGCGCTCCGCCCGACGTTGGGAACGTAGTCGAGGTCGCACTCCGGGTCGGGCTCGTCCAGGTTGATCGTCGGCGGGACGAAGTTGTCGCGGATCGCCAGGATCGAGAAGATCGCCTCCACCCCACCGGCCGCGCCCAGCAGGTGGCCGGTCATCGACTTGGTGGAGCTGATCGGAACCGTGGCGGCCCGGGGCCCGAGGGCCGCCTTGAGCGCACGGGTCTCGGCGGCGTCGTTGAGCTGCGTCGAGGTCCCGTGGGCGTTCACGTAGTCGACCTGGTCGGGCTCGACACCGGCGCGCTGAAGCGCGCGCCGCACGCTGCGGCAGGCGCCGGTGCCGGCCGGGTCCGGCTGCACCACGTCGACGGCGTCATCGGTGGCGCCGTAGCCGACCACCTCCGCATAGATGCGGGCGCCGCGGCGGCGAGCATGCTCGTATTCCTCGAGGATGAGGATCCCGGCGCCCTCGCCCATCACGAACCCGTCGCGGTCCTTGTCGAAGGGCCGCGACGCCTTTTCGGGCTCATCGTTGCGGCTGGACATCGCCTGCATGGCGGTGAAGGTGGCGATCCCGATCCGGCAGATGGCCGCCTCGGTGCCGCCAGCGATCACCGCCACGGCATCGCCGCGGCGGATCCACTCGGCCGCCTCGCCGATGCCGTTGCCCGAGGAGGCGCAGGCGGAGACCACGGCGAAGTTGGGCCCGCGGGCACCGAAGTCGATGGCCACCCGGCCCGCGGTCATGTCCGGGATCATCGCCGGGATGGTGAAGGGCGAGACCCGCCGCGGTCCCCCCTCGTTGAGCCGGACCACCCCGTTCTCCAGCCACTCCAGCCCGCCGATCCCCGATGCCACCAGCACCCCGACGTCATCGCCGATCGAGCGCACGTCCAGCCCGGAGTCGGTGACGGCGGCGCGAGCCGCGGCGACGCCGAGAGCGACGCAGCGCGAGGTCCGACGCGCCTCCTTGATCCCGAGGTGGTCGACTGGATCGAAGCCCTTGACCTCACCGGCGATCCGGGTGGGGAGGTCCGACGCCTCGCAGAGCGAGATCGGGACGACACCCGAGCGGCCGCCCTTGCAGGCGGCCCAGCTCGACTCGACATCGAGGCCGAGCGGTGTGATGGCACCGAGACCGGTGACCGCGACCCGCACCCGGCTGCTCTGCGCCGCGCTCACTGGCCCGGCCCCTCCTGGAGGTGGATCTGCGCCGGGGCTCCCCCCTGGCTGTGGAAGCCGCCGTCCACGTGCAACATCTCCCCGGTCACCGCCCGGGAGAGGTCGCTGAGCAGGAAGACGGCCGCATCCGCGACCGGGGAGGCGTCCGCGCTGTCCCACTTGAGCGGGGCCACGTGACCCCACGCGTCCTTGAGTCCCTCGAAGGAGGAGACCGCCCTGGCGGCGATCGTCTCCAGGGGGCCCGCGGCGAGGGAGTTGACCCGGATGCGCCGCGCGCCGAGGTCGCGGGCAAGATAGCGGACGATCGACTCGAGGGCGGCCTTGGTGGGGCCCATCCAGTCGTAGAGCGGCCAGGCCACGGTGGCGTCGAAGGTGAGGGTGACCAGGGAGCCTCCCCGGTCGGGCATGAGGGGGGCGAGCTCGGCGGCCATCGTCTTGAGGCTGAACGCGGAGACCTGCATCGCGACGGCGACCGACTCCCAGGGCGTGGTCATGAACTTGCCGCCGAGGGCATCCTCGGGCGCGTAGCCGATGGCGTGGACGGCACCGTCCAGCCCCCCCCACCGCTCCCGCAGGGCCGCGGCGACCGCCGCCACCTGGTCGGGTAGGGAGGCGTCCATCTCCAGCACCGGTCCCTCGAGACCGAGGCGGCGAGCGCTGCGTTCGGTGAGGCTCATGGCCCGTCCGAACGAGGTGAGGATCACCTCCGCCCCGTGGTCGAGGCAGGCGTCTGCGATCGCGTAGGCGATGCTCTTGGGGGTGAGCACGCCGGTCACCAGGATGCGCCGGCCTGCGAGCAGGCCGCCAGGCGCAGCGGTGCTGCGCGAGGTGGCGTTCGCGGGGCGCTCAGCGGTCACGGAGGCAGATCTCCCTCATGGCACGTGAAGGTGGAATCGGAGGAGGCGGCTCAGGTTACGGACTCTCATCTCCCCTCCACCTGGCGCACCAGCTGCAGCATGCGCTGATGCCAGAGTGGGCCGCCGGCCAGGATGTCGCCGCTCCGGAAGACGGCGGTCTCGTCGCCGGCCCAGTCGGTGACCACCCCCCCGGCCTCGCGGACGAGAAGCGCGCCGGCCGCGATGTCCCAGAGCCCGAGCCCCAGCTCGAAGAAGCCGCTCCAGACCCCGGCCGCGCAGTACGCCAGGTCGAGGGAGGCGGCTCCCACCCGGCGGAGGTCCTCGAACTCGCCGAGGGCAGCGTTCATCACCGCCAGGTAGCGGGCGTGCCATTCCGGATGACGGAAGGGGAATCCGGTGGCGGTCACCCCGGCCGCCGGGCTGTCGATCAGGCTGAGACGCCGGCCGGCCCGGTCAAAGGCCCCGGCCCCCCGCATCGCGGTCCACCGGCTGCCCAGCTCCGGGGCGCTGACCACCCCGACGGTGGGCTGCCCCGCTTCGACGAGGGCGATGCTCACCCCCACCATGGGGAACCCGAGCACGAAGTTGGTGGTCCCGTCGAGGGGGTCCACGACCCAGAAGCGCTCGGCCCAGGAACCTCCGCCCTCCTCGGCGAGAATGGGGATCTCCGGGGTGGCGGTGCGCAGGATGGCCGTCGCGGCCGCCTCGGCGTCGCGGTCGACACTGGTCACCCAGTCGCCCCGGCCTTTGGATTCGGGGATGGCGCGAAGGCCGGCGGCGCGCGCGGCGGTGATCACCCGCCCTCCCGCCTCGGCCGCGGCGGTGGCGAGGTGGAGAAGGTCGGTCGGATGTCGGACCGGAGGGGGAGCGGCGGCGCTCATGCACCGCATGATGGCCGATGGACGCGCCGGGTCGTCGCCGTGGCCAGTAGGTGGGTTCGGATTGGGACGCCGGGGCCAGAATCCGCTGCCCCCTGACCCGAGACGCGTGCGGTCACTACTGTTGGAGGAGATGGAGGAGCGGCGGGGGCGAGCCCCGATCCTGATCGGCACCTGCAACTGGGTCGACCACGAGGGGTTCTACCCGGACGAGCTCCGTGGCCGGCGACAGCGCGAGCGTCTCGCCTTCTACGCCCGGTACTTCCCCCTGGTCGAGATCGACTCCAGCTTTTACGGGATCCCGACCCCGGACCGCGTGGCGGACTGGGTCGCTCGCACCCCGGATGACTTCCTCTTCAACATCAAGGCCTACCGGAGCCTGACCGGCCACGAGCGCGAGCAGGGCCGGCCCCGGCTCCCGACCGACGATGAGGAGCGCGCCTTCTTGGAGGCGCTGGTACCGCTTCGCGAGTCGGGGAAGCTGGGCGCGGTGCACTACCAGTACCCACCCTGGGTGGTGAGCGGCCCGGCCGGGCGGGAGGCGCTGCTGCGCGCGCGCGACCGGCACCCCGGCGACGTCATCGCCGTCGAGTTCCGCCACCGCTCCTGGTTCGAGGGAGAGCGGCTCGCCGAGACCGAAGACCTGCTGCGGGAGCTGGACTGCACCCTGGTGGGCGTCGACGCCCCCCAGCTGGGGAGCGGGACCGCGCCGCCCCATCTGGCCGTCACCTCCGACCGGCTTGTCCTGGTGCGCTTCCACGGCCGCAACTACGAAACCTGGTACCGCAAGGTGGCGACGACCGGAGAGCGCTTCGACTACCTCTATCCGCCGGCGGAGCTGAAGCAGTGGGTGCCGGCGATCCAGGCCGCCGCGGACCGAGGCGTCCCAGTGCATGTGCTGATGAACAACAACCGGAGCAACTACGCGGTGGTCAACGGCTTCGACATGGCCCATCTTCTCGGGGTCCGGACGCCCCGCCCTCCCGCGCCGATCCTGCGGCGGATGGAGGCGCGGGACGGGGACCTCCCGGGATGGGTGAGGGAAGCCGCGGAGCCACCCGCTCCGTCGGCCCTCGAGGGGTCGAGGCAATGGGCGCCCGACCCGGTTGTGGCACAATCAGAGCAGCTTCATCTCGACGTCTGATTCTGCGGTCGCGTCCGGGCCGGCTTCCAACGAGGTTGTTGCCCGGGCTTCTCTCTACCGCGAGAATGCGCGAGAATAACCTGTGCGGGATCTCCGGTACCCAGCAGGCTNNCGCTGCTCCGTGTCGCTCCCCGGTTTTCCAAGAGCACCGAGGTCTCGCTGCCCGGGTTGCGGGTCTCCCGATCGACCGTGGAGGTAATTGTGATGGCCATGGCGTCCCCCCAGCGCAATGAAAGGACTCAGCGCCGGCCGGCCCCCACCGGGCTGGTGGTACGGAACGACGCCGCGACCTACGAGGTCGAGGTCGCCAAGGCGCTCAACCAGTGGGCGGTGACGGTGACCAGCGTGGCCGACGGTCGGATGATCTGCCAGGACTTCTTCAGCCGCCGCTGGGAGGCAGTGGCCCGGGCGGAGGACTTCATTCGGCTGCTCAACCGCTCGGAACCCCCTCCCGGCTGGTGACGGCGGCGCTCATTTCCGCCCAGCTCGGCGTCAGCTCCGCTGCTCGGGTGGTCACGCACTTCAAGTGCGCTCCCACCCTCCGCTGCTCGCTTCCTTGATCTGGACGGCCTGAGCGCCGCCTGGTGATGGGTAGGGGCGACCAGGACGCCCCCGCACGAGCCCACCTGGGCGCGGACAATGGCGGCCGTGAACGTTGCGCTCCGGCAAGCCTCCGTCATCGTGGTGGTCATTCTCACGGCCGGCTGCGGGGCCACCACGACCTCCACTGCCTCGCTGGGGACCTCTCGGGCGAGTCCAACGGCGGTTGCAACCCCGAGCCCCACGCCCACCGGGAGCCCTACCTCCACCTGGCAGGTCGTCAGCGCGAACGCTGCCGCCGGCGCCAGCCGCAGTGGAGTCACCTGCGTCACCGACGACGACTGCTGGGCGGTGGGTGGCAACGGCGCCGACACGGTGGCCTCGGGGCCCCTCATCGAGAACTACTCCGGTGGTACCTGGTCGGTGGTCGCGAGTCCGGCCCTCTCCGGCTTCGGCACACTGGCTGGCATTTCCTGTCCCGCCGCGGACGACTGCTGGGCTGTCGGAGACGTGGCGCCCCAGGCTACGGACAGTCAGAGCGTCGCACCCGTGCTCGAGCAGTACTCGGGGGGCTCATGGGCGATCGTCCCCGGCCCGCCGCTCACCGGCGGCGGGTATCTGACCGGGATCTCGTGCCCGACCGCCGGATCCTGCTGGGCCGTTGGTACTTCGTTCGGTCTTGGCGAGACGTCCCACGAGACGCTCATCGAGCAGTACTCGAACGGCGTCTGGAACGTCGCCGCGTCCCCTCCCGTCGAGAACGCGTCGCTCGGGTCCGTCGCCTGTCCCACGGCGAATGACTGCTGGGCGGTGGGAGGAGGGACCTCGGGAGGGACCTCCGAGCAGACCCTCATCCTCCATTACACAGGCGGCAGCTGGACGGCGGACAGCTTCGCGACCCCTGGAGGCCTGATGTCGGTCAGCTGCATCTCGGCTGACGATTGTTGGGCGGCCGGAAGCCAGGACGACCAGCCTCTGGTGATCCAGTCTTCGGGAAGCGGTTGGGCGACGGTCGAGGTTCCGACCATCACCGGCGGCGGCCAGCTCGACGGCCTGGACTGCGTTGCGACCGATCACTGCTGGGCCGTGGGCACCGCCCTCGGGGAGGAAGGAGAGCCTGACCTACCGCTGGTCGAGGAGTTCGACGGCAGTGGCTGGATCCAGGCCAGCGGACCGACCGTCGCCGAGTACGCCGCCCTCGACGGGGTCACATCATCAGGATCCGGAGGTCCTTGGGCAGTGGGGTACAGCGGTCAGCAGTACGCGGGCACCGCGCTCATCGAGACGGGCGGCTAGACGGGCTGAGCCGGCTCCGGCTCGGCCGGGAACTGCACGGCGAGCTCCTGGGAGGCGCCGTCTCGCCAGACGGTGATGGCCATGGAGTCGCCCGGGTGCCTTGCNNGACCCCTCCCGCACCGGGCCGACCTCGACACCGTAGGCGGCCGGCAGCCCGTGGACGGCGGCGATCGCGGCGGTGACGGTGCGCACCCCGGCGCCGAAGCTCACGCTCGGACCGGCCTCTCCCTCCGGGCGGGGCAGGAAGCGGGCGAGCTGGACCGGATCAAAGCCGACGATCAGTCGCTCGCCGATCTGGAACGCCGGGACCGTGACCCTGCCCAGCCGGCCCAGCAGGATGGCGCTCGCCGACGGGTCGGTGAGGATGTCGCGCACCCGGTGCTCGACACCCCGCTGGGTGAGGTACTGGAGGGCCGCGGCGCAGGTGGGATCTCCTGCACGGACATAGACGGTGACCTGCTCGCTCATCTCCGGGAGGAAGGCTAGCAGGGAGGTGGAGTGTTCCTCGCGCCGGACCGGCTCACTCGGGCGGTGGCGGAGCGGGCGGGCCGCTGCCCGCACCATCGCCGCCGGCATGACCCGACGGCCCGGAGGTGTCGGCACCCCCGTCGGTGCCCGGCACCCCCGCGGGGCGCGGACCATGACGGTGGCGACGACGACGGCGCGCCCGCGAGCTTGGCAGCCCGCCCGCGGTGGGCGCCCCCTCGGTCCCGGCCTGGGGCTGCTCACCGTCCGACCCTGGACCGGCACCGGAAGCGGCCTGCGGCACTCCCCCGCGGCGGCGACGACGACGACGATGGCGGGCCGGTTGACCCGTCTCCTGCTCCGCCCCTGCGGGTCCCGCGGCGGGAGCGAGCGGCTGGCCGTCCGGCCCGAGCGCCGGCGGTGCCTGCCCTGCAACCCCGCCCCGACGGCGGCGGCGGCGGTGGCGCGTGCCACCTCCCTCGAGCAGGCTCGACTCGCCCTCCGCCCCGGAGGGGTGGTCGGGGCGCCGCCGCGGCGAGATCAAGTCGGCGGCCGAGATGTAGCCGCCGGCCTCGCGCGCCGCCTCGACCAGCACGCCGTACATCGACTCCTCGCCGGACCTCAGGGTGTTGGCGTCGCCGATGCAGGCGACCAGCCGCTTGGCCCGGGAGACGGCGACGTTGAGCCGGTTGGGCACGCGCAGGAAGCCGATCCGGCCCCGCTCGTTGGAGCGGACCAGAGAGATGACGACCAGGTCCTCCTCGCGCCCCTCGAAGGAGTCGACGGTGTCGATCTTCACGGAGCGCTTGAACTTGCGGCGCCCCAGAGCCTGGCGCAGCCGCTCCACCTGCTCGGCGTACATGGCGATGACGGCCATGCTCAGCTCGCGGGGGCAGCGCTCGTCGAGCAGGCGGACCACGTGGGCCGCCACCCGCACCTCGGTCTCGTTGCGCAGCGCGCCGCCGGGGCCGCGACGCTCCCGGCTTCCCCGCATGCCGTCGGTGTCCACGAAGTGGAGGGCGACCGGCAGCGGCTTGCGGGTCACGAATTCGTAGGCCTGGACCTCGGGGGCGTCCTCGAGCTGTCCCTCGTACGAGGCGCGCGAGA
>PLAX01000150.1 GCA_003135255.1 Candidatus Dormiibacterota bacterium | reverse complement strand
GTCCTGGTGCTGGATCTCCAGCTCGCGCGCCAGCAGGTCGACCACCTCGGGGGGCATGTCGCTGCCCACCTCGAGGCGGACGACGAGCGGTGAGCGGCGCCGCTCCTTGAGGATGGCCCTCACCGCCTCGACCAGGTCGTCGGCCTCGTCGCTGTCGATCGTGTAGTCGGCGTTGCGGGTGAGCCGGAAGACGTGGTGTGCGACCACCCTCATCCCCTCGAAGAGGGGGTGGAGGTGGGCTGCGATGACCTGCTCGATGGGCACGAATCGCTCCCCGTCGGGGAGCACCACGAACCGGCTGAGCAGCGGGGGCACCTTGATCCGGGCGATCCGCTGCTCGTGGCTCGCGGGGTCGACCACCACCACCATCAGGTTGAGGGAGAGGCTCGAGATGTACGGGAAGGGGTGACCGGGGTCGACCGCGAGGGGGGTCAGCACCGGGAAGATCCGCTCCTCGAAGACCTTGTCCAGGTACGCCCTGTCGTCCTCGTCCAGGCTCGACCAGTCGCTGAAGCGGATGCCGTGGCTGTCGAGGTGGGGCACCAGCCCGTGGAGGAAGGCGCGCGCCTGGCGGGCGTACAGCTCGACCACCTTGAGCCGGATCGCCCGGATCTGTGCCTGCGGCCCGTGGGGGTCGGAGGCGGCGCTCTCGAGCCCTGCCGCCAGCTGCTTGAGGCCACCGACCCGGACCTGGAAGAACTCGTCGAGCGCCCGGCTCGCGATGGCGAGGAAGCGTGCCCGCTCCAGCAGCGGGAGGCTCTCGTCCTCGACCTGGGCGAGCACCCGCGCGTTGAAGTCGAGCCAGGAGAGCTCGCGGTTGATGAGGATGTCCGTGACGTCGAAAGGGGCGAGGGAGGCGGGGGGTCTCTCGGGAGTGGGGGAGGGGGGGAGCGCCGCCGGAGCGGGAGACCCGGGAAGCTCGGCGTGCGTGGGCGTGCCACCAGCGACCACGACATCCAGGGTGGGCTGGTCCGGGTCGCCCCCATTGACACTCGCCACTCCGGATCTCGTGGTCACCGGCCTGTGAGCTCTCGCGCGTTCAGCTGGCACCTGACCCATTGTGCCTCACCCCGATCGCATGCGGCCCGAAGGTTTCACGGCACAATGAGGTCGTGACACAGGCGGCAGACGTCAACGCGCCAGTCGCACCGTGACGGGCGCGGATAGCGCGGCGGAGGCCGCCGTCCAGGCCGGTGCCTGGAACCTGATCGGGGCTGCTGCCACCGACCGTGGCCCGGTGCGGCAGGAGAACCAGGACGCCTTCCGGCTCGTGCCCCTCGGGAGNNCGGCGGTCGCCGGCGCTGCCGACCGGCTCGGAGCTCAGGGCGGCGGTGACGAGCGGCTGCGTGAGGCGATCGCCGTGGCCAACGCCGCGGTCGCCGGGGTGCGCCTCCAGCTGGGGGGCAACCCGGGCACCACCATGGTGGCCGCGGTGCTGGAGGGGGGACGCCTGACCCTGGCCCACGCCGGCGACAGCCGGGCCTACCTGCTCCGGGACGGGGAGGCGACCCAGCTCACCTCCGACCACAGCGTCACCGGCGAGCTGGTGCACGCCGGCACCCTGGACCCGGAGACGGCCCGTCACGATCCACGGCGCAACTACGTGACCCGGGCGCTGCTCGGCGACCGGGTGGAGCCGGACGTCGCCGAGCTGGCCCTGATCTCCGGGGACGTGGTCGTGCTCTGCACCGNNCGGGCTCTGGGAGCCCCTCACCGACGGTCAGATCGCCGGCCTGGCCGGGGGTGACGCGGCCCCGGCGGAGGGCGCGCGCCGGCTGGTCGCCGCGGCCCTGGCCGCCGGCGCCACGGACAACGTTACCGCCGTGGTGGGCCGCCTCGACCTCTCCTGAGGCGGAAAGACCACTCTCGCGGCGACCGCACCCGGCCTCTCGGTATCATTCGCCCGCTCATGGCTCGCTTCTACGCTCAGATCTGCACGGTGGTCTTCCTGATCGTCACCATCGGCGGTTTCTTCGTGGGCAATGCCGTCACGGTCGCCCACGGCCACGCGGTTGGCAACGTCGACGGGATGCAGCTCCACCTGACCTATATCCGGGACATCCTTGACCTGGTCCTGCTGGCCGCCTTCGCCTACGTCGGCTTCATCGCCAACCGCCGAACCGGACGGATCGTCAGCGGGGTGGCCGGCGTGGTCCTGCTGATCCTGGCGGTGGTCGGATTCCTCTTCGTCGACACCACTCGGGGCAGCCGGTCGATCCTCGACCTGCACTTCACCCTCGCGATCAACATCTTTGACNNCGACCCGGACGCCGCTCCCCGCAGTCGTGTGGCGGCTTGCCCGGGGCTACCGGTGGCCGTTCTCCGGGGTGGTCCGGAAGGTCACCTCGGGCTCCTCGTGGTGGCGCCGGCGCTCGATCTGCTCGCGGGCCAGTGACGCCGCTCCTCCCACCACCGGGGCGACGTGCTTGGCAGTCCGCTGTGCGGTGTCGATCCCGTCGCGCGCCGCCTTGCCGAAGGCGCGCAACTGGGCCCGGGTGCGCTCGCCCGACTGCGGGGCGACCCAGAGGCCGATCAGCGTGCCCGCGACCGCCCCATGAACAAAACCTCTGATGTAGCCCATCTCTCCGCCTCCCGACCTGCCGCCGCCGCTCCTCGTGTGCCACTCCCACCGTATCAGCAATGCCCTCGGGGCGTCGGCGGTCCTCGCCGCGGGTGGAGCGCCGGGGAGATCGGACGGGAGGGGTGGTACCCGTGCCAGAGTTGGCGTCCATGGACATGGCCTTCGCCTTCCTCGCCGACCACGCCTCGGTCCCCCCCGACGGCAAGCTCTACGTGCTGGGCGGCGGCATCAACACCCTGGGCCTCACCGCCATCCCCGGCCGCGTTGCCTTCGACGTCGTCGGCGGCTTCCGCTTCACGACCGCCGACTCCCACAGCGTTCACACCGTCGAGCTGCGCCTCCTGGACGCCGACGGCAAGCTGGTGANNTGCCACCGGCCACGCTCAAGTTTCAGGCGGCCGAGGTCATCCCTCCCGATCAGGGCGAGGTGCTGATCAGCACGGTCACCCACGTGGCCCCGATGTTCGGCGACGCTGGACGCTACCGGGCCGAGTACTGGACCGAGGGCCGGCTGCTCGCCTGGGTCGGCGTCACCGTCAGCGTCGTGCCGCAGCCCGCTCCGGGCCCGCAGCGAGCGGGTGCGTCGGGCCCGCAGCCGGGCTGATCCGCGGTCTACCCCGGCTCTCCGCCCAGCGGGACGGCGGCGCGCGCTCATATGATGGCCGGCTATGGACTCGCCCCAGCGTGTGGCGCTTCTCGGCACCGACCTCTTGCTGGCCAGCCGCCTCCGTTCGGCGCTCTCGGGAGGCGGTGTCTGTCTGATCGAGGCCACCAGGGACGACCTCCTCCCTCCGGTGCCGCTCCTCTTCGTGGATCTCAACCACGACGCCGAGGACCGGCTCGAGGCGATCTCCCGGCTGCGCAGCCGCAATCCGTCCGCGACCATCGTCGGCTTCTGCAACCACGAGGAGAAGGGGCTGATCCGCCGGGCGGTCGCCGCCGGGTCCGATCAGGTGGTCGCCAATCGCAGCCTTCCCGAGGCGGCGCTCCGCCTGCTGGGCCGGGCGGCCGATCCCGGCCGCCCCGGATGAGCTCCGACCCGAGGCCGCGCGTAGACACCGAGCTGGCCGCCGTCGCCGCTCGGATCGTCGAGATCCGCCGCGACCTCCATCGCCACCCCGAGCTCTCCCATCAGGAGACCCGGACCGCGCGGATCGCCGCGGCCCGCTGCCGTGAGCTGGGCTTCTCGGTCCGCGAGGGTGTCGGCGGCACCGGGGTGATCGCCGATCTCCAGGGCGGAGGCCCCGGCCCCACCGTGATGTACCGCGCCGACATGGATGCCCTCCCGGTCGACGAGGCTGAGGGTGACCGGCCGGCTCGCTCCGAGGTGCCCGGGGTCATGCACGCCTGCGGCCACGACGGGCACGTCGCCATCGCGCTCGGTGTCGCCGAGGTGATGGCCGGGCTGCGCGACGAGTGGAGGGGGACGCTTCGGCTCTGCTTCCAACCCGCCGAGGAGATCGCCGGCGGTGCGGCGCCGATGATCGAGGCGGGCGCCCTCGAAGGCGTCGAGCGGGCCCTCGGCCTTCACCTCTGGACACCGCTCGACACCGGCCGGGTGGCGGTGACGGGGGCCTCGCTCTTCGGCAGCGCCGACGAGTTCCGGATCGTGATCCGCGGGACGGGTGGCCACGGCGGGCTTCCCCACCTGAGCATAGACCCCGTCGTCGCCGCCGCCCACGTGGTGGTCGCGCTCCAGACGCTCGTCGCGCGGGAGGTCGCCCCCGACCGGCCGGTGGTGGTGACCGTCGGGATGATCCGCGGAGGGCGGGCCCACAACGTCATCGCCGAGCAGGTGCAGCTGGACGGCACCGTCCGCGCGCCCGGCCAGGCCCTCCGGGAGAGCCTGATGCGGCGCGTGGAGGAGGTGGCCCGGGCGGTGGCCGGTGGCCTTCGCGCCCAGGTCGACTTCGAGATGGTGGCCGGCTGCCCGCCGGTGGTCAACGACCCGGACTCCGCTGAGACCGTCCGACGCGCGGCGGTGGAGGCGGTCGGCGAGGCCAACGTCGAGTTCGCCCGCCCGCTCACGGTCGGGGACGACATGGCCTGCTTCCTGGAGCGCGTGCCCGGCTGTTACTTCCTGGTCGGAGCGGGTGACCCGGCCATCGCGGTGCGGCCGCCCCACCACCACGCCCAATTCGACATCGACGAGCGGGCGCTCCCGATCGGGCTCTCCACCGCGACCCGGGCGCTGCTGGCCTGGCTGCGATGAGGCGGGGGTTCATGGCGCTGGCACTCCCCGAGCTCGACGAGGGTGAGCCGGACCTCACCCCGCGACCCGCGTCCGCCTCGGCGACCGAGCTCAGCCAGATGATGGAGATCGAGCACGCCAACAACGCCGGCAATGTGCACGGCGGGACGATCCTCCGTCTGGTCGACAGCGCCGCCGGCATCGCCGCCATCAAGCACGCCCGCCGGCGGGTGGTCACCGCCGCCATCGACGAGATGAGCTTCCTGGCGCCGGTCTTCATCGGCGACGTGCTCACCGTCCGGGCCATGGTCAACGACGTCCATCGTTCCTCCATGGAGATCGGGGTGAGGGTGGACGTCGAGACCCTCCCCGACGGCAAGCGGCACCACGTCGCGAGCGCCCATCTCGTTTACGTGGCGCTCGATCGGGACGGCAAGCCGGCCCTGGTGGCTCCGGTGATCGCGGAGACGCCGCGGGAGATCCGCCGCCAGGCCCAGGCGAGGGTCCGGCGCGAGCAGCGGCTGCTCCGCAAGGCGGCGCTCGAAGAGGCCGGTGCGATTCCCACCGAGGCACCGTAGCCAGGAGCGCGACGGCCGCTTCGGGGTCGCTGCTTGATCAGACGGCCACGATGGGAACGAACTGTTCCAAGCCGACGAAGTCTGCGGGATTGCGGGTGTAGAGCTGAGCGGAGTGGGCGTGCGCCGTCGCGGCGATCAGGAGGTCCATGGTCCGGGCTCGCGGCTGGCGGCCAATAGCGGCCACCTGGGCGGCGAGCTGTCCGTAGCTGGAGGCGACGGCCTCGTCGACCGGGAGGACGTCGAATCGGCGCTGCAGGAGGCTCAGACGGCGCAGCCGCTCGGCTCGGAGCGCAGGGTCGGTGGCCACCAGCACCCCGAAGTGGAGCTCGGCGAGGGTGACCGCGCTGATCGCGAGCTCGCCCTCAAGGTGAGGCACGTCGCTGGCGATCACCACGCTGGTGTCGAGGAGGGCCCTCACCGGGGCGGCCACGGGTCGCGCACCAGCGGGTCGAGGCGGTCGCGGTCCTGATCCCACACGACGTCACCGGGTCCGGCGAACAGCTCGGCGACGTCGTCGTAGCCGCGCCAGACCTGCGGGGCGAGGGGCACCAGGCGGGCGCTCGGCCGGGCGGCGACGGTGATGGTGATCTCCTCGCCGGCCTCGGCGCGGCGGACGAGCTCGGACGCTCGCTGGCGAAGCTCGCGAAGTCCCACAATGACCATGCTGGCAAGGTAGCACAAGTTACTCTTGTGCTACAAGTGCCCAGGGACGACGTAGCCCTCCGAGTGCTCGGCCTACCAGCGGCTGCCCGCGCCCACTTCGACGACCAGTAGGGCCACCGCGTCGTCCACATGGCGGTCCACCGCGGGGGAGAGGCCCTCACCGTGACCCTCCTCCTCCAGCGAGATCAGGAGCAGCACCAGGCGCAGCGGCAGTCGGTCGAGAGCGCGCCCCAGGGCGACGGCTTCGGACACGCCGAGGCCGTGGCTGCTGGTGCCGGCCTCAAAGCCTGAGACCGCATCCGGCGCACTGGTCACCTCGATCCGGGTGACGCCGCTCCCAGGTGAGCGATCCCAGCGGACGGCGTCCACCACCACCGCCAGGTCGGCCCCCGCCCAGGCGTCGAGCAGCGAGGTCGCCTCCCCGCCCAGGGTGCGCACCTCCACACCGGGAGGCAGCAAGGGGCGCGCGCGTTCCACCACCGCGATGCCGGCGCCGTCGTCGCGGCGCATCTCGTTGCCGACGCCGATGACCACGACGCGTCGCGGCGCCGAGGGCGCCCCGCTCCGGGCCGCCGCCGGTGTCGGCGCTGCGCTCAGGCCCGATCCCCCCGCTTCGGGCGCGGCGCCCGCCGCCCCATCCACCTCATCGCCGCTCGACGGTGAAGTCGAGGAAGTGGGTGGAGCAGGAGATGCAGGGGTCGTAGTTGCGGATCGACTGCTCGCAGAGGTGCTGGAGGTCGTGGTCGTCCAGCTCCAGGTTGGCGGTCACCAGCTTGCGCAGGTCGGCCTCGATCGCGTCCTGGTTCTGGGCGGTGGGAGGGACGATGTCGGCCTCGAGGATGGTCCCCTCGTCGTCGATGCTGTAGCGGTGGTAGAGGATGCCGCGGGGCGCCTCGGTGGCACCGTGGCCCACTCCCGCCCGCGGCAGCACGGGCACCGCCGGCCGATCCGGCTCGGAGTAGTCCTCGATGATCCGCACCGCCTCGTCACAGGCGGCGACGGTCTCGACAGCGCGCACCACGATGCTGCGGAAGGGGTTGCGGCACTCCTTCCCCAGTCCCGCCTCGGTGGCGGCTTCGCGGGCCACCGCAGGCAGCTGGTCGTAGTTGAGCGTGTAGCGGGCCAGCGGGCCCACCAGGTAGCGGCCGCGCTCGATGATGTGGCCGTGGAGCGAGGTCGAATGCTCGACGTGCTCCTCGACGATGTGCTCGAGGAACTCCGACACCTCGATGTCGAGACCGCGGTCGGAGATCACCCGCCCCTGCGTGATCGCGTACTCGTCGGGGTGATGGAGCGCGACCAGCTCGTGGTCGATCTCGAGATCGGGGAAGTCGAAGCCGGAGACCACGCGCACCGTCTCCAGGGCGGCGTCGCGCGCCCAGCGCAGCCGCTCCGCGAGCGGGCGCAGCTCCCGCTTGGTGGGGGTGCGGTAGAAGCCGCCGAGCCGGACGTTGATGGGGTGGATGGCGCGGCCGCCGACGATCTCCATGATGTCGTTGCCGACCTTCTTGAGCTGGAGAGCCTTCTCGACGAGGTCGCGATGGTCCTTGGCCAGCTCCAGAGCGCTGCCGACGCCCAGGAAGTCGGGAGCGTGCAGGAAGTAGATGTGGAGCACGTGGCTCTCGATCCACTCCCCGCAGTAGAGGAGGCGGCGCAGGGCGCGGAGCGGCTCGTCGAGGACGGCGCCGCAGACCTGCTCGATCGCCTCGCAGGAGCTCGTCTGGTAGGCGACCGGGCAGATCCCGCAGATGCGGGCGGTGATGTCGGGGGGCTCGGTGTAGGCGCGGCCGCGCAGGAACGCCTCGAAGAAGCGGGGCGGCTCGTAGATGCGCAGGCGGACGTCGGTGACCTCGCCGTCGGTGATGACCACGTGCATGGCGCCCTCGCCCTCGACCCGGGCGAGCCCCTCGACGGTGAGATCGCGAATCTGGTGAGTCACAGGCGTCCCGCCCCCTTCTCCTCGGCCCGGCTCGCCGCCTCGAAGGCGGGGGCGGTGGCGTTGAAGGTGCGGAAGAGCCGCATCACCGTGCCATCGTCCATCCCCCCGGAGTGGAGGGCGGCGGAGAGCGACGCCGTGTTGGGCGTCTCCATCGGCCCGAAGCAGCCGTAGCAGCCGCGCTCGAAGCTGGGGCAGATCGCGCCGCAGCCCGCCTGGGTGACCGGACCGAGGCAGCCGGTGCCGTGGGCGACCATCACGCAGACGTTGCCGCGGCGCTTGCACTCGAGGCAGACGCTGTGAGCGCGGATGTCGGGCTTGCGCTTGCGCAGGAATGCGCTGAGGACCTCCAGCAACTGTCCCCGATCCACCGGGCACCCTCGGAGCTCAAAGTCCACCGGAACGTGGGCGGAGATCGGGGTCGAGCTCTCGAGCGTCGAGAGGTACTCGGGGTGGGCATAGACCACGGAGGCGAACTCGTCCACCGCGGTGAAATTGCGCAGCGCCTGGACCCCGCCGGCGGTGGCGCAGGCGCCGATGGCGACCAGGTGTCGGGAGACAGCCCGGACTTCCTGGATTCGCTCCGCATCCTGGGGGGTCGTCACCGATCCCTCCACCAGGGAGACGTCGTAGGGGCCCTCGACGACGGTCGACGAGGCCTCCGGGAAGTGGGCGATCTCGACGGCGCCCGCGACCGCGAGCAGCTCGTCCTCGCAATCGAGCAGGGAGAGCTGGCAGCCGTCGCAGGAGGCGAACTTCCAGACCGCGAGCTTCGGGGTCGAGTGCGCAGCCACTACAGCTCCCTCCGGGCAACCAGCGGGCCGACCCGCGACCAGGGTAAGACGGGTCCGTTGAGGCAGACCAGCACCGGCCCGAGCTGGCAGTGGCCGCAGCGGCCGACTCCGCACTGCATGTTCCGCTCCATCGAGACCCGCACCCGCTCGGCGGCGACGCCACGCCCGAGCACCTCGGCGGCGGTGAACCGCAGCATCACCTCGGGGCCGCAGATCATGACCGTGGTGACCTCGGGATCGATGGTGACGCGCTCGATGAGCGTGGGCACCACTCCGACCTCGCCCTTCCAGGCGGCGGTCGCGTAGTCGACCGTGGTGCGGACGGTGATCCGAGCGCTCGCCTGCCAGCTCGCCACCTCGCCGCGGAACACGATCTCCTCCGGAGACCGCGCCCCGACCAGAACGGTGACGCGTCGAAACTGGCGCCGGTTGTGGAGCAGCTCATGGACCACCGGTCGCAGCGGGGCCAGACCGATGCCGCCGGCGATCACGATGACGTCGCCTCCTGCGGCCGAGTCGACTCCCCAGTCCGTCCCGAAGGGGCCGCGGACCCCCACCATGGCCCCGGCCTCAGCGGCGCAGAGCGCCTGGCTCACCGCTCCCACCGCGCGTACGGTGTGCCGCACCCGGTGCCCCGCGTCGATGCCGCTGATTGAGATCGGCACCTCGCCCACACCGAACGCGTAGAGCATGTTGAACTGGCCCGGGGCCGGGGTGGTGATCGGCTGATCCACCGGTTCGAGGCTGAGGGTGACGGTGTCCGCCGTCTCTCGGGCGCGTCCGACCACCCGGTACGGAACCGGCACCATGGCGTCGGCGGTGCGGACGTCAGCTGGAAGTGCTAGGGCCATAGATGTCGAGCATCCGCATGCGGACGGACTGGAGGCGGGTCAGCATGACCTTGGCAAACCGCTGTACCAGGACGTAGCCGAGCTGCGCGTCCGCGTCGCACTTGTTGCGCAGACAGACACCGTCGAATGCCAAGGCCGCGACGTCCTCGCGTGCCTCGGCGTCGAACTGCCATCGGTAGGGCTCGAAGAGCCATGACCAGCCCAGCACGTCGCCGCCGCCGAGGGTGTCGATGATGGCCGCGCCCCGGCCCGGCACATAGAAGCTGAGGGCGACGCTGCCGCTGCGCAGGAGATAGAAGGTCTGGGCCGGCTCACCCTGGGTGAGGATCCGATCCCCGGCCGCGTAGTGGACGTTGCGGCCGCAGCCCGCGACGAAGTCGAGGCTGTCCTGGTCCAGCCCCTGAAAGAAGGTCTGCTCGGCGATGACATCGGCGATCGTCTTCATGGCGCTGCTCCGGCTGGGAGGCGGGTGAGCCCATCGGTGGCGCGGATTGCAGACACCTCTTCGGTGATGTCGATGCCCACGGGGCACCAGGCGATGCAGCGCCCGCACCCGACGCATCCGGAGGTTCCGAACTGGTCGTACCAGGTCGCGAGCTTGTGGGTCAGCCACTGCCGGTACCGCGACCGCGTGGTCCACCGCATCGAGCCGCCGTGGAGCTGGGTGTGGTCGACGGCGAAGCACGACGCCCAGGTCCGGTGCTGCTCGGCATGGTCGGGGGAGAGACTCCCGGCTTCCCGGAAGTCGGCACAGAAGCAGGTTGGGCAGACCATCGTGCAGTTGGCGCAGGCCAGGCACCGGGCGGCGACGGTGTCCCACCGGGGATGCTCGAGGTTGTGGACCAGCACATTCTTGAGGCCGTCCGACGGGAGAGCCCGGCTGATCGCCGCCGCTGCTCCCGACCACACCGCCGCCGCGGCCTCCCGGTCGGCGGGGGCCGCGTCGCGGGTGGCGAGCCGCGCGGCGATGGCGGCTCCTCTCTCGGAGCCGATCTCGACGAGGAAACGGCTGCCGGCGGCGTCCGGTATCTCGGTGAGCGCGAGGTCGTGGCCTGAGCCGACCCGGGGACCGCTCCCCATCGAGGGGCAGAAGCAGGTCGTGGCCGGGCTGGAGCAGTTGACCGCGACGAAGAGGGCCTGCTCGCGCCGGGCCGCATAGTCCCGATCGGGGTAGCTGGTCTGCACGAACACGCGATCCTGAACGGCGATCGCGGCAAGCTCGCACGCGCGCACCCCGATGAACGCGTAGCGGGGCACCTCGGACGGAGGAGCGACCTCGACGCCGTCCCGGCTCACCTCTGCCTGCCAGGTGGTCGAGACGGGCGGGAAGAGGAACCGCTTCCAGGAGTCAGGGCCGACCGCGTAGCCGAAGAGCAGATCGTCGTCCCGCCGTCGCAGCCGGTAGTGGCCCGGCCCCTGGTCCTCCCCCCACCCGCCCGGCAGCTCCCCGATCTGGGTGAGCTCCTCGTAGATGACGGCACCGTCTCGGACGGTGGGGCCGATCACGCGACGGCCGTCGGCCACCAGCACATCGATCAGGGCCTGAAGTCCCGGGCGGTCCAGGACAACCGGATGGTAGTCGGTGGGGGCCGAGGGGGCCATCGCCGTCAGTCAACGCTTCCGGCGGTCGATCGCCAGGGCCATTGGACCGCGAATCGGCCGGGACCCGGTGCCCTTCCGGAAACACCGGGACGCAGCTTCGGTTGGGAAGGACTAGGCGGTGAGGTCGCGCCGCTCGTACAGCACCACGGACGCCGCGAGCAGGACGATCGGGCAGACGATCAGGGGCAGCATCCCGGACCAGGAGACGCCGAGGGTCAGGGCGGCCGAGCCCCCGGTCCAGTGGAAGGGCGAGACCGCGTTGGCGAAGCCGGTGAGCCACGGCACCAGCGAGCCGAAGATGCTGAGCGCGTACATCGCCACCGCGAGGGTGGCCGCGCTGCCGCCGCCGACCCCGACCGAACCCGTCGCGGAGGCGACCAGGAAAGCGAGCATCCCGAAGCCGACCCCCAGCAGCGCCACGGCGAGCACGGTGAGGGTGAGGTTGCCGAGGCTGAGGACGACCCCCTGCGACGGACCGACGACCACGATCGCCAGCCAGATGGCGGCGGCGACAACGAAGAGGGGGACCAGCGCACCGCAGGCCTTCTCGACGGTGAGCCGGGTGCGCCGGATGGGGGTCGAGAGCAGCAGGTCGATGGTGCCGTTCTGCTCCTCTCCCGCCAGCGCCCGACTTCCGGCGAGGACTCCCATCACCAGCAGCAGCGCGGGCACGATGATGCTGAAGAGCTCGGTGCCGAGGTAGCCGGGCGGTGAGAGATAGCTGACGCCCGCCGGGAGGAAGGCACTCCGGAATCCCTTGGGCAGGGTGTTGAGCAGCTGCTGCACCCCGGCGCCGCTGCTCTTGATGGTGGGGTAGAGGAAGACGTAGAGGGCCACCAGCAACAGGGCCCCGATACTGCACCCGATCACCGAGCGGCGGTGATCGGCGAGCTCCCGGCGGAAGACGTCACAACGCATCGTTGGTCTCCGCCCCGCCGCTCGCCGCGTCGGCACTCTCCGACCGGTAGTAGTCGTGGAACACGTCGTCGAGGTCGACTTCGGCGCTGCGCAGGGCGTGGACCCGGAAGCGCGCCGCCGCCTTGACCACGGCGTCGAGGTCGCCGCCCGCGGTGATGGTCAGCGTCCGGTCACTCGCCGTCACCTGGGAGACACCGGGGATGGCCCGGAAGACGGCGGGGTCGACCTGCTCGGAGAACTCGATGGAGAGCACGTGCCCACCCTGCTCGGAGAGCTCGTTGACGTCCTGCACCGCAACCAGCCTCCCCCGGCGCAGGATGCCGGCGCGGTCGCAGAGGCGGGCCACCTCGGGGAGGTCGTGGGAGGAGACGAAGACGGTCGCGCCGCGGTCACGTGCCTCGCGGACCAGGTCGTGGACGTTGCGCTGCATCAACGGATCGAGGGTCGCAGTCGGTTCGTCGAGGATGAGGACGGCCGGGTCGTGCATCAGCGCCTGGATGACGCCCACCTTCTGCTTCTGTCCGTGAGACATCGCCCCGCAGCGCTGGCCGAGATCGCACTCCATCCGCCGGGCCAGCTCCTCGATCCGCCCCGCGTCCACACCACCCCGCAGCCGGCCGAGGTAGGTGAGGAGCTGTCGTGCGGTGAGGCGCGGGTACAGGCGGAGGTCGCCGGGCAGGTAGCCGCAGCGGCGGCGCACCTCCACGCTCTCCGAGCGGCAGTCGAGGCCGAGCACGGTGGCGCGACCCGCGGTCGGGCGGATCAGGCCCAGCAGGCAGCGGATGGTCGTGGTCTTGCCGGCACCGTTGCTGCCGAGATAGCCGAAGATCTCCCCGGCGCGGATTTCGAGATCGACCTCGGCGAGAGCCCGCTTGGCGCCGTAGTCCTTGGTCAGCCCTTGGAAGACGATCGCGGGAGAGCTGGCCATCGCCGGCAATCCTAGTGCCCTGGGCGCCGGACCGCTTGCGGAGGAAGACCTCAGGCTGCCGGGCCCTTTCCTGCTGCTCTCACGGCCGCGTCCAGCACCTCCATCAGATGCATGACCCGCACCTGCGGGGCGTGACGCCGCGCCCCCACACGCAGCTGCACCAGGC
>PLAX01000129.1 GCA_003135255.1 Candidatus Dormiibacterota bacterium | reverse complement strand
CTGCTGGATGTCGGTGACGCCCACGCTGGAGCCCGCCGGTGAGTAGTTCACGGTGGTCTGCGAGTTCTTCTGGTTGTACTGGTAGAAGACGGTCTCGAAGAACGGCTCAATCGAGTTGGCGCCGGCACCCGTGAGGGTCACCGCCGCCTGCGTCTTGGTGTCGCAGGTCGCGCTCAGCACCGTGTTCGACGCGCACGGCGAGGGGGTCGCGGTCGCGCTCCCCGACGGTGTGGAGCCGCCACCACTCGTGCTGCCGCATGCCGCGATCACACTGACCAGAGCAAGCGCGGACGGCCCGACGAGCGTATCCTTCCAGCCGCGAGCCGATGGGCGCGTGATCACAGGGCGTACCCCTCCATTCCGTGCGCATCCGGCCATGGGCCGGGTGAATTCCGTCCAGGACCGAGTGTGGCAGGGGGAATCCACATGATCAAGCCGGGGAGTCGTATGATTCCGTTCTGCTGACCAGAACTATGCCTGAGCTTCCCCCTCTCGCCGAGCACGACAACCCGCAGCGGCGCGCGGCCCAGCGGGCCCGCTGGGCGGCCCGGCCGCGGCCGGATGTCACCCTCGACCAGCTCCACACCTTCCTCGCCGTCGCCGAGCGGCAGCATGTGAGCGAGGCGGCGGAGGCGCTCGGCATCTCCCAGGGGTCGGTGAGCACCGTCGTCCACCGCCTGGAAAAGCGGCTCGGGCTGCCCCTCTTCCAGCGGGTGGGTCGCAACGTCCGGCTCACCGATGTCGGCCGGGCCCTCCGCCCCCTCGCCACCCGGATCTTCGATGACGTCGCCCTGGTGGACGAGCTGCGGGTCAGNNCAGCTCGGCCTGCACCTCCGGCTGGCTCGATTCCGGGAGATGATCACGATGCTCCAGGACGGCGAGGTGGACATCATCTTCGCCGGCTCCAGGGTGGAGACCCCCGGGGTGGAGGCGATGGTCATGGAGCGCACCGAGATGGTGCTCGTCGCCGCCCCGGGCCACCCGCTCACCAGCAGCCGGGAGCCCGCCAAGGACCTGCGCGATTACCGGCACCTGGAGCACGAACGGGGAACGGCGACCCAGCTGCTCGCCGCCCAGCTGCTCGGGGAGTACGCCGAGGGGGCCGAGACGGTCGAGCTCGAGGAGGGGGCTCTGGTCCCGGCACTCAAGGCGGGGCTGGGGTTCGCCGTGATGCCGCGGGCGCTGGTCGAGATCGACCTCGTGGCCGGCCGCCTAACCGCGCTCCCCTGCCCCGGGCCACCCGTTCTGCAGGCTTTCACCGCCGCCCGTCGCGAGGGCGTGCACACTCCCGCCGTGGAGCTGCTCTGGCAGCATCTCCGCGAGGTCGCCGCCGGGGCCTGAGCCCGCGCCGCAACCGCACGCCACGCCCGGCGACGCGGCGACATGTTGCCCCCGGCTCGGCGTCTTAGCGCAGGAGCGCGCTCACCTCCAGGATGTCGCGGCCGACCTCGTCCTTGGCCTTCGGACCGACGGAAGCCTCCGCGGCGAACTCTGACCAGGACTCGACGGTGTCGAGCACGGCGCCGATGATCACCCTCGCATCCGGGACCTGGAAACGGTCGCCGACCGTCGCCAGATCAGACCTCCCGATCTCGCGCGTCCGGCCGTTGACGGCCATCAGGTGCGGGGCGGTCCAGCGGCTCTGCGCATGGTGCGCGTGGGTGACGTCGTAGGCCGGGGCGAGCCGCCATCCGCCACCCCGCGGCAGCAGGAAGGAGAAGTTGCGAGTGTGGTCGTCGCAGTTCGCCGCCGCCACGTTGAACACCATGCGGCGAAACAGTTGCGCGGCTACCTCCGCGCTGAGTCCGAGGCGTTCCGCGGTCTCGAACAGCTGGGCGTAGTCGTGCGCCCCGATCAGCCGGAAGTCGAGGTGGGCGAGCGCGCACAGGCTCTGGATGTGGACCTTGGTCCCGTCATCCAGGCGGTCGAAGCGTCGCGTCATGAAATGCGCTCGGCCGCCCTCCGGGAGCAGACGGCACGCGGTCATCTCGATCCCGGCCGCTTTGGCCATCAGAGCGTAGGCGTACTCGATCCGGCCGTAGTCCGCCGACTCGCCGAGGTCGAAATCGGACCCGACGCCGTCGAGCTTCAAGAGCCACGGCTCGAATCCGGGATCGGAGGGGACCTGACCGGAGCGCACCTCGCCCGTCGTCGGATTCCACGCGACCACGGCCTTCGCGCGTGCGCCGCCCGCGGAGGTCCCCACCGCAATGAGGTGGAGCACCGCCTGGGTGATGCCGTCCTCCGAGGAGAACGTCCCGGAGGCAGCAGTGCGCGCAGCGAGTACCAGCTCGGCGAGGTCGATCGCGGTCGTCTTTCGAGGCTGCGACCCCCGGCGAGGCCGAAATTCGAGCGCTCCGACCCCGCGCGACGCGAGGTAGGCAAGACGGTCGAGTGGCGTGATCGCCGAGGCTGGGACGCCCTCGGTCGCAAGGTACGCGGTGGTGAGCGCATTGCCGAAGGCGTCGGGGAGCGCGTCGGCGAGCAGGGCCGGTAGCCGGTGGAAGGTGCCGACGGGCAGGGTGGGGAATACGTACCGGCGCCGGCTGACTGGCATCGTCGTCGGTGCCAGCTCGACGCCCCGCTCCTGCCATGCGGGCGCGTACTCGAAGACGTAATACCCGCTGGCCGGGTCGAGGGCGACAGCGCCCACCCGGTCACCCCACACGCGCACCTCGACCACCTCGACGGGCAGATAGGCCATCAGGTCTCCGGTATCGGAGCGGCTCTGCGTCGGGAGACCCGCTGCCGGGGACGCGTTGCCGGCCGCCTCGAGGAGAGCATGTCGAGCGGGCTGATCGTGATGGGGGGGGCGAGAGACTCCAGCCACTCGACACGTCCGAGCGCCCGCACCACGCGGACCACGGTCTTCAGGGTGGACCCACTCCCGGCCTCGAGGTTCCTCACGGCACCGAGGCTGACATCGGCACGCTTGGCGAGCGCCGCCTGATCGAGATCCGCAGCGATCCGCCCGGCGCGGACCTCCGCGCCGATCACGGTTTCCCATTCGTCCGTCGTTCGTCGGGTATTGTCAAAGAGCATAGTTTTAACCTTATTATACCAAGAGTAGCTCTAAGCGCTACTAATGTAGCTTTTCTCGGCGGGCAAGGTCAAGGGTGGTGCTTTCTCGCCACCAACGCCCGTCCTGCTTGTAGGTCCACGCCCCCGCCTCCGGACGATGGTGGTAGGGCACGCGGGCGCGCCATGGGAGAATGAGCCGTGTCATGAGCGAGTTGGCCATTCCGACGCCGCGCGGTGATCTGCCCGGCTACCTGGCGGCACCGCCAGGCTCGGACCCGCGTTCCGGCGTGATCGTGGTGTTCGATGTCGGCGGGATGAGCCAGGACGTGAGGAACCAGGCCGAGTGGCTCGCAGGTGAGGGGTACCTCGCGCTCGTCCCTGACATCTTTCGGGGGAGGAGCCCGATTCGCGGCATGCGCTCGGTCATGCGCGACATGCGAGCGCGCCGGGGGCCGATCTTCGACGACTTGGATGCGGCACGCACCTGGCTGGCTCGGTCGGATGGCTGCACCGGCAAGATAGGTGTCATCGGCTTCTGCATGGGTGGCGGACTTGCGATGCTGCTTGCCCAGGGGCACGGGTTTCACGCAGCCAGCGTCAACTATGGGGCCGCCCCCAAGGACGCCGAGAGCCTTCTGGCCGGCGCATGTCCCATGGTGGCCAGCTACGGCGCCCGGGATCGTTCCCAGCGCCACGCCGCCGCCCGCCTGGAACGGGCGCTCACGGCGAACCACGTGGAACACGACGTGAAGGAGTATCCGGGAGCGGGGCACGGGTTCCTCAACGACCACGAGGGCTCGGGCGACCGCATCCCACCCGTGTTCGCGCTGATGGGCAGGCTGGTGGCGAACGGGTACCACGAGCCCTCCGCTCTGGATGCGCGTCGCCGCATCGTCTCCTTCTTCGACCAGCACCTCAGGGCATAGGGCTGCCGGGACTGCGCAGCTCGTCGCCGTCACCGTCTTGAGCACCAGGGTGTGGGCACCCCACCCATATCCGAAAGGTCAGTGACCGCAACGGGGCGCGCTTCTGTGATAGCCCCGAAGCGCCTCAAATGCGACCGTCCTTGTGTTCCGATCACCCGGTGCGCGCTTCGCCCATGCACCATGGCATTGTCTCACCGCGCAGATTTGGATTCTCTGCGGAGCGTCAACGCATCCCCGGCAGGTCTTTCAGCGAGAAAGCGCCACAGCACGCGACTTGCAACGGAGAGATCCTCAGGGGATACCAGTGCCTCGATCAGAACATGGAGCTGGTGCTCCACCCTCCGTGCCGCGCGAGCTTTCCGGCGACCCTCGTCCGTGAGCGAGAGCTCAACACGCCGACGATCATCACTGGCAGGAATCCGCTCGACGAGACCGGACCTCACCAAACCATCGAGCAGTTGACTTGGACTGCCGGTCTCACACACAAGCCGCCTCCCGACATCGCCGAGTGATAGCGGTCCGGCGTTCTGGAGGACGTGAAGGACTTCCGCCTGGGAGGGCGTGAGGTTCAACGGTCGAAGCAAGTCCGCGAGCATGCGATTGCCTTCCCGCTGGGCGCCGAGCACCAAGTACCGGAGCTCCTCGCCTGGATCCATCATGCCGACCGGGGATCCTGAGTCGAGGACGATCCGATCTCGGCGACGAAGTCGGCGATGGTCTGTGCGTAGAGCGTCGGATGCGTGAATCGGAACATGTGTCCGGTTCCAGGAAGCACGACCTCACGGGCATTGGCAATGCCGTCGAGCATCTGCTTGGCAGCCGCATCGCCCACCAACTTGTCATGGGCCGGGGTGATCAGCAGAGTCGGGACGGTCACTCGGTCCAACTGGCTGACGACATCGAAGTGGGTGACTGATGTGACTCGTGCGGTGTAGCTGCGACGTGGGGTGTTTTCCGCGAAGAGCTTCCTGAAGTCCTTCTGCTTGTGCGGAATCTCCGCGGCAGCGTCGAACTTCGATGCCATCTGGAATGCGTGGAATCTCAGCGTTCCCTGCCGATACAGAGGTCCGGGCGCGAATCGAGACAGGCTGGCCGCCAAGCCCTTCCAAGCCGGCAGTGGGTTGGCGGCGAAGCCCCCCGAAAGGACGAGGCCGACCAGGCCCTCTGGCTGTCGAAGGGCCAGAGTCAGGCTGATCACGGCACCAAACGAGTCACCAGCAAGAACGTAGGAGTCGAGGTTCTCAACCTCCTTGGCCACCCCATCGGCATAGGCATCGACACTGTCGAGATTCTCCGGCAGCCGCATGGTCTGAACCGGACCACTCCGAAGCGGCGCCAGGTGTTCGAGATCCCATGGCGCCCCGGAGAAGCAGGGCACTCCGACAAGAGTGGGAAGATCGGACGGTTCCTTTTTCGGTGTTGCATCATTATATGTCATGTCATGGAGCCTACCACGAAGGGATGGCTTGTCAAGGGTTTCCCGATCTCAGCTAGGCCCCGTGGCAGAACTTGTACTTCCGGAGCGGCGCGGACATTGCGTTGATATACAAGGGTCATTCCACGGCACTGTGCCTTTACTGAGCCTATTGAAACACCGCCCTACCGTGTCGCCCTCGGGCGTCAGGAGAGAGGACGCTTAGCTACGCCAGCGTCGCTCCATGTCACTCGAGCGTTCGCTCCGTCCGCGGGTCCACTCGACCCCGGTCGAGTCCATGGTCCCTCTCAGACCTGGATCGTCGCCACACGCTGCCCTCCACCTGCCTCGGCCCTGCCGGAGTGCGTGAGTAATAGGTCTGTCGCCCGAGAACGTTCGGATCGACCACGCCGCACCTCAGAAGGGCATATCGGCACGACGCCTCGCCTCCTCCGCTGCATTGTCGAGTGCTTCCTGAGCCTCCTGGCCGATGCGATCCACCGCAGCCCAACCCGGGTGGGGCGAAACGTGGAGGCCAACCGCCTGGAACGCGGAAAGAAGCTGACCGAATCTGCTGGGCAGCTGACTGGCGAACAGTTGGCTGTCCTCGAACGCGAGGCCAGCGAACGCCCTGAGGACAGCGGGTTCTTCCTCCCACAGGATCATCTGAAGCCCTACGCCGGCATCGAAGTGAACCCAAGGGGGACTGACGTTGACTGCGTGATGATGCTCCTGATGTGCCAAATAGCACAGGCCGAGACCCAGGGCGACAGCGCGGTGTGCAGAACGAACGACTTTGTCGGATAGACCGTGTTCGACCAACCTTGAATCCTTCACGACCTCGTCGAGAACCACGGTGTCGGCAACTGCGGAATGGCGGCCGAGCGTCTCCAAGTGGCGGTATTCCGGCGCCACAACCCACGGCACTCGTCCGACATAACTATCAAATGCCGGGCGCCCAACCACTGGGATGCGGTACCACCTCTCCGTGACGTATGCGTCAACCAACACCCTATCAGCAGCAATGCGGCATACGAGCCGTGGAGCTTCGGTGACCCAACTCAGGCCTCCCTGGGGTTCCTGCAGCTCGAAGACGGTACGAATGCCGCGGAAGAGCCTTGCCAGCGTGTCCTCATCGGCAGCGATGCCAACGGCGACAACATGATCAATCGCCTCTTGGAAATGCTGAAGAATCGGCTCGTACACCGGGCGCCATGACTCGGGTCGACCAGATTCATCGACCCGGTTGGGTATTGCCGGTGGGGACGCGAAGAAGGATTGGACACTTTCCTCAAGGTGGAGAAGCGCCTGCCGGTGGCTCGCACCTGGCGGACCCTGAACCACCTCCACCGCCTCCGTACCCGCCACGGCCTGCGCGTCCGGTGAATCAGTAGCCGCACTCGGTTCCCTGAGCCAGGAGGCAAGTTGCTCCGGTGTCGCAAAGTGCGTGTCCTCGCCGGATCTGTAGGGATAGGCGCCTGTTGAAGTCCGAACCGCCGTGCCTGGAGCGCGCCCAAACAGGCAGGCAAGCCATATGCGCCGTCCGTCCTGGGTGACACACTCCCACTTCACAGGTACCGGTGGATGACAGGCCTGCAGCCGTTGATCGAGGCGGCGCTGGTATTTCCGCACGGTCTCGTCAGTGGTTGCCTTCCCGCCCGGTGTCACCTCTCCAACGGGTGTCCCATCGTCCTCCTGGCCGAAGATCAAGTAGACCGCAGCGTCTGAGGTGCCGTTGACGAGGGCGACCGCAGACTGCTCAAGTCTGGCCAGCCCCTGATCATCAAGAATCAGGCTGCGCTTTCGCTCCACGATTCCAGAACGCTCTTCCTTGGCGAGCACCTCGGTCAACGAGACACTCGTAACAGATTCATCGAGTAGCCGCGCCCGCGCGGCGCCCAAGATCCGAGCCCGAGCAGGAAGGCCGGCCAGCGCGACCGGCGCGGCGCGCTGGGTGACCTGCGCCACGAGTGCATCCGGAGAAATCCCGAGTTGTTGGAGGGCGGTGGTGTGCTGAGCGATAGCTCGAGTGATGAACACCTCGCTCATCACGTGGCTGGCCTCGGCGCCAGCATGCGTCTCGGCCGCATCCATTA
>PLAX01000014.1:11414-12414 GCA_003135255.1 Candidatus Dormiibacterota bacterium | reverse complement strand
GGGAGAGGGCGGCGGCGACCGCATCGACCCGTGGGGACTCGGCCGCGACCTCGCAGCGGGGCTCCGAGAGGCGCAGCCGGATGCTCTCCCCGGTGATGTCGACCGCGACGGGGCCGATGCCCTCCTCGAAGACGAATCTCCCGAAGGTGGCGCCTCCATCCGGTTCGAGACTGGCGAGAACGGCAGCAGTACCGACGGTGGGGTGACCGGCGAACGGCACCTCCTCTCCCGGCGTGAAGATCCGGACCCGGCACGTGTGAGAGGGGTCATCCGGCGGCAGGACAAAGGTCGTCTCCGAGAAGTTGAACTCCCGGGCCAGGCGGCGCATCAGCTCGTCGCTCAGCCCCTCAGCCCGCGGGATCACCGCGAGCTGGTTGCCGCCGAAGGGCTGATCACTGAACACGTCGACCAGAACGAAGTCAATCTCCATCATTTGAGACTCTTACCCCCATGTGGAAACGCTCATCTGGCCCCCGCACCCCCACTGTTACCATGAAGTATGGGCTCAGGCGAAGGCGCACAAGCCGGCGAGCGCGGCGACCTCTAACCACCTCCAACTCGTAAGGTGCACCTCGACCACCCCGTCGAACCCGGTCCCACCACCAAGGTTTCGCTCCGCACCATCGCCCGCGAGTGGACCCGGCTCGGATGTATTGGGTTCGGGGGCCCCCCAACTCACATTGCCCTGCTCCGACGGATGTGCGTCGAGGAACGGGGGTGGATCGAGGCCAAGGAATTCGAGGACGGGATCGCCGCCACNNGCCTGGCGGCTCCGGGGGGTGGTCGGCGGGGTGCTGGGCGGGGTCTGCTTCATCGCCCCGGGGCTGGCTCTCATCCTTGCCCTCTCGGCGCTCTTCCTCGCCCGCCGCCCCCCCGACTGGGTGATCGGAGCGGCGGCCGGTGCGGGGGCGGCCGTGCCCGCCGTCGCTCTGCACGCCGCATCGGGCCTGGTCCCTGCCAGTTGGAGGCGTATGGGCACTCAGAAGGCCCAGCGTGTCCG
>PLAX01000014.1:9439-11409 GCA_003135255.1 Candidatus Dormiibacterota bacterium | reverse complement strand
CTTCCGCCGCACCACGCCGCTCCGGACATCGGGCTCGGCTGGAGCGTTCATCCCCGCCGTCCTCGTGCACGTGGTCGCCATCGGCGGGCTCGGCGCCCTGGCGTGGGTCGCGCTCAAGGTCGGCGCCCTCTCCTACGGCGGGGGGTTCGTCATCGTCCCGCTGATGCAGCACGACGCGGTGAGCACATACCACTGGATGACCGGGGCCCAGTTCCTCAACGCCGTCGCTCTCGGCCAGATCACCCCGGGTCCGGTGGTCCAGACGGTGGCGGTCGTCGGGTACGCGGCGGCGGGGATCGGAGGCGGGCTGCTCGCGGCGCTGATCGCCTTCGCCCCGTCGTTCGTCTTCGTCCTCGCCGGCGGACCGCGCTTCGATGAGATCCGGGCCAACCGGGCGATCGGGTCCTTCCTCACCGGAGCAGGTCCCGCCGTCATCGGAGCCATCGCCGGGTCTGCCATCCCGCTCGGCCTCTCGCTCCAGAAGGCGTGGCAGATTCCGGTGCTCGCCGGTGCCGTCCTCTGGCTTTTCGTGGTGCGGCGTGGGGTGGTGAGCGGGCTGCTCATTGCCGGGGTGGTCGGCGTCGGGCTGGCGCTCTTCGGGGTTCCCGTCTAGTCAGACCCGGAAGGCGCCGGGACGCTCCGGACCGCCGGATGAGGTAGCCCGGCCCGGCGGGCCCGATCCCCCTCCGGCTCCTGGCGATCATGCCGATGGGCTGCGAAAGTAATGCCCCTCGTCGAGGTCGTCGATGAGCCCGGGTTGCACCGGCTCCCATCCGAGCAGGTCACGGGTCAGGGCGCTCGAGACCGGGCTGTCGAGCGCCACGAAGCCGGCCATCCAGGCGAAGTGCTCGCCCGCGTCCTCGGGAGCGATGGAGACCACCGGCAGGTGCAGATGGCGGCCGATCACCTCCGCGATGTCGCGCATCGGCACCCCCTCGTCAGCGACCGCATGCAGTGTCGATCCCGCCGGAGCACCCTCCAGCGCGAGGCGGAAGAGGTGCGCGGAATCGAGCCGGTGCACGGCCGGCCAGCGGCTGGACCCGTCCCCGACGTGGCCGGCGGCGCCCTTGTCGCGGGCGATCCCGACCAGGCTCGCCATGAAGCCGTGATCTCCGACGCCGTGATTCGTCGGCGAGAGCCGGACGACGGACGAGCGGACGCCGCGCGAGGCCAGGGAGAGCACCAGCTCGGCTGTGGCGTGCCGGGTCCGCGGACCGCGGGCCAGCGCGACCATCGCCGGAGCGGCATCGTGCCCGTCCCGCTCCGTCCCCACCCGCCCCGGAGCGAGGCCGAGGGTCCCGGAGGCCAACACGAACGGTCGATCAGAGCCTGCCAGCGCCTCGCCCAGGGCCTCGACGGCGCGGCGGTCCGCATCCGAAGCCTCCTGGAAGCCGCCCGAGAAGGCGATGTCGTGCTTGAACGCGAGGTGGATCACACCATCCGACCCGGCAGCCACGCTCCGCAGGATGTCGAGATCATCGAGAGAGCCCCGCTGCACCTCCGCACCGGCGGCGGCGATGGCGGCGGCCGAGGCCTCGGAACGCGCCAGCCCCACGACCTGATGGCCGGCGCCGATGAGCTCGGGAACGACGGCGGAGCCGATCCAGCCGGACGCGCCGGTGATGAAGACGCGCATGAGAGAACCTCCAGGTGGTCGATGCGCCCAGCCTCAGGCGGGAGCCATGAACCGGTCGATGTCAGCTACTGCCATCACTATAGCATCGATGTCTGCCGCTGTCATCGGGTACGATCAGGCCATGGGTCGATGGGAGCCAAACGCACGCGGCCGGCTCGAGCAGGCGGCACTGGAGCTCTACGTCGAGCGCGGGTTTGAGCAGACCACGGTGGCGGAGATCGCCCAGCGGGCGGGGCTCACGGAGCGCACCTTCTTCCGGCACTTCGCCGACAAGCGCGAGGTCCTGTTCCAGGGCGCGGCATCACTGCAGGAGCTGCTCGTGAACGCGGTCGCC
>PLAX01000014.1:0-9389 GCA_003135255.1 Candidatus Dormiibacterota bacterium | reverse complement strand
GCTGAGAGCGGTGACCGCGGGCGGCTGATGCCTCACGTCCAGTCCGCCGCTCGGGCCAACGCCACCCGCCTGCTCGCCGTCCTGGGCCTCTCGCTCTCGGTCCTCGCCATCGAGATCGTCGGCGGCCTCGTCTCCCACAGCCTTGCCCTGCTGGCCGACGCCGCGCACGTCTTCACCGATGCCGCCGGGATCAGCCTCGCCCTGCTGGCCATCTGGATCGGCTCGCGTCCAGCCAACACCCGGCGCACCTTCGGGTACCTCCGCCTCGAGATCCTGGCGGCGGCGAGCAACGCGATCCTGCTGTTCGGGGTGGCAGTGTTCATTCTGTACGAGGCATGGCGCCGCCTCTCCGGGCCGCCCCAGGTCGCCTCCACACTCATGCTCAGCGTGGCCCTTGCCGGCCTCCTCCTCAACGGCGTCGCGCTGTGGCTGCTGCGCCACGCTCAGGCAAGGAGCCTCAATGCTCGCGCGGCGTACCTCGAAGTCCTGGGCGATCTGGCCGGCTCGGGGGCTGTGATCGCAGCTTCCCTGGTGATCGTGGCAACGGGCTGGGCACGTGCCGATGCGGTCGCTTCAGTGGCCATCGCCGTGCTGATCCTGCCGCGAACCTGGAGCCTTCTCCATGACGCCACCGACGTGCTGCTCGAGGCGACGCCCAAGGGCGTGAGCATGGACGAGGTTCGCGCCCATGTTCTCGACGCCCCGGGGGTGTCGGATGTCCACGACCTGCACGCGTGGACCATCACCTCGGGCATGAATGTCGTCTCGGCCCACGTCGTCCTCGAGCCGGGAGCGGATGGCGCCGCTGTGCTCGACTTCCTCTGTGCTTGCCTGGCGGGGCACTTCGACATCGAGCATTCGACGTTTCAGCTGGAGTTCCCCGACCGCCGGAGGCTGGAAGGTGCGGCACATGGTTGAGGCAGCGCCGATCCTGTCCCAGGTACGGTCAGGCGGCTACTCGTCGGCAGGTCGCCGGGTGGCGTCAAGGCCACCCCGCGGAGCGGCGCCCACGAGAGGCAGAAAGATCTCATCGACGATCTCGCTCAGGAAGTCGTCGGATACGGATCGCCCGGTGATCAGGAACTGGTGGCGCAGGAGGTCACCGGGCAGAGCCGCGATCCGCGGGGTCACCTTCCCGAGGTCGACCTCGCCGCGCTCGGCGGCCCGGCGCAGGATGGTCATCATCACGCCGGGGAGCACCTCCATGAGGTCCGGCGGCATGGTGCGCAGCTCCGCCAGCAACCCATGGAGCGTGTCAGGGCTCATCTCCTCGGAGCTGCGCCGCAGGTGGCGGAGCACGGCCATCACGTCGTCGCGGAGATCACCGGTGTCGGGGATCTGGTCGGCCACCGACGGGGCGCGGTGTCGATACGCCGCCAGGGCAAGCTGTGCCCGGTTGGGCCATCTCCGGTAGAGGACGGCCTTGCTGGTCCCCGCTCGAACCGCCACCCCCTCCATGGTGAGTTTCGAGTAGCCGACGGCTGACAGCTCCTCCCACGCCGCCCGGAGGAGAGCGTCCTCCAGGGTTGTCCCGCGGCGCCGGGAGCGACGCCCACCCTCGGCAGGTGCCGGAGCGGACGGGGGCGCGCTTGAGGTGGGCGCCGGAGGGGCGGTCTTGAACGCTTGGATACGCATCGTATCTAGTATGCTACACTCTCAATAAGAGACAGAGAGTATCTAATCCTGGAGGACGTCGTGGCCACCAGCACCCCGCCGGACGACCGCCTCGACCCCGCCCTGCACCGGCTGATCTGGATCCTCGTGCTGGGCGGGATAGCGCCCATCCTCGACACCACCATCGTCAACGTGGCCCTGGCCACCCTAGGCCGCGACCTCCACGCATCGGTCGCCGTCACCCAATGGACCATCACCGGCTATCTCCTGGCCATGGCGATCGCCATGCCGGTGACCGGATGGGCGACTCAACGCCTGGGGGCGAAGCGCCTCTGGATCCTCTCCCTGGTGCTCTTCGTTGTCGGCTCAGCCCTGTCCGGAGCCGCGTGGAACATGGACAGCCTGATCGTCTTCCGGGTGGTCCAGGGCGCCGCCGCCGGGATCATGATGCCGCTCCTCGTCACCATCCTGGTGCAGGCCGCCGGCCCCGGGCGGCTGGGACGGATGATGGCCATCGCCAGCCTTCCGGCGGTGGTGGTGCCCGCCCTCGGCCCGGTGGTCGGCGGGCTCATCGTCACCGACCTGAGCTGGCGCTGGATCTTCTACGTCAACGTCCCCATCTGCCTGGCGGCGATCATCCTGGCATGGCGCGCGATGCGGACGATCGTTCCCACGGGGGAGCGCCACCCGTTCGACATCGTGGGCTTGCTCACCCTCTCCCCCGGGCTGGCCCTGGTCTTCTACGGACTGGCCCAGGTGTCGGGGCCCAGCGGTTTCGCGAGCGTGGCGGTGGTCGTACCGATCGCTGCTGGAGTGGTCTTCCTGGCGGCGTTCGGTGTCCACGCTGCGCGGAGGCACGACGGGCCGCTCGTCAACATCCGGGTACTGCGCATCCCCTCCTTCGCCGCCGCGGCCGGTGTGTTCCTCCTGTCAGGCCTGTCGCTCTACGGCCCGCTCCTCCTTCTCGGCCTCTACTACCAGGACGTCCAGGGCAAGAGCGCGCTGATCACGGGTCTCCTGCTCGCCCCGCAGGGCATCGGCTCACTGCTCCCCCGCACCCTCGCGGGGAAGCTCACCGACCGCGTGGGCCCCCGCCTCGTGGTCATCCCCGGCCTCGCGCTGACGGTGGTCGGCACCCTGGCTTTCGCGCTGGCCGGCTCCGCACCCTCGGATTGGCTGCTCTCGGCATCCCTGGTCGTCCGGGGGGCCGGCCTGGGGGCCGTGACGATCGCGGTCATGGCCGGTGCCTTTCAGGCAGTCCCGCCCCAGGAGGTCCCGGATGCCAGCACGATGATGAGAATCGTCCAGCAGGTGGGTGGGTCATTCGGCGCGGCGGTTCTGGCGGTCATCCTCGCCGGCCAGCTCGCGAGCCACTCCATCCTCACCGCGGCGTTTCGTGTCGCAGCCTTCGACACCTCCTTCTGGTGGGCGATCGGCTTCACCGTCCTGGCGCTGGCGCCAGCCGTTCTGCTGCCGACGCGCCTCCACCGACATCGGACAGGGCTCACACGCATCCCACCAGAGGCCGTCACGGGTGTCCCCGATCGAGGGAGGCCTGCCTCGAGCGGTTAGCGAGTCGAACTCACGACATCCAGGGTTGGGAGACACGCAGGGCTTCGAGCTTGGATGCTGCGACCTCCGCCCCAGCGTTCAGTTCCGATAGTGCCCTGCGACCCGATGCTCGGAGTATTCACGATCCGGCGCCTCATCTTGAGAGCCGTACAGGCTAGCCGCCCGCCGGGGACGGCGTCGATGCCCGGTCGATGGAGGCGAACTCCTCGTCGCTGAGTTCCAGCGTGAGGGCGCGTGAGTTCTCCCGGACGTGATCGGGTTTGGTGGCACCGGGGATCGCGATCACGTGGTCGTCTCGCTTGAGCAGCCAGGCCAGCGCCACCTGATGAGTGGTCGCGTCCCGGGCGGCCGCCACTTCCTGGAGAGTGTCCGCAAGGGCCGTCGGACCGCGGCTCCTGCGGGAGCCCGCGCTGACGGCACCGCCCGCAAGGGGCCGGTAGGCGATCAAGGCCACGCCCATCTGGCGGCAGGCCTCGAGGACACCGTTGGTTTCGGGTGCGCGGTGCAGCAGGCTGTACTGGACCTGGTTGGCCGCGAGCGGTATCCCGTAGCGGCCCAGCACGTCGGCCGCCTTCCGCATTCGCGCCACGTTGCAGTTGCTGATCCCCACGGCCCGGACCTTCCCGGCCTCGACCGCCCTGGCCATCGCCGTCATCCAGGTGTCCACTCCGCGCAGGGAGTAGGGGAAGTGCAGGTAGTAGAGGTCGAGCGATCCCCGGCCAAGCCGCTCCAGCGTCCTGTCCAGCGCGGAGCCGAACTGGGCGGCGGTAAGCCGGACGGGCAGCGGCGCGAACTTGCTGGCCATCACCACCGGCCGGCCGTCCTGCCGGGCCGCCACGCCCACGGCCCGCTCGGACCGGCCGAAGCTGTAGATCTCCGCAGTGTCGAAGAAGCCCATCCCCACATCGACCGCCGCCGCCAGGGTCTCGTTCAGCCGGGCCTGGCCCGGCCCGCCGGTACTCCATCGGTTGGTGCCAACCCCGAGCGCCGGCACACTCACGCCCGATCTGCCCAGCGGCCGCTCGGTTGCACTCATCGCTTCGCACGCCTTCCGTCTGCGGGCCGGGATCCGTCGGCAAGCCGGGGAAAGAGGGCCTCGGCGTTGCCCCGATCGATCTGAGTGGCGCAGGCCATCGGTAAGATCATAGGCATGTGGACGGGGCAAGACCATGAGACCGCTCGTTCGATCGTGCTGAGTAGGTGAAAGAATGAATCCATCCGAACTCATTGACACATACATCGCAGACCTCACGGACTGGCGCGGCGAGATGCTTGCCAAGCTTCGCAAGACCATTCGTGATGCTGACCCCGAGATCGTCGAGGAATGGAAATGGATGGGCAGCCCAGTNNCGCTGCCGTGGCTTTCAATGGTGCTCGCGGTAATCGGGCTGAGGTACACAAAGAGCAGAAGACGTGAACGATGCCCGCTCGAGAGTCGTTCGGTGAGAGCGCGGAGGTCAACTGGCCACTTGGCCCGACCACCGTCCATGGCACGTGTAGGGAGGAACTGGGCGGCCTCTCCGACTGAGCTCTCCAGCAGTTTCTGCGTCACACCAGGCGGATTGCCGCGTCCCTTCGACCCACCGCTACCTGCTCAACTGCCCGCCACCACGGCGAAGGGAGGAGCGCCGGCGAGGGCCCGCTCCGGCCATGGCAGCCTTCGCCGGGCGGCCCAGCCCACATCCGTCAGCTGATGGAGGCGTGGCGACGCCCACCCCGATGCTGACACCAGCTGGAGCAGCGTCTCGGGACTCGTCCCCTCTCCGAGGGGCAGGGCCGCCCGCAGCTCAGGCGCGTAGGGGGCATGGTGCGCTGGGACGGTTCCTCTGGCTCGGGCCAGCCCCTGGCCAGCCCAGCGCCGGACCCTCTCCACGCCGCTGTTCGGATCTCCCCACAGGCTCTCTACGAGAACCAGCCTGCCGCGGAGCGCCACCTCGTGCCAGCCACGGAGGGCGGCCATCGGCTCCAGGAGCGTCCAGAGCAGATGCCGGGAGATGACGGCATCGAAAGGTCCCGGAGGCACGGATGTGGCCTCGGCCTCCACGATCTCGACGCTGAGATCCGCCTGCTCCGCCTTGGCTCGGAGCTGTCCCAGCATCCCCGATGAGAGGTCGACGGCCGTCACGTGGTGCCCCAGCTCCGCGGCGATGAGGCTGAGGAACCCTGTTCCGGCACCCACATCGAGAACCCTGGCCGGAGCCGCCGGCAACAGCTTCTCGAGGGTGGCCCGCCACGCAGCCCGCTCCAGTGGAGAGACCGGGTAATGGCCGGGATCACGATCATAGGTGGCCGCGTCAGCGTCCCAGAAATGCCGGACTTGCTCGACACGTTCCATGTCCACAGACGACGCTCCTTCGAGTCGTGAGAGGCTCATCCGCAATGGCGGCCTTTTAGCCTTGGCCGGGGAGAGGCACGTACTCCTCGGACGAGGGGAAATCCCCCGTCTTCCCGTCGATCCGCTCCCGGATCAGGTCGGCGTGACCGTTGTGCCGGGAGTACTCCTCGATCATGTGGTTGACCATGCAGCGCGCCGACATCTCGAGGTAGTCGGGAGTGCTGAAAGTCACGTCCAGCGAGTCCAGTTCCTTCAGGATGGACCGGGCGATCCGGCACTCCTCCCCCCACCTTGAGAAGGCCTCGGCAACATCGGCGTCCGCGACCGAATCGAAGTCGGCGTCGGGCTGAGCCTCGGTACACCAGATCCGCCCAATCGGCTCTGCAGAAAGGCGCCGGCGGAACCAGCTTCGCTCGACCTCGGCCATGTGGCGGACAAGTCCCAGGAGGGTGAGGCTGGAGGGAGGGACCGAAGGCGTCTTGAGCTGGGCATCGCTGAGCCCCTGACACTTCCAGGCCAAGGTCGATCGCTGATCCTCGAGGAAGCCCGTCAGGGTGGTTCGCTCATCCCCGTTCCACGCCGGGTCGGGAATCTGCCCAGGCACGGTTCCATCATAGTCATTGAGGCAGACGGTGGTGGACCGCCGCCGCGGGGGCGGCCCCCCGCACCATTCCGCATCATTGAGTACTGTGTTCGCAGGAGGATGAGCGGTGTGATCCATGTCCACGGCATCGGCAGCGGGGTACACTGGATCCTATTCGTCCATCGAGGGGTGCGGGCCGGCCGGACGCCGGGGATCGTTCTCCCCCGCCGGCTCGGATCCTGACGGGGGTGGCGCGGCCCGGACCGGTCGCTCTGGTCGGCAGCGGTGAGTACCTGCCGGGGATGCTGGAGGTCGAGGCCGCGCTGATCGCCGGTAGACCGCCTCGGTATGTGCAGCTGCCAACGGCAGCCGGGCGGGAAGGACCCGCCTCCGTCTCGCGGTGGATCGCGCTCGGAGCGCAGCAGGCGGCACGGCTGGGAGTCGAGGCGGTCCCGGTCATGGTGCTCGACCGTGATGCGGCCGAGGACCGGGCCAACGCCGAGCTGGTCCCCGGTGCCGGACTCATCTACCTCTCCGGGGGGAGCCCCGCCCACCTGGCGGACTCGCTCCGGGGAACCCGCGTGTGGGCAGCCATCGTCGACGAGTGGCGCGCCGGAGCCGCCCTGGCGGGATGCAGCGCGGGGGCGATGGCGCTGACCTCCTGGGTGCCGGACCTCAGACGACTCACCCGCAAGCCACGCTCAGGCCTGGGAGTGGTGCCCAGGCTGCGCGTCATCCCCCATTTCGACCGCATGAGACGCTGGGTTCCCGGCATGTCCCTCTGGGCGGCCGCGCATCTCCCCGCCGACGTCACCCTGGTGGGCATCGATGAGGAGACCGCCATCGTCAGCGAGGACGCGGACCTGTCCCGCTGGGTGGTCAGGGGCAGACAGCGGGCGTGGCTGCTCTCCCCGCATGGTCGGCGGCCGTTGGATGCTGGCGAGGAGTTCGCGCTCTGAGCACCGCGAAAGGAACGCGCACGCGTCGCAACGGTCAAGCCTTCAGCCGGTCCGAGGGGGGCGTTCAGGAGATCACGGTCACAGGATCGGTCGTGATGTCCGTGTTGTAGTTCTGCATCGCTGTCCAGAGCGCAGTCAGTGAGATGGTCTCCACCTGAGGGCCGTTGTATCCGGCGACGGAGCCTGCACTCTCCGCGTAGGTAACGGTATCGCCAGCGGGCGTGCCGGCCGTGAAGTTGTACCCGAAGACCGCGATCATGTGGTGCGCTTGATACCCGTCCCATCCTGGAAGGGTGGCGGTCATGACATGCACGAGGACCGGGCTCCCGTGACCCGCCGCGATGAAGCGTCCAGTCCCCGAGAGATCCGTCTCAAGCTCGGATTCGAATGCCGGCAGTGACGTGACGTGGGTTCCGGTGTACCCGAACTTCGCCGTCCCCGTGATCTGCTCCAGGTATGCGTTGATCGCCTGTACCGCGTTGGCTCCGATGGTCCCGTAGGACTCGACGACGTGCGCCGCGACGCCGATGGCGTCGATCGAGGGAAGCGCGGTGGTCCAGGTCGAGAGGAGGGTCGCGATCGCACCTTCGGCGCAGTAGTTCCGATGTGCATAGTCGTTCGGTTCAAGCTCGGTCTGGACGGAGAGCTGGACGGTCGTGCTCGCCGTAGCCGTCGGCGTCGGTGCCGGCGTGGGCGGCGGGGTTGCCGTCGCCCTGACTTGGCGAGTCGCCGCGTTCGACGTCGCCGATGGCGCGGACGTCCGGAGGGATGAGCCCTGGCCGCAGGACACCAGGAGCAGGAGGAGAAACGGGAGCAGGAGGTGGAGCCGGCTGCGGGGCCGCCGGCTCGCTGACTGCACCCTTGTGTGGCCGCATAGAGGCTCGCGCCGCCGCGACCTCGGGTGGCTTCGGCACCGGTCCATCCCTCGTATGCTCCCCTCATCGACACCCCCGAGGGCCGTCCCGAATACGAAGATCCGTGCTCGAACAGGGGTCGTAGGAGCGGGAGACGGGACTCGAACCCGCGTCATCCAGCTTGGAAGGCAGAGCCCCGAGGCTCACGCTCCACGAGGAAAGGAAGCCGACCTCTAGACTGGTTTAGCGACCATGCCGCAGGCTCAGCCGGCCACCGCAGTGCAACGGCGCACGGCCACCCTCGAGGTATCGCGATGATCGTGCGCTACGTGCTGGGTCTCGAGGAGATCGACAAGACCCAGGTCGCGCTCGTTGGCGGCAAGGGCGGGCACCTGGGTGAGCTCTCGCGGATCGAAGGCATTCGCGTGCCGGCTGGCTTTTGCGTGACGACAGACGCCTTCCGGCGGATTGTGACAACAGTGCCTTGGATCGACGACCCGCTCGATCGGCTGTCGCGCCTGGACCCGGACGACCGGGAGGCGATTCGCACGCTCAGCGCGGAGATCCGCCGGACTCTCGAAGGGATCGCCATCCCTGACGATCTGGCGGCGGCGATCACCCGCTCGGTCGCCCGGCTCGGCGAGCAAGCTGCCTATGCCGTCCGATCCAGCGCGACGGCGGAGGACTTGCCGACGGCCTCCTTCGCGGGCCAGCAGGACACGTACCTGAACGTTATAGGCTCGGCTGCCGTCCTCCAGCACGTCAGCCGGTGCTGGGCCTCCCTGTTCACCGAGCGGGCCGTGACCTACCGCCTGCGGAACGGCTTCGACCACCGGAAGGCCCACATGGCCGTGGTCGTGCAGCAGATGGTCTTTCCCCAGGCGGCCGGCATCCTCTTCACGGCCGACCCCGTCACGTCAAACCGGAAGGTCGCTTACGTGGAGGCCAGCCTCGGCCTCGGCGAGGCCCTGGTCTCCGGCCTGGTGAACGCGGACGTCTACAAGGTGCGGGACGGTGAAGTCGTCGTCAAGGCAGTCGCCACCAAGCAGCTCACCATCCACGCCTCGCCGGCAGGCGGAACGCAGGAACTGGCAATCGAGCCAGAGCGTCAAGAACAGCCAGCACTGACCGATGCGCAGATCGTGCGGCTCGCGCAGCTGGGTCGGCGGATCGAAGCGCACTTCGGCCACCCCCAGGACATCGAATGGTGCCTGGTCGACGATGGGTTCCAGATNNCACGTCTACGTCTCCGTCGGTCATCAGCAGATGATGACCGACCCCATGAAGCCCCTGGGGCTCTCCCTGTGGCAGCTGACGACCCCGCGGCCCATGTCCGAGGCCGGCGGGAGACTGTTCGTCGACGTCACCCAGGATCTGGGTTCGCCAACGAGTCGCGCGGGCCTCCTGAAGGTCCTGGGGAGATCCGATCCGCTGATCGGGGACGCGCTGCAGACCATCCTCGAACGCGGCGA
>PLAX01000223.1 GCA_003135255.1 Candidatus Dormiibacterota bacterium | reverse complement strand
GCCGCGGATCGGTGGATCCGGGTTAAGGGGGTGTGAGACGGAGTCCCGCTCCTGACGCGGCTGTGCGCCGCCCGGCGGCCTCTGGGCCAGCAGCGGCGATGACGCGGAACGCCATCGCCTCCTCAGCCTGCGGGTCTTCAAACAGGACCGGACCTGGGACCGCTACTGGCAGGCCCGCCGCTCTCGAACCTCCGTGCTCGCCGCTCTGGCCGCCTGATGCCGGAATCGAGGCATGCATCCCGGACGCGCCGCGGGATTGTTCCGGGTGGGCCGTGGCGCTAGACTGTCTGCGAACATCCGTGCGCGAATCATCCAGTCTGTGAAGCCCGCACCCCGTCGCTGGGAGATAAGCGACGCGCTCCCCATCCCGGGGCAATCGCCCGTGCTCGGCCGCGTCCTGGCGGGTCGAGGTATGGACGGCGCCGAAGCCGCCGCCTTCCTCTCCGGTGGTATGGAGCTGCTCGATCCCTTTGGGCTGGAGGGGATGGCGGACGCCGTCGTCACCCTCGGCGTCGCTGTCACCGAGGGCCGGCGCATCGCCGTCTACGGGGACTACGACGCGGACGGCGTGACCGCCTGCGCCATGCTGACCCGGGCGCTCCGGGCGGGCGGCGCCGACGTCCTCCCCTACATCCCCAACCGGATGACCGAGGGCTACGGGCTCCACGCCGCGGCCCTGGAGGAGCTGGCCGCCCAGGGGGTCCGCTGCGTGGTCACCGTCGACTGCGGCACCAGCTCGGTCGAGGTCGCCGCCAACCGGCCGGCGGGGATGGCCCTGGTGGTGACCGACCACCACCTGCCCCTCGCCCCCGACGGCGGCCCACCCCGGCTGGCGCCCGCCGACGCCCTGGTCAACCCCAAGCAGCCGGCTGACAGCTACGGCTTCGACGGGCTCGCCGGGGCGGGCGTGGCCTGGAAGCTGCTCTGCGCCCTGGAGTCCGAGGGGATCGTGCCCGCGGGCCAGGCCGACGCCTTCATCGGTCTCGCCGCGCTGGGGACGATCGCCGACATGATGCCGCTCCGCGGCGAGAACCGGATCATCGTCCGCCGCGGGCTGGGGCGAATCCTGGAGCTGCCGGGGCTTCGCGCCCTGGCCCAGGCCGCCGCCGTCTCCGCCCCACTCGTCGCCTCCGACATCGCCTTCGGGCTCGCCCCGAGGATCAATGCGGCCGGCCGGATGGAGGACGCCCGCCTGGCCCTCGACCTCTGCCTGAGCGACGACCCCGACGAGTGCGCCGGCCTGGCCCGCCACCTCGACCAGCAGAACCGGAGCCGCCAGGCGGCGGTCGCGGCGGCCCTGGCGGAGGCCGAGGAGCGGGTGGCCGAGCTCCCCGACGAGATCCCGGCGATCGTCATCGGCGACCCGGGCTGGCCGATGGGGATCGTCGGACTGGTGGCCGGACGGTTGATGGAGCGGTACTCGGTCCCCGCCTTCGTGGTCTGCCTCGACCCCGGCGAGGCCAAGGGGTCGGGCCGCTCGGTCTCCGGGGTTCACATCGTCCGGGCTCTCGACCACGCCGCCCCCACCCTGCTCCGCTACGGCGGCCACGCCGCGGCGGCCGGCTTCAGCCTGAGGGCGGAGGATTTCGGGCGCTTCCGCGACCTGATCTCGGAGGCGTGCGCCGAGCAGGCCGCCGGCCGGCCGCGCGAGCGCGTCTTCCACGTCGACAGCGAGATCGGGTGCGCGGACGCGACCCTCGACCTCTGCGCCCAGCTGCAGGGGGTGGAGCCGTGCGGGATCGGCAACCCCACCCCCCTGCTCGCCATCCGTGGCTGCGAGCTGGTCAGCACGCACACTTTCGGCAGCGAGGGGCAGCACCTGAAGGTGGCCCTCCGCGATGGCACCCGGGGGACGGTCGAGGCGATCGCCTTCAACAAGCCGGGGCTCGCCGACCATCTGCCGCGAGGGCGGCGCGTCGACGTCTGCTTTGTCCTGGAACGGGACAGCTGGCAGGGACAGGTCCGGGTCCGGGCCCGGTTGCGCGACCTGAGACCGGCACGAGCCGAGCGGCCGGCGGTGGTGGAGGAGACGCTGGGCGTCCCGGCCTGAGCAGTCCCTCAGCTCGCCTTGCGCTTGCTCCGGGAGGCCGACATCCGTGTGGCACGCTCGGGCAGCCAGTCCGACCGGCGGCGGCGCTCCCCGGGGTCCATGGACGGGGAGGTCACCAGGGTCTCGGGGACCCAGTCGGCGAGACGGCGGCGCGGGTGGTCCGGTCCCGAGGGACGGTCGGGGGCGACGAAGATGCGCATGTCCAGATCCTCACCGCTCGCGAGGATGTCCGCGGTGCGGCGCGGCACCCGCCCGCACGCGACGTGGCGACCGTGCACCTGCCCGTCCGCGTCCACGCCGGTCTGCTCGAAGCGGAACAGCTCCTGGATCTGGACCTCTCCCTGCTCCACGCCGTAGATCTCGGAGATGCTGAGGATGCGCCGGCTGCCGTCGCGCAGCCGGCCCTGCTGGACGATGAGGTCGATCGCAGAGCCGATCTGACCCCGGACGGCCGCCGTGGGAAGCTCGGTGCCGGCCATCAGGACCATGGTCTCCAGCCGGGAGATCGCCTCGCGCGGAGAGCTGGCGTGCAGGGTGGTCAGCGAGCCGTCGTGCCCGGTGGACATCGCCTGGAGCATGTCCAGAGCCTCACCCCCGCGGCACTCGCCGACGACCAGCCGGTCAGGGCGCATGCGCAGGGAGCTGATCACCAGGTCGCGCACCAGGATCTGGCCGCGCCCCTCGACGTTGGAGGGGCGTGTCTCCAGGCTCAGCACGTGGCGCTGCCGCAACCTCAGCTCGGCCGCGTCCTCGATGGTCACGATCCGCTCGTTCTCGGGGATGAAGCTGGAGATGACGTTCAGCGTGGTGGTCTTGCCGACGCCGGTCCCGCCGCTCACCAGGATGTTGAGCCGGGCCCGCACGCATGCGCGCAGGAAATCCATCATGTCGGCGGTGGCCGTGCCCTGCTCGACGAGGTCGCTGACCTCGAGGCCGGTGGTCATGAAGCGCCGGATGGTGAGCGTCGGGCCCTTCAGCGAGATCGGGGGGATGACGACGTGGATCCGGGACCCGTCCTCCAGTCGCGCGTCGACCATTGGCGAGCTCTCGTCGATGCGCCGGCCGACCCGGCTCACCATGCGGTCGATGACCTGCATCAGCTGGTCCGCGGTCTCGAACCGGTACGGGGTCAGCGAGAGGCGCCCGGCCCGCTCGATCCAGATCTCGTCCGGCCCGTTGACCATGACCTCGGTGATCGTGGGGTCGGCGAGCAGCCGCTCCAGGGGGCCGAAGCCGAGCAGCTCGTTGTGGATCCGCGTGACGGTGGCCATCCCCTCGTCGAGGTCGAGGGGCTGTCCGAGCGCGCAGGCAGTCTCGTTGACGAGCTCGGCCAGCCGCTCGCGCACTGCTTGGTCGTTGGTCTCCGACAGATAGGCGGTGTCGTCGACGAGGCGCGCGTGCACCTGCCGGCGCAGCAGCTGATAGCGGGTCTCGCCGGAGTCCTCATCGACCATCTCACGCTCGGTCTGCCGCGCGCCGAGAAGGCGGCTGCTCAGCTGCATCGCGCTGAGCGCGTTGAGGGGCTGATCGAGGGCCATCTGCGGGAGCGCAGTGGCCAGCACCTCCTGGCTGCCCCTGTCGGTCGTGTGCCAACGTGGCATTCGCTCTCCCTGCGGCTGACTCGTTCCCGAGTGAGAGTTGCCTCCCCCGCACCTCTCGATGGCCGACGTCGCGGACCCAACACGCGTCGTTAGACGCGCCTGATCGTATCACCTCGGACCCCAGCCCGCAATGACCCGACGAGGGAGTGTGGGTGCGTCAGCTGGCGCAGGTCGCACCTGCGTCTGGGACATTGCGATCAACCAGATAGGCGTTGACGGCGGTCTGGACGCAATCGCTGAACCCGTACGACGTGTGTCCGTAACCGTCCCGTGTCAGCAGCACCGATCCGGCGATCTGTTGCTGGAGGGCGACCGACCAGGCATAGGGCGTGGCCGGATCGTGCGTGGCTCCGACCAGGAGGATGGGGGGAGCGCCGGTCACGTCAAGCGCTGCCGGCGCCGGCCCGTGGTCCGGCCAGTAGGCGCAGGTGAGCACCGAGTAGACCTCGTCCTGGCCGAAGTGCGGTTCGTCTGCCTGCACCGAGCGAGCCAAGGCATCGTAATCGGCGAGGTTGTCGGGAACGCTGTGATCGGCACAGTTGACTGCGACGTTGGCCGGGGTGCTGTGGTCGTAGCCCAGGGGGCCCCTGCCGGTGTAGCTGTCCACCAGCGACTGGAGTGACGCGACCTCACCCCGGGCGGCCTCGGCGAGGGCGGCATAGAAGCTGCCCCAGGATCCCGGGTCGTACATGGCGGCGACCAGTCCGCCGACGACCATGCCCCGCCCCACCGTCCGTCCGCCCGCTGTCTCGACCGGACTGGCGGCGAGCCGCGCGAGCAGAGCGGTGATCGTCGCCCCGGGGTCCGACCCCAGCGGGCAGTCGGTCTCAGCCTGGCACTGGCTGACGAACTCGTCGTAGCTCGCCTCGAAGCTGGCCCCCTGCTGGATGGACTCCTCCATGAAGCTGAGAGCCGGGTCGATGTCGCCGTCCAGGACCATCGCCCGGACATGGGTGGGGAAGAGGCTCGCGTAGGTGGCTCCGAGCGCTGTCCCGTACGAGAACCCCAGGTAAGTCAGCTGCGGGTCCCCGAGCGCAGCCCGGAGCGCGTCCATGTCGCGGGCGGCGTTGACCGTGCCGACGTAGGGGAGCAGCCACCCGCTGTGGAGGCGGCAGGATGAGTCGAAGGCCAGCGTGCTCGCGACCATATCCGCCTCCGCGGTCGCGGAGCCTGCCACCAGGGGGTCCAGCCCCACGGCGTGGTCCAGGCCGTCGGTGCCCTCGCAGGTGACGGCGTCTGGTCCTGTCGTGCCCCGCGGGTCGAAGCCCACGATGTCGAAGCGCTGGTTGAGGGTGGCGAAGAGCGCATAGGCCTGGTCCACGAACTGGACCCCGGACTCCCCGGGCCCACCGGGGTTCACGAGCAGGGAGCCGATCCGCTCCGCCGGGTCCGTTGCCGGCACCACCACAACCGAGGTGGGGATGGTGCCCAGGGACGGGTCCGCGTAGTCGAGGGGCACCCAGAGGGTGTCGCAATGGGCTCCGGGGGGCGGGGTCTCGATGCAGGCGGCCGGCACCAGCCCGGGTGGGGTGCTGGACGGGCCCGAGCCCGCGCCGGGAGATGGCGCGGAGCCGGCGCCGGCCCCGGAGGCGAACGACGCCGGCCCTCCGGCGAGCAGGAGGAGGGCTGTGGCGCCGAGAGAGGCGAGCAACCGGCGGGGCTCCGTCCGCATCCCCGAACAGTATTCGTTGCGGGTGTCGGCTGGCGGCGCCGGCACGCGGTGTACGCTGCAGGGGCCGTGAGCGCAGCCCACACCCTCGGCGAGCTCCGCCGTGCCGAGTACCGCGTGCAGCCGATCAAGTCGGAGCTTCGCCGCAACCTGATCCGGAAGCTCCGCAGCGGGGAGCGGCTCTTCCCTGGGATCGTCGGCTATGGCGATTCCGTCATCCCCCAGGTGGAGCACGCCATCCTCGCCGGTCAGGACCTCGTCCTTCTCGGCGAGCGCGGTCAGGCCAAGTCGCGGCTGGTCCGTTCCCTCACCTCTCTGCTCGACGAGGCCGTGCCCGCCATCGCCGGCTGCGAGATCAATGACGACCCGTACGCGCCCATCTGCCGGCGCTGCCGCGACCTGGTGGCGGAGCGCGGGGAGGAGACGCCCATCACCTGGTTGGGAGCCGAGGACCGCTACGGGGAGAAGCTGGCCACCCCCGACACCTCCATCGCCGACCTCATCGGCGAGGTGGACCCGATCCGGGTGGCGGAGGGCCGTTACCTCTCCGACGAGCTGGTGATCCATTACGGGCTGGTGCCCCGTACCAACCGGGGCATCTTCGCCATCAACGAGCTGCCCGACCTCGCCGAGCGCATCCAGGTGGGGCTGCTCAACATCATGGAGGAGCGGGACGTCCAGATCCGCGGCTTCCGGATCCGGTTGCCGCTCGACGTCTTCGTGGTCGCCACCGCCAACCCCGAGGACTACACGAATCGCGGTCGCATCATCACCCCGCTCAAGGACCGCTTCGGCGCCCAGGTGCGCACCCACTACCCGCGCACCGTGGAGGACGAGATCGCGATCGCAGAGCAGGAGCACGTGGTTTTCGACGACACGCCTGTCCCGGTCCACGTGCCCCAGCACATGAAGGAGATCGCGGTCGAGATCACCCACCTGGCCCGGCGGCATCCCCAGATCAACCAGCGCAGCGGGGTCTCGGTCCGGGTCACCACCGCCAACTACGAGAGCCTGATCAGCAGCGCTCTCCGACGCGCCCTCATCACCGGGGAGAAGGAGGCCGTGGCGCGGGTCAGCGACCTGGCCGCGGTGACCGCATCCACTTCCGGCAAGGTCGAGCTGGACACGCTGGATGACAGCGACAACGGCCAGGTTCTAGACAAGATCGTCCGCAGCGCGTGCAGCAACGTCTTCCGCCGCCACTTCTCCGCCGCCGAGCTGGCCGACCTCGTCCAGCGTTTCGACCAGGGCGGCTTCACCGTCGAGGTCGGGCCCCTGATGACGGCGGAGTCCTATGGCCATGGCATCAGCGAGCTGCCCGGTCTCGATCTGGCACGCCAGAAGCTCGACGAGCCGGATACGCCGCAGTCGATGGCGGCGGTGCTGGAGTTCGTCCTCGAGGGCCTGCACCTCGGCAAGCGGCTCAACAAGACGGCTCTGGACAGCACCTCGGTCTACGGCGGCTGAGGCTGGGAGATGGCCGTGCCCCGGCATCGGTTCTCCGCCTGGGACGGCTCCCAGGACCCGCTCGGGCCGGATGTCGAGGCGCTCTTCGACCGCCTGAGCGAGGACGTCTTCCACGGCTGGGACTTCGAGCAGGCGCTCCGGCGGCTGCTGGAGCAGGGCTGGCGGGATCAGACGGGCCGCCGCCTCGCCGGCGTGGAACAGATGCTCGATAAGCTCGGCCGCCGGCGCCAGACCCAGCTGGAGCGCTTCAACCTGGATTCGCTCTTCGAGGACATGCGCGAGAAGCTCGACCGGGTGATCTCCCAGGAGCGGCGGGGCATCCAGGAGCGGCTGGACCAGGCTCCCGACGAGGGGCGCCGGGTTCTGGAGCGCGTCGCGGAGCAGCGGAGCCGTCAGCTCGATCAGCTCCCGGCCGAGCCCGGTGGCGCCATCCGGAGCCTCCGCGACTACGAGTTCATGGACAGCCGGGCGGAGGCCGCCTTCCAGCGCCTCCTCGAGGAGATCAGGCGCAACGTCGTGGACTCCTACTTCAAGGAGATGACCCAATCGATGCAGGCGATGACCGGGGAGGAGATGTCCGGGCTCCGCGAGATGGCCAGGGACCTGAACGCGCTGCTGCGCCGCAAGCTCGACGGTGCCTCCGAGCCCGAGCTGCAGCGCAGCTACGAGGCCTTTCTCCAGCGCTGGGGAGCGCTGTTCCCCAACGCACCCGCCGGCTTCGAGGAGTTCGTCGACCAGCTGATGCGCCAGATGGCGCGCATGGACTCGCTGCTCCAGTCCCTCTCCCCCGAGATGCGTGCGGAGATGGAGTCGGTCATCGGGTCCGTCTTCAACGATCCAGAGCTCCAGGGCACCCTCGCCGAACTGGCCGGGACCCTCGACCAGCTCTCACCCCGTTCCAGGCTGGGAAGCCGCTACCGCTTCTTCGGTGAGCAGGACGTCTCCCTCGAGGAGGCGATGGGGCTGATGGCCCGCCTCCAGTCGATCGAGGAGGCGGAATCCGACCTCCGGGGCGTGCTCCGCGGCGAGGGCATCGACGAGGAGGCGATGACTCGGCTCCGTCAGCTGCTCGGGGATGACGCCTCACGGAGCCTCAGCGAGATGCAGCGGTTGATGGAGGAGCTGGAGGGCCGCGGACTCGTCGAGCTCGGCCCGGAGGGGATGCGGCTCACCGCACGGGGGATGCGCAGGATCGGCCAGAAGGCGCTCGGAGACCTCTTCGGGCGGCTGCGCCGGGACCGTTTCGGAGAGCACGACCTCAACCGCCTCGGGCACGGCGGCGACCGGGGGGACGACAGCAAGAGCTACGAGTTCGGTGACCCCTTTGATCTCGATGTCCAGAGGACGGTGATGAACGCGCTCACCCGGGAGGCCGAGGGGGTGCGCCGGGGCCCCGAAGGCGCCGAGATAGCGAGGGGCAACCGCGACGCCGACCGGCGCGGGGGCGCTCGAGGGGTGCCGCGTCTCGACCCCGAGGACTTCGCCATCCACCAGACCGAGTCGCTCACCCGCGTCGCCACCGTGCTGATGCTCGACCTGAGCCGCTCGATGCCGCTCCGCGGTTACTTCTACGCCGCCAAGAAGATGGCTCTGGCCCTCGATTCGCTGATCCGGAGCCAGTACCCGCGCGACGCGCTCACGGTTGTGGGGTTCAGCGACCTGGCCCGAGAGGTCCCCCCCAGCGCCCTCCCTCAGCTAACGGTCAACGAGTACGTCTATGGGACCAACTTCCAGCACGCCCTGATGCTGGCGCGGCGCATTCTCGGCCGGAGCCACGCCGAGAACAAACAGGTGATCATCGTGAGCGACGGCGAGCCCACCGCTCACATGGAGGACGGGCGTCCCGTCTTCTCCTATCCGCCACTCCCCGAGACCTTGGTCAAGACACTGGTCGAGGTGCGCCGCTGCACCCTGGAGCGGATCGTCATCAACACCTTCATGCTGGAATCGAACCGCCAGCTGGTGCGGTTCGTCGACCAGATGACCCGGCTCAACCGCGGCCGTGCGTTCTTCGTCAGCCCCGACAGCCTCGGCGACTACGTGCTTGTGGACTACGTCAGATCGCGGCCCCGGGCGGCCGCGTGAGCCGGGAGGCTCCCGACTTGACGCCGGGCCTCGTGGTAAGGTACCTTGACAAGCCATGAGCCTGAGCCCGGCCCCGCCAAGCCCTCCCGCGCCGCCTGACCTCCCCCTGCCGCCCGAGCCTCCTCCCATGCCACCGCTGCCCGCCGCCGCCGCGGCGATATCGATCGCGGCCCGCACCGTCGACGCGGTCAAGGTGTACGGCCGCGGCGACACGGCGGTCCGGGCACTGGACGGGATCACCGCCGACTTCACCGCCCACCAGTTCACCGCGATCATGGGTGCCTCGGGATCGGGCAAGTCGACCCTCCTCCACTGCCTCGCCGGGCTCGACCGGCTCACCGCGGGTCAGACCTTCATCGGCGGGTACGAGCTGGGCCAGCTGAACGACCGCCAGCTCACCCTGCTCCGACGGGAGAAGGTCGGGTTCATCTTCCAGTCGCTCAACCTGGTGCCCACCCTCAACGCGCTGGACAACATCCTTCTGCCCCTGACCATCGCGGGTCGCAAACCGGACCCGGGCGTGGTGGACGGGGTGGTGCAGATCACCGGTATCGGGGACCGGCTCCGGCACCGGCCGAGTGAGCTCTCCGGGGGTCAGCAGCAGCGTGTCGCCGCCGCCCGAGCGCTGGTGAGCCGCCCCGAGATCATCTTTGCGGACGAGCCCACGGGAAACCTGGACTCCAAGGCCAGCGGCGAGCTGCTCGGCTTCCTGCGCAAGGCCGTCGACGACCTCGGACAGACCATCGTGATGGTCACCCACGATGCCTTCGCCGCCTCCCACACCGACCGGGTGGTCTTCCTGGCTGACGGCCGCGCGGTGCAGGAGATGCGGTCCCCCACCACGGACTCGGTCCTGGCGGTCGTGCGCCACCTGGGCGAATGACGCCGGTACCGGCGCCCGGAGCCGCGATCTGATGTTCAAGGTCAGCCTGCGCAGCCTCCTCAGCCACAAGCTGCGGCTCGTCCTGACCGCGATCTCCATCATCCTGGGCGTCACCTTCGTCTCCGGCACCCTGGTCCTCACCGACACCATCCGGAACACCTTCGAGGGCGTGCTGAGCAACGTCGACAAGGGTGTCGCCGTGCAGGTGAAGGGCCCGGCACCGGCCACCGCGGCCGGCCGCCTTTCGGGCGCGTCGCTGCCGCTTCCCGAGTCCGTCCTCGCCCAGGTGCGGAAGGTGTCCGGGGTGGCGGATGCCGTGGGCACGGTCGAACGCTCGGGGGTCTCCCTGCTCAGCAACGGGCAGGTGGTCGGCGGCACCGACCAGCGGACGTTGCTCGGACTCAACTGGGTCTCCGACCCCCAGCTCACCACCTTTGAGCTCACCTCCGGGACCGCTCCCCGAACCGCCGACGACGTGGTCATCAACGCCCGCACCGCAACCGACGGCCACCTGGTGGTCGGCCAGCAGATCCAGGTGAGCTTCGAGGCCTCCGCCGCCCAGACCTTCGTGATCAGCGGCATCGCCACCTTCGGCGGCCAGAACAGCATCGCCAGCGAGGGCTTTGCCCTCTTCACTCTGCCCACCGCTGAGAGCCTTCTCGAGGCCAACAGCACCTTCGATGTCATCGACGTCAGCGCCCAGTCCGGGGTCACCGACCTCCAGCTCCGCGACCGGGTGGCCGCCGCCCTGAGCGGGAGCTCGGTCCAGGTCCAGACCGGGGCGCAGGCGGCCTCTCAGACCGAGCAGAACGCGGTCACCGAGATCAACCTGTTCATCGGCACCCCGCTGCTGGTGTTCGCCTTCATCGCCGTCTTCGTCGGAAGCTTCCTGATCGCCAACACCTTCAGCATCCTGGTGGCCCAACGTACCCAAGAGCTGGCCCTGCTGCGCGCCCTGGGTGCCACCCGGGGCCAGGTCTTCACCGAGGTCATCACCGAGGCAACGCTGACCGGCATCTTCGCCTCCGTGGTCGGCTTCCTCGTCGGCATCGTGGTCGCCGATGGGCTGATCCACATCTTCAGCTCGTCCGCCAAGCTGAGCGTCCAGCTCAACGCCCTGATCGTGTCTCTCCTCGTCGGCACCATCATCACCGTGATCGCCGCGGTGGCGCCGGCGCGGCGGGCTACCCGGATCGCCCCCGTGGCCGCCCTGCGCCAGGCTGAGCCCGAGATCCAGGGGCTGCCGCGGACCCGGATCGGCGCGGGCCTCGTGCTCTTCCTTGGCGGGACGGCGGGACTCCTGCAGAGCCTTTTCACAGCGAGTGCCGCCGCCGGCCCCAACCTCGAGGTGCTGGGGCTGTCGGTGCTGGCCATCTTCCTGGGAACGGCCCTGCTCGCGCCCATCCTGGTCCGCCCGGTGGCCACTGTCCTGGGGTGGCCGGCCCGGCTGAGGGGTGCGCCCGGCCGGCTGGCCGGGGAGAACGCCCGTCGCAACCCGCGCCGCACCGCGCTGACCTCGGCTGCGCTGATGATCGGCCTCGCCCTGGTCACGGCGGTGGCGGTCATCACCGCCTCCTTGGAGGCGAGCATCAACCAGTCGATCGATGGCACGGTCCGTGCCCAGCTGGTAGTGCTCGACGAGGGGAGCGGCGGCTTTAGCCCGGAGGTCGCCACCACGCTGCGCCAGGACCCGAAGCTCGCCGACATCTCCGAGATCAGGGGCACCGATGTTCTGGTTGGCGACATCGCGACCGGTGTCACCGGCTTCGACACCGGCAACATCGGGCGGGTCCTGACCTTCAGCATGACCGCGGGCTCCGCCGCGAGCATCGCCACCACCACCAACACCACCATCGTGGACTCCACAGAGGCGGCGAGCGAGAACATCCACGTCGGCGGCACGGTCACCATGACATTCGCCAACGGGGACAAGGTGAACATGAGCGTCGGCGGTATCTACACGCCGGACGCGCTCATTAGCGGCTTCCTGGTCTCCCTCGACACCTTGAATCCCCACCTCACCACGGCGCGCGACGCGGACATCGCTCTGAACCCGGCGCCGGGTGTCTCACTCCCCACCGCGCAAGCCTCCCTGCTCAACGACCTGAGGGCGTATCCGCAGCTGAGCGGCCTCACCCGGACGCAGTACAAGAATCTGATCTCGGCGGGGCTCAACACCTTCCTCAACCTGATCTACGTCCTGCTCGGGCTGGCGATCTTCATCGCCGTCGTCGGCATCGTCAACACCCTTGCGCTGAGCGTCCTGGAGCGGACCCGGGAACTGGGGCTGCTCCGGGCCGTGGGGATGACCCGCGGCCAGACCCGGGAGATGGTGGCCTGGGAGTCCGTCATCATCGCCCTGCTCGGCGCCGTCCTCGGCTTGGCGGTCGGCTCTGGGCTGGGCATCGCCCTGGTCAGCGCGCTCCACAGCGACGGGATCAGCCAGACCGCCGTTCCGGGCAACAACCTGATCCTCTACGCGGTGGCCGCCGGCCTCTTCGGCATCGTCGCCGCCATCTTCCCGGCGATCCGCGCGTCGCGGGTCGACATCCTCCGCGCCGTCACCACCGAGTAGCGGGCGGACTGCGGCAGACTCTCCCCATGTCCGACCCGGCCGATCGCCAGGCGTTTGCCGAGCGCATCCGGCTCCAGCTGCAATCGCGCTACCGCGGGGTCGAGGTCGTGATCGACGAGGCGGCCTTCGCCCTGCGCCTCAGAGGGTCCGGCGTAGACGTCCCCCTTCCGCTCGGGACGCTCCACCACGCCTGCGAGCGCGCGCCCGAGCGTGCCGGGACCCTCATCGCGGACTACGTTCGGCGGGCGGAGCGCCAGCTCAGCCCGAGGGCCCCTGTGGACGTGAGCCCGAGCCGGCTCCTCTGGTGCGTCCGCGGAGTCCGCTACCTCGACGGCCTGAGCCGGGCGGCCGAGCTGACCACCCGGCCCCTCGGCGCGCAGATGGTCGCGTTCATCGCCGAGACCATGCCGGGCTCGCTGATGCGCGGGGTGCCGGCCGCCGACCTCGCCGCCGCCGGGCTGGACGATGCCGCCGCTCGCGCCCACGCCGACGCCAACACGCGGGCTCGTTTCTCCTCGCTCCCGGAGCGGATTCGCGGCGCGGAGCGGATTCCCGCCGACGGCTGGAGGCTCGGCAGCGACATCCTCTTCCAGGGGAGCGTCCTCCTGGTCGCCGAGGTCCTGGCCGCGTTCGCCGAGCGGTCCGGGGGGGACGTGCTGCTGGCGCTGCCCGACCGCTCCGAGGTGCTCGCCGTCCCTGCCGGGCTGCCCAGCGCGGACCGATTCCGGATGCGCGTGGTGCGAGCCTGGCGGGAGGCGATGAACCCGGTCTCCCGCGGCATCCTGGTCACCGATGGCGCCTCCCTCCGCGAGCTGGAGGCGGCGCCCCGCAAGGACGGCTTCGAGCTGCTCGGCTGGCTGCGCCGCTGACGGGAGGACGGGTCAGTCGCCGGCGGGGCGGTTGCCGTGGGAGGAGGTCGGGAGCGCGGCCACCGGACGTGCCGCCAGCCGCCGCCGGTCCTGCTCTCGCTGTGCCGCCAGGGTGGAGGCGGCGGCGAGCGCGGCCGCTCCGATCAGGGTGATGCCCACACCCGCGGCCGTTCTCCAGGGGGAGCGGGAGACGCCGGGAACCGGCAGCGAGGGCCCCTCGCCCAGCCAGACCGTGATCGCCGTCTGGTCCGCCGACTCGTCGCCACGCCGGGCGCTCGTCCTTTCCACCCGCACCGCGGCGGGGGCCAGGGGGTGGCGACCGACTCGCGACAGCCCTGCGCTCTTGACGACGGCCTTGACCAGCGGTGACGAGACAGCGCGCACCTGGTCCAACGTTGCCATGGCTCGACAGGATACCGTTCGGGCATGAGTGGCGACGAGGCGGTGCGGGAGACCGCCGCGCCCCCCGAGCTCCCCGACCACCAGGGGAGCGCCTACAGCGCCCGGATCGAGGCCGCCTTTCTCGGTGCCCTGGCCGGTGAGCGAGCTGCTCAGGCGCCCGCTGCGGCGGGCGACCTCCTCGAGGTCGCCGATTCGATCGCCAGCGTGGGCGGCTTCGACGCCGACGATCTCCGCCGCAGGGGCCTCGCCGGCTCCTCCCAGGCGGGGCCCGCCGGCCTGCTGCTCCGGGCGGTCCCCTTTGGCCTGCTGGCACCCCTCGACCGCCCCCGGGTGCGCCGGGACGCCTACCGCGTGGCCGCCCTCGCCGGGGCCGACGAGGGGACGGCGGTCGCCGCCATCGCTGCCGCGCTGCTCATCGCGGACCTGACCCGCTTCGATCTCGCCACCTCCGTGGTGCGGGTGTACCAGTCCCTCCTCGAGGACGCCCCCTTCGCCCTCCTCGAGCGCCTCCGCATCGGCGGCGACCTTCCTGCTGCGGAGGGCGACGACGATCCGGGTGCAGCCCTTCATCTGGCGATCGCCGCCGTGTTCGGTGCCGATCAGATCGAGGCCGCCATCCAGTGCGCTGCGGGGACGGGCCGGCGGGCCGCCGTCAGCCTGGCCGGGGCACTCGCCGGCGCCCATCTCGGCGCCGCCGGTCTCGACGTGGGGTGGCGGGCCGGAGTTCCCCACGCCCACCGCGCCGTCACCCTGGCAGCGGCGGTGGCGGCCCGCGTGGCCGCGCTGGAGGAGGCGTCGGGAACCCCGGTTTCGTTCGCGGGGGACGCGGGACCGGCCTGACAGGTTAGAGTCCTGGCCTCGTGGCAGACCTGACTCTCACCGCCGTCACCCGTTCCGAGCGTGGACGCCATGTCCAGGCCGTGCGCCGCCACGGCCAGGTACCGGCGGTCCTGTACGGTCACGACCTGCCATCCCAGGCGATCTGCGCCGACACGGCTGAGATCGTCCGGGTGTGGCACCGTGCCGGACGCACCCATCTCATCGATCTCAGCGTCGATGGTGCCCGAGCCCGCAAGGTGCTCTTCCACGACTTCCAGATCGACCCCCGCACGGCGCGGCCGCTGCACGCCGACTTCTTCGCGGTCAACTTGCGCGAGCGGCTGGCTGTCGACGTTCCGATCCGCACGGTGGGCGAGGCTCCGGCGGTGACCGAGCTCAAGCTGGGAACCCTGCAGCAGGTCCTCGCCACCCTGCGCGTCGAGGCGCTGCCCGGCAACCTGCCCGATCACCTGGCCGTGGACGTCAGCGGGCTGACCGAGGTGGACGCCGCCGTGCGCGTCCGGGACGTCGTGCTTCCCGAGGGCGTGACCCTGGCCGGCCACCTCGACCCCGAAGACGTGGTGGTAAAGGTGGCTCCGGTGCGGGCGGCCACGACCGAGGAGACCGCTGCCGAGGCCGCCGAGGCCGAGCCGGCCGTCGCCGAGCCGGAGACGCCCGAGGCCGACTGACCGCGGCTGGTCGCGACCCGGCCACGGCCGGTCACGCATCTGCAGCCTCCGCAACAACATGGCGGGCAGGCCCCATGGGGCTTCACGGTGTCAAAACGCGTGAGTCGCCACGTACACGTCACAGCTACCATCTGACGTGCCGGGGCGCCTCAGGCGGGGAGCATGAGAGTTCCGGCGCGACGCCCCTTGGGGGGGGTGCCGGGGGTCAGTCAGACCCAGAGTGGGGGGTGGCGCGACCCGCAGGGCGTGCCACCCCGGGTCACTCTTCCACCCGACACGAGACGTCTCCCATCGCGGACGCCGGCCGTCCCGTCATCGCCCCGGCGGGTCAGGCTCTCCCTTTGGCAGCGCTGGCGGCGCTCCCGGCGGAGTCGCCCCAGATCCGCGACAGCAGCTCGCCGCTCATCGCGTCGGGGTCGTGGGCGCGGTAGTCGACCCAGAAGCTGACCGCGACCACCCGCCGCCCATCCGGCTCCACCCGTGGCTGGACACTCGGCGGCGGATCGCTCGCGATGCCGGGGACCGCCGCCAGTGCGCCGTCTGCCGCCTTCATCAGTCGCGGCAGATCGGTCCCGGGTTCGACCGGGAGGGTGACGCTGTACCGCCGCTGGTCATACGCGGTCGAGTTGAGGATCACGCTCGTGAAGACGGTGAGGTTGGGCATCACCGCGAGACGCCCATCCCCGGTCCGGAGCGCCGTGGTCCGTAGCGCGATGGTCTGCACCACCCCCTCGCAGTCGCCGATGGCGACGTGGTCGCCGATCCGGAACGGCTTCTCCAGGAGGATGAAGATCCCGGCCAGGATGTTGCGGAGCAGGTCCTGGAAGGCGAGGCCGATGGCCAGGGTGAAGACGCCGCCGAAGGTCAGCACCCAGAGGACGTCCACGCCGCCCGCCACCAGCCCGCCGGCGGCCGCGAAGACCCAGGTGAGGATGGTCATGACATTGCGGGTCAGGGCGTGGATCTGCGGATCCGCCCTGCGCTCGGCCGCGGCCACCAGCAGCCGGCGCAGCACCTGCCCCGCGATCAGGACCAGCAGGAAGACGAGGATCCCGTCGAGCACGTCCTGGAGCAGCGGCCCGAGGGCGTTGCCGGCGCCGACGCGGTCCTGGATCTGCTGGCAGACCCACAGCAGCGGGTTGTTCAGCTGGCAGGAGGGGGCGGCGACCGGCGACGCCCCCGCCGTCGAGGTCGTCGCCGCCGTCGTCGCAAGGAGGAAGTGCATCAGGCTGGCATCCTACGCGGGCGGTGCCGGGCCGAGGGCACCCGGGCGTCGAGGGGTCCCCCGGTCGCGGCCGGGATGACTGGCGTCCGTGGAACTGGCGCGGCGTGCCCGACCTCTGACGTCGTACGGTTGCGGGGATGCCGGGATTGGTCGCCGTCGCCGCGCTGATCGTCGTGATCCTCGCCGTCTGGGCGGGGTTGCTGGTGGGCCACCATCTCCTCACCTGGCTCCTCATCGGGCTCATCTCGGGGGCGCTGGCGGGACGCCTGGTACGCGGCAGCGGGCTCGGCTGCCTGATGGACATCATCGTCGGCCTGGCCGGGGCGGTGATCGGGGGATTGATCGTCCATCAGGTCGATCCCACACTGATCTCCGGTGCTGGTCTCCTCGGCCTCATCGAGGACGTCGTCGTCGCCTTCGTCGGGGCCGTCATCCTCCTCTGCGCCGTCCTCCTCGTCTCCCCGCGGAAGCGCCGCCGTGCGGGCGCGGGACGCAAGAACCTCACCAGCCGGTGATCGGGCCCCCGCCGGGCTCCGCCGGCAGCCCGGGCCCGGGAGGCCTCGCCCAGCGGATCCTGCTGGTCCGCCATGGCGAGACGGAGTGGAGCCGGGCCGGCCGCCACACCGGGCGGACGGACCTTCCTCTCGATCGAGAGGGTGAGGCCCAGGCCCGCCTGCTCGGCCCGCGCCTGGCGGCGTGGAAGTTCGCCGAGGTCCTCTACAGCCCCCTCCAGCGGGCTCGCCGCACCTGCGAGCTGGCCGGTCTGATGGCAGGGGCACGCCCCGACCCCGACATGCAGGAGTGGGCCTACGGGGCCTACGAGGGCCGCACCGCCGACGAGATCCGTGCCGAACGGCCGGGCTGGGTGATCTGGAAGGACGGGGTGGTCGGCGGGGAGACGCTCGCCGACGTGGGACACCGGGCCGACTCTGTGATCGAGCGGGTCCGCGGGGTGGCGGGGGATGTCGCCCTCTTTGCCCACGGGCACTTCCTGCGCATCTTGACGGCGCGCTGGTGCGCCCTCCCCGCTCTCACCGCGGAGTCCCTGGCGCTCTCCCCGGCGGCGGTCTCCGTCCTCGGGTACGAGCGGGAGCACCCCGCCATCTGGCTCTGGAACGACACCTCCCACCTCACTGGCGGGAAGCCCTGAAGCTCCGTTCGCAGTCGATGTCGAGGGTGGCCAGCAGCTCGCCCACGAAGTAGACGGGCCCCAGCGCGAGCACCCGCGGGCCGAGGCTGTCGAGGTCCACCTCTTCGAGGCGCATCACCGCGCCGCGACCGGGGTCTCCGGTCGAACGCCCGCCCAGAACCCGGACCACCGCCTGGCC
>PLAX01000002.1:250-2935 GCA_003135255.1 Candidatus Dormiibacterota bacterium | reverse complement strand
CGGCCTGGGCCAGGCGGGTCCACTCCGACTCACGGTCGATGACCGACGCCGTGACCCCCTGGAGCAGCCACTCCAGGGTCTCGAGCTTGGCCAGGTACGACTTGCCGCCCCCCGAGGCCCCCAGGATCACCAGGTTGTAGTTGAGCTGGCGGAAGCGATCCCATCGGACCAGCCCCTCGGTTCGCCGGGCGCGCCCGTAGAGCACCCCGTCGAAGGTCGGCAGCTCCGCCGAGGCGAACGGGAAGGAGGCTGCCAGCGCCTCGGTCGTGAAGGTGCGTCGCGTGCCCACCTCGTCCAGCCCGAGCGGGAGCGTCGTGAGCCACCCCTCCCGCGTCCGGTACGTGGCCGGCTGGAGCTGGAACAGCATCGCCCGGGCCGCGTCACGGACCTGGCGACACTCCGCATCCAGCTCCTCTTCGCTGTCGGCGCGCACCGTGACGTAGAGCCCGAGCTTGAAGACCCGGCTGTTGCCCCTGGCCAGCTCGAGGGCCAGCGTCTCGGCATCGTGGGAGGCGACCTGCAAACCAGGATCCGAGATCCTCCCGTGCTTCGCGTCGAACCGCAGTGACGACTCCATCCGTCCGCGCTGGCGCTGGAGGTGGGCCGCCACCTGGTCGGGGGCCGTGGGCGTGATGTGGAGGCTCACGTCCACCCGGCCGCGGTGGGTCATCAGCCGCTCGATCCAGCCGAAGGGCAGCTCCTGTGGGTAATCGCTCGCGTAGAACGTACGCACCCACTGGTCACCCACCTGGGCCTCACGCGGACGCACCACCAGGGAGGGGGGAGCCAGCGCCGGGTGCAGCGCCGGACGCCGCGGATGGGTCACGGCTGTGCCCGCCGGATCGGCTCATCGAGCCGAGCCCGACCCCGGCTCACGCGACGCACCTCACCGGGGTTCATGGCCATGGCCAGCACGTCCACCACCTGTGCGTGCTCCAACACAGTGACCCCGATACCGGCGGCCGAGAGGGCGTCCTCTGCGGCCCCGGCACGCTGCCGCACCAGGTCGGCGCTGGCCGCCCGCTCCTCCTCTCGAACCACGAGCAGCGCCTGGCGCCGAACCTTCCCCTCGCCCAGCACGCGCAGATAGGCAGCGTGCGACAGAGCCGCCTGCCGGAGCGCCGGAACGGGGAGCCGCTCGGCGCCCTCCTCGACCTCGGAAGCCCAGCTCTCGACATCGGCCGGCTCGCTGCGCACGACGATCTGGATCGGTGCGGCCAGGGAGTTGAGGTACGCGCCGAAGGCGCTGATCAGCCCCTCCTGCTCGGTCTCGCTGCGCAGACTGAAGGTGAGCGAGTTCGCCCGGCAGATCACGGCCGACCCCCGCTCACCCAAGTCGATCAAGCCGTCGGCGAGGACCCGCGTCTTCGGCAGAAGCAGCGCGGCAGGCCCATCACCCGCCACTCGTCTGCCCATCTCGTCCTCGGCAGCGGGCACCATCACCGATGGGCCAAAGCGCTGGCGAAGGCCTCGGAGCACGAAGCGGTCGACCGGCACGCCGTCCTTGGTGGCGATGACGGCTCCCCACGAGACGCCGAGGACGATGGACGACACCACCAGGGTGATCCCAATGGCGAGAGCGCTCTGGTGGGTGAGCCGCCAGACCATCAGTCCGACCAGGAACAGCACCGTAGCGACGCCTCCCAGCTTCAGGGTCTGGGGCGTGGTCAGGCCGAAGACGATGCGGTCCTCGCGGTCGACGTCGGCAACGTGCCGTGCTGTCCCCATTACTGGCTCCCGCCCCGCTGGACCAGCTGGCGGCTCTTGTCGCCCACCCACTCCTCGGCGGCTACAGGCCGGTAGCGGCCCACCGCTCCCTCGAACACCATGCGGTAGGCGATGAGCGGCACCGCCGCGATCAGCAGGAACACCACCAGGGCGAGNNAGGAAGAGGAGAGCCTGCACCACGGGGATCGCCAGGCAGGCGGCGAGCACCCGCCACCACAGTCGGGCGATCAGATCCGTCCAGGTCAGCGCATGGCAGAGCACCGCGATCGGCCCGGCCACCGCCACCACACAGACGGCCACGATCCGAAGGAAGCCCTCGATCACCGCCACCAGGGCGACGGCGACCAGGACGAGCCCGATGAGGATCACGAAGATGTTGCCGTCCTTGACGACGACAGCCACCGCTGCGCTCAGGCTCTGGGAGGACTGGGTCATCACATTGGACCCGGAGAGGAGCGCACTGGCGAGGCCGTTGCTCGCCGCGATCCCGGCGGCGACGATCGCCAAGCTCCAGAGCGCTCCTACGAAGGCACGCAGCGTCGAGGGCAGCATCTCCTTCAGTCCGTAGCGGGTCTGCACGGTGTCCTTGGTCATCACGACCACCGCGACCAGTGACAGGACGAAGCCGAAGAGGCTCCCCGCCAGGTACGCGAGGGTGGTCCAGTTGCTCCGGATCACGCCGAGCTGGGTGACGTTCGGAGACTGGAGGGCCCACTCGGACATCTGGCCGGTGGTCCACTGGACCCCGTCGCTGACAATGCCGCCGAACCAGCCGTCGATGATGCCGTGGACGTGATCGTCGGTGGTGGTACCCAGCGTCGAGGCGTCGTCGCTGCCCGCTGCTGGAGTGGCAGAGGGCGCAGCGGTGGGCGTGGGGGCCGCTGACGGCGCCGGCGCCGGTGCCGGAGTGGGGGGAGCGGCGAAGACCACCTCGCCGCTCCCGAGAAGGAAGACCAC
>PLAX01000002.1:0-172 GCA_003135255.1 Candidatus Dormiibacterota bacterium | reverse complement strand
AGGAGGCTGGTGAGGTCGCTCGGGCCGGCCGGCGGGGCCGTGGGGGTCCCCGCCGCATAAGCGGTGCCCGTGGAGAGCGCGGCTGCCCCGACAGCCAGCGCCGCCGCGACCAGGCTCCCGGGAACGAGGCGGGAATGACGACAACGCACGGCAGAAGCTCCTCTGTGTGGGG
>PLAX01000194.1 GCA_003135255.1 Candidatus Dormiibacterota bacterium | reverse complement strand
GGCCGCGGTCGGAGCCGCCGTCGGCGTCACCGGCGACTACCGCGAGCGGTTCGATGCCCTGGTCGAGGCCGGCTGCCGGACCATCTGCCTGGACACCGCCAACGGCGCCCACCACCAGGTCGGGGTCGCGCTGACCTGGGCGCGGGAGCGCCGCGACGACGTCACCCTCATCGCCGGCAACGTCGCCTCGGCCGAGGCCTTCACCTGGCTGGAGGACCGCGGTGCGGACGCCGTCCGGGTGGGCATCGCGGGCGGTGCGGTCTGCGAGACCCGCACCGAGACCGGCGTCTTCGTGCCCACCCCGTACACCGTCGCCGAGGTGGCGCAGGTGCGCCGGCGCGCGCTCATCGTCGGGGACAGCGGGGTGCGCAGCCCCTCCGATCTCTGCAAGCTGCTCGCTCTCGGCGCCGACCTGGTGATGGTCGGATCAGCCCTGGCGGGCACCGGTGAGGCACCCGGCCGCGTGATCATGCTGGACGGCAAGAAGTACAAGATCATGCGCGGCGCCGCTTCCTTCTCGGTGCAGCAGCAGGCCGGTCGCGACGACCCCGAGTACGTCGAGGGAGCCGAGACCATGGTCCCCTACAAGGGCCACGTGAGCGGGGTGATCTCCCGCTACCTCGCCGGGTTGCGGAGCTCGATGTCCTACATGAACGCGCGCACCCTGGCCGAGTACCGGGCAAACGTCGACTTCGTGCGCCTGCGCTGATCAGGCTCAGCGCGCGTCGCGCGATCGGTCCCCTCCACGGGCGGCGGGCCAGGCTGCCGCCGCCACCCCGTCCAGCCGCTTGACCAGGTCGATCACGGTCTCGTTGCCGCTGTGGCCGTCGCTGTCGAAACCGGGCTCGGTGGTCGCGTGGCGATGCACCGGCACGCCCGCATCGGCGTAGCCGAGGCGGGTGTAGAGGCGTCGGGCGGCGGCGTTGCCGGTGCTCACGGCAAGGCTCACGCCCTGGTCGCCGCGCGCCGCGGCGGCGCTCTCGGCCGCCTCCAGCAGGGCGGTCCCGACCCCGCGGTTGCGCCACTCCGGGAGAACGAACACNNCCCACCGGGGTGCCGCCCTCCCAGGCCACCAGGTAGAGGCACTCATCGCGCCGCTGCCGCTCCAGCCGGTCGGCGACCACGACCCGATGGCGGAGCGTGGCGGCCACCGCGGCGGCCTCCTCGGGGCGGAGCAGGCGCACGTCCATCGCCCCACTCTGACACAGGTCCGTCCGGCGATCAGGTCTCCCGGGGCCGCCCTGGCCGGCACCCAAGCGCAGGGAGCCCCCGGCAGCGACCCTGTCTCCCCCTTCGGGAACCGGACCTCCAATCCGCGCGTATGTTGGGGAGATGGACGACGAGGCGCTCCTCGACCGCTCCCGTCGCGGTGACCGGGACGCCTTCACGCCGCTCGTCCATCGTTACCAGGACGAGCTGTACACCATGGCCCTTCGACTGACCGGCAACCCCGCCGACGCCGCCGACGTGGTCCAGGAGACGTTCACCCGGGCCTTCCGTAGCCTGCCGAAGCTCCGCGGCGCGACCGTGAGGGCCTGGCTCTTCCGAGTCGCCGTCAACTGCTCGCACGACATCCATCGCCAGCGCAGCCGGCGGCCCGCCGACCCCCTGGAGGACACCGAGGGGCGGGTGCTCGACCTCCCCGACCCCGGGCTCGGCCCCGAGGCCACCGCCATCCAGCGCGAGCGGGCCGACGCCATCCGCGTTGCCCTGCTCGCCCTCCCTCACGACTTCCGGGTCGCGGTCGTCCTCCGGGATGTCAACCAGCTCTCCTACGAGGAGATGGCGGAGGCCCTGAGCGTGCCGGTCGGAACGGTGAAGTCGCGGATCTCCCGTGCCCGAGGCCTGCTCGCTGCAGCTCTCCGCCAGTCTCCCGCCATCTTTCCCCGCGCGGAGGAGGCATGGTGAGCGGTCACGTCGAGTCCCTCTTCTCGGCCGCCTACGACGGCGAGCTGAGCCCGGATGCGCGGGCGGCCTTTGACCGCCATCTGGGCGAATGCTCCACGTGTGCCGCCGCCTTCGCCGAGCTGACCACCGCCGTGGACGCCCTCCGGGAGCAGCCCACCGCGCGCATGCCGCACCCGGTCCGCCTCCCGGAGGGGTCGCCGGGCCTCGAGCCTCGCTTCGCCCACCGGCCGATGCGGCTCCCACGGGGACGAGCCATCGTGGCGGGGTTGACGGCGGCGGGGATGGTCGCCGTGGCGGGTGGCGTCACCGCGGCCGTGGTCCTCACCCGGGGCGCCGGGCCGACGCGGACGTACATGGCAGCGCCTGCCGTCGCCCCCGGGTCCAATGCGGGGGCGGGGGCTGCCATCCACGCCCCGCTGGCGTCTCCGCAGAGCGCCAGCCTCCTTCCCGAGCTTGCGCCCCTGCTCGGCGGCTTGACCGACTGCTCCCCCAAGGCTCTGCCGATCAGCAAGGCCGAGGCTCTGGAGATCCCCGTCGGCTTTTCCAACCACGCCACCGAGGACAACGGGGTCAGCACGGGTGTCGTGGCCACCCAGGCGTCGAGCTTCGTGCCCGGTGGGACAGTCGATATCTACGCGCGGCTCATCGACGACAGCAGCCACGCCGTCTCCCTCCCCTGCACCGTCCTGCTCGGGCCGCAGTCCTCCTCCTCGAGCCCGGGGGACGACTTCACCATGGCCGTCCCCACTCCGGTCGCGGGGCTCACCGTGGATGGCCAGCCGCTCCTCCAGGTCACCGTCCCCGCCACGGCGGTGGCGGGCCAGACCTACGACATCCTGGTCGCACCCCCCGATGCCGTGGTGATCCTCACGATCCAGATCAACTGAGGAGGCGGCGACCGGTCGTCGCTCCCGCCAGGGCGGACGGGCGTGCAGACTCGAGGGCCATGCCCGCCCGCCGTGCCTGCCTCGGCCTCCTGCTCCTGACCCTGGCCGGTTGCGCAGCGCCGTTCGCCGGCGGCCCTTCCCCGGCGGCGTCGCCCCGAGGCCTGGTCGTGGTGACCGCCGGGGGGACAGCCCTCGACGACGGCACCACGGACGTTCCCCCGACCCTGGAGCTCGGCCTCGAGGGCTCCGGGGTCACCCCCTCCGTGGTCTCCGCCAGCCTCGATGGCCACCCTCTCACCCTGACCAGCTCGTCCAAGGGGGTCACGGCGAGCGTCGCCCCCATGGCCTACGCCAGCGAGCACCAGCTGGTGATCGACGTCGCCGGTCGCCCCCAGGAGGTGATCGGCTTCCAGGTGGTCGATGAGACCGGGGTGAGCGCGGCCGCCTGGCTGGGCGCGGGCGGCCAGGTCGTCTGCCAGGTCGTCTTTGAACGGGCTCCCGACCGCGCCGCCCTCGCCGCCGCCCTCCCCCAGGCCCGGCTCCACTGGGTCGACGGCACCCACCTGAGCCTCGCCTGGGCAACCCCAACGCCCTCGCTCGCCATCCCCGCCGGCCTGGCCGCGGCGCGCGGGTCGGTGCTGGACGGCCCGCTGACGCTCTCGCTCACCGGCCTCCAGACCGAGCACCTCCGCCGGGCCACGGTGCCGGCCGCCACCCCCGCCCCGGCCGGCCTGCGGCTGACCCTCTGGACGGACGGCACCGCCGCCTCTCACTCCTCGACTCGGGCGCACGCAGCGGCTGCCGCCATCCTCAGTCCGACCGGCTGGCAGGTGGAGCCGGACGGGGGCCTCCAGGGCACCCCGGACCCGGTGACGCTTGCCGCGGCCGCCGCGGCCGGCCGCCCGGTGTGGCCGGTGCTCAAGAACGACGACGCCGGCCCCACCGGGACCGACCTGCTGCTCAACAGCGCGAGCGCCCAGTCCGCCCTGGTCACGGCCGTGGTGAGCCAGGTCCGGAGCCTCGGCCTCGCCGGTGTCAACCTCGATTTCGAGGGCGTGCCGGGGAGTGACGAGAGCGCCCTGACCGCGTTTGCCGGCCAGCTCTCCAGCGCCCTGCGTGCGGCCGGGGCCCGCCTCTCGATCGATGTCGTCCCCCACACCCCTGCGGGGACCGATTCGGCCTCCGCCGCCTACGACGATCCAGGTCTGGCCGCGGTCGCGGACTACCTCGTCGTGATGGCCTACGACGAGAACACCGAGGTCGGGAACCCCGGACCGGTGGCGGGGATCGACTGGCAGGCGGCCGAGCTGGACGGGACCATGGCGGGGGTGCCCGCCGCCAAGATCGTCCTCGGCATCCCCCTCTACGCCCGGAGCTGGTCGGGCGACGCTCGGCCGACCGCCGGGGGCTACGCGTCGATGGTCGCCCAGGCCCTCAGCGAGCCGGAGGTCTCCTACGACTACGACTTCCCGGCCGCCACCCCGGTGCTGGTCAGCAAATCCGGAGGGGTGTCCACCCAGCTCTGGTTCGACGACGCCGACAGCCTGCTCCGCAAGGTCGCCGCCGCCGGCACCCTCGGACTGGGCGGTGTCGCCGCCTGGGTAGCGGGCGACGAGGACCCCAATTTCTGGTCTGTTATCTGACCGGGCGCCTCTATGACGACTCGGGATCTGTCCCCAGGTCCGGCAGATGCAGCTCATTGACCCAATCGCGGACCTTGGCCATCCGCTCCTCGACCGCCTCGTCGATGTCCCCCGGCTCCCGATCGGCATCCGGTTCGGGCAGGACCCCGGCCTTCTCGAGGACCTCGGGGTCCACGAAGATGGCCGCCCCCACCCGCACCGCCACCGCGATCGCGTCGCTGGGACGGGAGTCGATCTCCAGCCTGCGGGAATCCACCCGGGCCAGGATCCGGGCGTAGAAGACCTCGTTGGCGAGTGAGGTGACCACCACCCGCTCGACGCTGCAATCGACCGCCGAGAGGATGTTGGCGAGGAGGTCGTGGGTGATCGGGCGCTCCGGGGTGATCCCGGTGATCCGCAGTGCGATGGCGTTGGCCTCGTTGATGCCGATCCAGATCGGGAGGTAGCGCTCCGCCTCCTTCTCCTTGAGGATGACCACGTGCTGGCCGGTGGGCATGTGCACACGGATGCTGTCCACGGTCATCTCGATCAGGTCGGCCACGGCTCGATCATAGCGCCGCCCTCGAAGCCTCGCCCTCGCTCATGGGCGGACCGAGCGGGTCGCGGGCACCGATGCCTGGGCGTCCGCCTCGCCGGACCGCGTCCCCCGGGCGGGTGAAGCAGGCGAATACCATCAGGGCCGTGCCCACTGACGACGGAGCTGCGGAGCGGCCCACCCTCCTGCTCATCGACGGGCACGCGCTCGTCTACCGCGCTTTCTTCGCCATGCCGGCGCTCACCAACAGCCGCGGCGAGCTGACCAACGCCGCCTACGGCTTCACCTCGATGCTGCTCAAGGCCTTCACCGAGCACCGTCCGGGGTACGCGATCGCGGCCTTCGACCCGCCGGGGCCGACCTTCCGCCATGAGGAGATGGCCGGATACAAGGCCCAGCGTCCGCCCATGCCCGAGGAGCTCCGCCCCCAGGTCCAATGGGCGCGTGACGTCGTCGCCGTCCTCGGCATCCCGGAGGTCGAGATCCCCACCTTCGAGGCCGACGACGTGATCGGCTCGCTCTCCGTCAAGGCGGTGGCGGCGGGCCTGGACGTGATCATCGTCACCGGCGACATCGACACCCTCCAGCTGGTCAACCCCCACGTGCGCGTGCTCATCAACCGCCGTGGGATCAGCGACACCGTCGTCTACGACGTCGACGCGGTGTGGGAGCGCTTCGGCTTCGACCCGCCGCTCCTCGTCGACTACAAGGCCCTCCAGGGTGACGCCAGCGACAACATCCCCGGCGTCCCCGGGGTCGGCGAGAAGACGGCCATGAACCTCATCCACGAGCATGGCCCGCTGGAGGCGATCCTGGAGGCCGTGCCGCGGATGAAGCCCGGGCGCCTCCAGACCAACCTCGCCGAGCACGCGGATCAAGCCCGTCTCAGCAAGCGCATGGCCACCATCCAGTGCGATCTCGACGTCCCCCTCGACCTTGCCGGCGCCCGGGTCGGCGGCTACGACCAGCCCGCGGTGCACGCCCTCTTTGACCGCCTGGAGTTCCGCTCCCTCCTGCCCCGGCTCGGGGAGGCGCTCGGCTACGGCACGGCGCCAGTCACGGGGCCGCCCGGCCAGGTCGAGCTCAGCTTCGATGCGGCGCCGGAGACCCCGGTCGATGTGGTGGTCGTGGAGAGCGAGGCCCAGTTCGCGGAGGTGGCTCAATCGGTCAGCTCCGCCGGCCGCTTCGCGCTGCGCACGGTGACAGCCGGGCCGCCCCGCACCGGCGCGCCGCTTGGGACCGCCATCGCCCCGGTGGGGGCAACCCGCACCTGGTGGGTGCCCCTGCCCGAGCACCGGGAGGCGATCGTCTCCCTTCTGGGCGATGCCGCTCTCACCATCGACGGCTACGACCTCAAGCGCGAATGCCTCGCCTGGGGCCCCGCGCTGCGCGTGGCCCTGGGATTCGACACCATGCTCGGCGCCTACGTCGACAATCCGCGGGCGCGGGTCCTCTCCCTGACCGGGCTCGCCGCCGATCTCTGTGGCATGCACCTGGAGAGCGAGGACGAGCTGCTGGGCAGCGGCCGTGGGCGCCGCCGGATCGAGGACTTGACGGCGGCAGAGCTGGCTGCCTACTACGGGCGCTGGGTGGGGCTGGTCGAGCCGGTCCGTGCCGTGCTCACCCAGCAGCTCACCGTGAGTGGCCTGCTCCCGCTCCTCGATGAGCTGGAGCTGCCGCTCGTCCCCATCCTCGCCGAGATGGAGCGGCTGGGCATCCTGCTCGACCGCGACGCCCTGGCCGCCATCTCCGCCGAGATGCAGGCGCGCATCGGAGAGCTGGAAGGCGAGGTCCACGACCGCGCCGGCCATCCCTTCAACCTCGGCAGCACCCAGCAGCTCGCCACCGTCCTCTACGACGAGCTGGGGCTCGCCGCCGGTCGCAAGACCAAGTTTGGCCGGAGCACCGACGCCGACAGCCTGGAGGCCCTCCGCGAGGAGCACCCGGTGGTCGACCTGGTGCTCGAATGGCGCCAGCTCACCAAGCTCAAGAGCACCTACGTCGACGCCCTCCCCCTGCTCTGCGACGAGGACGGCCGGGTGCACACCTCCTTCAACCAGGCGGTGGCGGCGACCGGACGGCTGTCGTCGGCGGATCCCAACCTCCAGAACGTCCCCGTCCGCACCGAGTGGGGCCAGCGCATCCGGCGGGCGTTCGTCGCCGGCCCCGGCCGGCTGCTGGTCTCGGCCGACTATTCCCAGGTCGAGCTGCGGGTGCTCGCCCACGTCACGGGAGAGCAGGGGCTGATCGAGGCCTTCGCCCGGGGCGAGGACATCCACCGCCGCACCGCCGCCCAGGTGTACGGCATCGACCCCCCGGCGGTGACCCGCGACATGCGGCGGGTCGCCAAGGTGGTCAACTTCGGGGTGGTCTACGGGCTCTCCGACTTTGGCCTGGCCCGGGACACCGGGATGTCCCGGGAGGAGGCCGGCGCCTTCATCCGCTCCTACTTCGAGAGTTTTCCCGCGGTCACCCGCTGGCTGGAGCAGACCCGGATGCACGCCCGGGAGTGGGGGTGGGTGGAGACCTTCACCGGCCGCCGCCGCCACCTGCCCGACATCCGGGCCGCCAACCGGCAGATGCGGATGGCCGCCGAGCGGATGGCGGTCAACATGCCCATCCAGGGCGGTGCCGCCGAGATCATGAAGAAGGCGATGATCGACTGCGATCGGGCGCTGCGGGAGAGCGGCTCGCCCGCCCAGGTGCTCCTGCAGGTCCACGACGAGCTGGTGGTCGAGGTCCCGCGTGACGATCTGCCGGCGCTGGTCCCCCTGGTCCGCAGCGCGATGGCCGACGCCTACCCGCTGGTCGTGCCCCTGGTGGTTGACGTCAAGATTGGCGACAACTGGCAGGAGATGACCCCGGTGGATGCGGCGGGCTGATTCGTGCGGGGGCGCCGGCGGGGCACATCGTCTTCGGGGGGACCGGCGTCGGACAGCTCTGCTGTCCGCGCCNNCGTACTCCCACCCCACGTGGCAGGCCACGCGGGGACCCCGGTGCTCGGCGGCATTGCAACTGCCGCCTGCGCAAGCCCCCACTGCGACGCCGTGCCCCACCGACGCCGTCCGGCGCGTTCAGGTCCAGCCTGGCGATCATCGGGTCAGGCGTGCCTGAGCTACCGGAGGTTGAGACGGTGGCCCGCGACCTGCGTGGCGAGCTGGTGGGGCGGCGCTTCGTCAGTACCTGGGTGTCGCAGCCGGGCGTCCTGCGCTTCCCCGACGCGGAGACGTTCTGCGCCGCTCTCCGAGAACGCGCCGTCGAGTC
>PLAX01000027.1 GCA_003135255.1 Candidatus Dormiibacterota bacterium | reverse complement strand
CCAGCCAGTTGAGCGTCTCCAGAATGGCGGCCTCGCTCTCGGGAACGTACCGCCCCTGGTCGGTGTCCTCGATGCGGAGCACGAAGCTGCCGCCCGTCGAGCGTGCGGCCAGCCAGGCGAAGAGGGCGGTGCGGATGTTGCCGAGGTGAAGGAATCCGGTGGGCGAGGGGGCGAACCGGGTTCGGATGGGCGCCACCGGACGGGCTCAGCGCTGCGCGAAGAAGAAGACGGAAAGCCCGGTCCAGATCAGGAGGACGGCCACCAGGATGGCGGCATCGAGCCCGGAGACGGAGAAGCCGACCGGACGGGGCGCCCCGCCGCCACGAGGCCGCCCGTCAACGGGGACGGCGCCGCTCCGGTCGTCACCCATCCCCCACGCGGGGATCGGTCCGGCGGTGGCGGGGGAGATCGGGGGGACCTCGTCGCGGGCGGGCATGGTACCTCTGCGTTGGGGGACTGCCGATATGCATTCGAGTATACCGGCGCCAACCGGAGGCAAAGGGTGCCGGGCGGAGCCGGATCACGCGGTCGCCCCGAGCGTGGCCGCAACCGGGGCCGCTCCGTTCGGGGTCGCGTTGCGGACGGCGAGTGCCATGACGGCCACCAGCGTGGCCGCGGCGATCGCCACGAAACCGAGCAGAACGTTGGGTGAACTGAGGTTGAGGTCGGGAAGAAACGCCAGGGAGAGCACCGCGGAGGCGGCGACGCTCGGGCCGCGTCGCCATCGCGCGGAGAGGGAGAGGGCGGGGGCGAGGAGAACGAAGTCAGGAGCGAGCACATGAGGGGAGAACACGAGGGACAGGCACACGAAGAGGGCGATAGTGAGCTCTGGCCGAGCACGCAGGCGTTCGCGAAGCAGGAGAGCCGTGACCACGACGATGGCGGCCCCGATCGCGAGAGCCACGTAGCCCGCACGGGACCCGGCCGCCACTCCGACGAGACCGGGGAGCCCGAAGGTGATCGACAGCTGGCCAGATCCGGCGCCGATCATCGCCGACAGCCAGGCGACGAACTCGGAGGGCCCGACGATGGCGAGACTGGCCACCACCCAGAGGAGCGCACCGAAGGCCAGCCCGAGAAGGACGCGGAACTGCCGGAGGACCAGGAGGCCCACCGGAACCAGCCAGAGGGATTGGGGCTTGACGATCAGAAGGGAGAGCGCGAGGCCGGCGAGGAGTGGATGGCGGCGAGCCGCCCAGAGGCCGAGAACGAGGGCGAGGGTGAGCAGCGCATCCCACTGACCGAGCGCGAGCCCAAGGACGCCGGGCACCGCGGCCACGGCGCAGAGGGTGGCGAACTGGGGACAGTCGAGGCGGGTGGTGAGCAGCTGGTAGGCGACTGCCATCGCCGCCACCGAGAGGGCGGCGAAGATCAGGAAACCAAGGGTCGGTGGCAGCACGGCCAGCGGGACGAGCAGGGCGGCGGCGGGTGGCGGGTTGAGGAAAGGCGCGTACGCCGCCCCTGAGGGAAGCGAGTTGAGGACGAGCACATGGCCGACCGCCGTGGGCAGGGGATGGCCGAGGTAGGCGGCCTCGGAGGCGGCGAGCGGCGCGGCGCAGTACAAGCAGGACGAACCGCGGCTGAGGAGGCGCGCGGCTGCAGCGAACGGGATCCAGTCGACCGTGACCGCGGGGCCGGCGGCCATGTTCCACACCCCACGCGCCATCTGGGAGACGAGGTCGCCGACCAGCAGGCAGACGGTGGCCAGGCGCAGCAGGTGGCGACTGCGTTCCGTGATCAGAGGCATGAGGGGCCCCATCCTGCCAGGAACCCGACGCGCGTGACGCGGAAAGCGCCGTCTCGGGCAGGCCGATAAACTCGCGGGCGATGGCGTCCCTCCTCGCTGCGGCCCGGAAGGGCGCCGCTCGCCAGAGCGGCGTGCTGCGCATCGCCCTTCCCCCCTTCGTCGCCAGCAAGCTGATCGGGCTGCTGGTGCCGATGCTGACCGCGTGGGTTCGCGGCCCCGGTGCGGGCCTGCCCTCCGGGTCGGCGCTCCTCCAACCCTTCGCCCTCTGGGACGGGGGCGCCTTCACGGAGATCGCCCAGCGCGGCTATCCGAGCGGGCCACTCAACCTGGCGGTCGGCGCCGCCGGCCACCTCTGGGCGTACTTCCCAGGCTACCCGCTGCTCGTCCACGTGGTCGGTTTCGTGGTGCCCAACACCATCGTCGCCGGCATCGTCGTGAGCGCCATCGCCGAGCTGGCCGGTCTGGTGTTCCTGGCCAAGCTGATCCTGCTGGAGCGGGGCGACGAGGCGTCGGCGCGCTTCGCCTGCTGGGCGCTCGCGGTCTTCCCCTACGCCGTCTACCTGACCGCGGTCTTCTCGGAGAGCACCTTCCTCGCCGCCGCCACCGCTTCGCTCTACTACATGCGCCGGGGCAAGGACGGGCGCGCCTCCATCGCGGCGGCCATCGCCATGCTGGTGCGCATCACCGGCGCGGCCCTGATCCCGGCACTCATCGTCGACCATCTGGTCCGCCGGGGCGGCCGGCCCGGACGCGGCCTGATCGCCATCCTCGCGACCCCCCTCTCCCCCCTCCTCTTCGTGGCCTACGGGTGGATCTCCACCGGGAACCCGCTCGTCTACCTGCAGGTGGAGCGGTCGGCCTCCTTTAACCGCCTCTTCGCCTGGCCGTGGGATGGGGCTCGAGCCACCTTCCAGTCGTTCGTGGGCGGCTTCAACGGGAACAGCTTCGTCTTCGGGATGGAGCTGCTCTTCGGCGTGGCAGGACTCGTCGCCGTCCTCTGGCTGGCCTGGCATTGGCGGACGGTGGCCCCCTCGCTCACGGTATTCGCCGCGGTCGCCTGGCTCATGTCCACCTCCCTCATCTACTGGCTGAGCGTGCCGCGGTACGAGATGACGGTGGTGCCGATCTACCTCGCCCTCGCGGACGTCACCCGGCGCCACCCGCAGTCGCGGACGGTCCTGATCGCGGTGTCGGCGGGCTGGATGGGCTTCCTGGCCACCCTGATGGCGACCGGACAGTTCGTGGCCTGAAGGGGGCGCACCCCCGCGCGGCCTCGGACCCTACCATCTCGGCAGCGCCCGCATCGTCTAGCGGTCAGGACCTCACCCTTTCAAGGTGGCAACCGGGGTTCGACTCCCCGTGCGGGTACGGCGCGATCCGAGCCTCAGCGGCCCCACTCCACGTCGCCGCAGAAACCGGCCGGCTTGGGATGCCGCCGGTAGGCGTCGCGACCCGCCGTGGTCTCGGCGATGGTGGTGCTGTCCCCGTGACCGGGCAGCACGAGGGTGCCGGCGGGGAGGGGCAGGAGCCGGGCGTCGATCGAGGCCAGGATCGTCTCCAGGTCGCCGGCGGCGGAGGTCCGCCCGGGACCGCCGTTGAAGAGGGTGTCCCCGGTGATCACCGCCCCGCCCACTCGCAGCGAGATGCTGCCCGGGGTGTGGCCGGGGGTGTGGAGGACATCGATCCGGATGCCTCCGACCCGGAGCTCCTGGCCGTCGGCGAGCCGGCCATCGATCCGCTCCTCGGGGATGTTGATCTCGGCGGCGCCGACCAGGACGGGGGCACCGGTTGCCGCGCGGACCGCGTCGTAGGTCGCCCAATGGTCCAGGTGCCAGTGGCTGGCGATCACCGTCTGGACGCCCCCCTCGGCGGCGACGGCGTCCAGGAGGGGGCCCTCGTCCAGCGGCATGTCGACCAGGAGGCCGGCATGCGCGGAGGTGTCGCGGACGATGTAGGCGTTGTTGCCGTAGGGGCCCATGGGACCGACCCGGACGATCCGGACGTCGCCGTCCTCGATGACCTCGACGGTGGCTGGCCTGGTTTCGGTCATGGCCGTGCTGCCGGGGAGCGCCGGGCTCGCGCCTTTCCGGCCGAGCCGGCTGACGACCCGGCCGGGGCGGGAACCGCACGTGAGGGAGCGCGGCGCGGAGGGTGCTGGGCGCCCTCGGCGCGCATCGCCGCCTTGTGCGCCCGCTTGGCGGCCTGGTAGGCGCGACGCTCATCCGCGGTGGTGACGTCGGCGAGGGTGGGGAAGTCCGGGGCCACCTCCTCCCAGCCGGGCGGCCTCACCCCGAAGTGGCGAGCGAGCACGCCGGTGACGATCCGCGCCTTGAGCGGGCCGAAGCCGGGAAGCGCCGCCAGCCGGCGGTGGAGCTCCGCGGCGGTGCCGGCCTCTCGCCACAGACGGGAGGCGTCGCCGCCGTAGGTCTCCGCGACGATGCGACAGATGCCCTGGGCGCGCTCGGCCATGCTGCGGGGAAAGCGGTGAATCGCCGGCGGGGTGCGAAAGACGACGGCAAACACCTCGGGGTCGGTGGCGGCCAGGCGCCCGGGGTCGAGGGTCCCGAGCCGCTCGCGCATCCGCAGCGGCCCAAGAAACGCCTGCTCGATCGGGAACTGCTGGTCGAGGCAGAAGCCGATCAGCAGTGCGAGTGGGTTCTCGGCGATCAGGCGGTTGGCCGCCGGGTCCTCCGTCCATTGCAGGATGGGCGCACCTTTGGGTGTGGGCATGCTCACTAGCCTACCCGAGGGGCCGATAGATGTCCCCGCCGGGCTCCTGGGCAACCGACTCGCCAAGGTGGTATCTCGATTCGGTCACGACGGGCGGGACGTGACCTGGGCGGATGGTATTACCGGGGGCACGCCGGCCCACCAGATGGCCGCGCTGCGGTTTGCACGGCGAGGTCATGGCAATCACATCTACGCTGCCGGTCCCCCCAGAGGAGATCGACCGGCGTCGCACCTTCTGGGTCGCCTGCGCGGGGCTCGCGATCGTCACCGCCGCCCTGATGGTCGCGATCGTGTTGCTGACGCGCGGCACCCTCACCTACATCATCGACGACGCCTACATCCATCTCTCGATGGCGCGGACCTTCGCGACCACGGACACCTGGGGCGTGGTCCCCGGAGACTGGGAGTCGGCGGACTCGTCGCCGGGCTGGATCCTGCTCCTGGCCGCCCTGATCAAGGTCGTGCCGGCGGTGACGGAGTGGCTCCCCTTCATCATCAACGGCCTGGCGGCGCTCGTCGTGGTGTGGCTGGTCACGAGCCGCCAGGAGCTGGTGGTGCTCCGCCGGGGCAGCAACTCACCGGTGCGCTACCTCGCGGTGATGCTGCTGCCGAGCGTGCTCTTCCTGCCCGAGCTGATCGTCCTCGGCATGGAGCACACCGTGCAGACGGCACTGATCCTCGGACTGCTGATCGCCTTCGAATGGCTGATCCGGGACGGCGTCACCGCTCGCCGGGTGCTCCTGTACGCGCTCTTCAGCCTGCTCGGCAGCGCCATCCGCTTCGAGACTCTCTTCCTGAGCGCCGGCTGCGCTCTCGCCCTGGTGGTCCCGCCGCTCTGGTCCAGCTTCCAGGCACGCCGCCCCGCTCCGGGACTGTGGGGGCGTATCGGGGCGGCGGTGGCGGGGACGGCGGCGGCCGCGATACCGATCGTGGTCATGGGCGTGGTGGACCTCGCCCACGGTGCCTTCTTCTTTCCCAACTCGATCGTCGAGAAGACCGCCCTGCTGGGACACCAGAGCCTGCTCCAGACGCTGGTGCCGACCTGGTCCGCGATCAGTGCCAACCTGGGGCTCGACCCCTTCCTGATCGTCCTCCTCGGCTTTGGGATCGTCATGGCGGTCCGTGGCCCAGTGCTGCGGCCGCTCTGGGCGGCCTGGGTGATCGGGACCCTCCTCCACGCCAGCTACGGCCAGTTCGGGTGGAACGACCGCTACCAGGCGTACCTGGTGATCGTCGGGATCTGGCTCACGCTCCGCACCCTCCCGCGTATCCAATGGGCGCCGGTCCGCGAGCACCTGGTGCTGGCGCTGGTGCTGCTGCTGGTGGTGCTGCCGGTCGGCAAGTTCGATTACATGGTGAACGCCCCCTCGGAGGCGCTGGTCCAGACCCAGGTGCAGCAGCAGATGGCCGGCTTCCTGGCCCGCTACTACGACGGACGGACGGTGATGGTCAACGACATCGGGCGGGTGACCTGGGAGCACCGGGGCGGCCTCCTCGATGCCTGGGCGCTGGCGAGCGTCTCGGTGCTGCGCCTCCAGTACGACGGTGAGTACAACTCCGCGCACACGACCGTGCTCGCACGGGAGGACCACGTCGCTGCCGTCGCCCTCTACTCGCCGACCTTCAACTTCCTGGTNNGCCAACCAGGACGCCACGGCGGTGATCTTCTACGCGCTGGCGGGAGCGCCGGCTCAGGCGATGGCGAGTGACATGCGCGCCTTCGCGCCGGGCATGTTCCCCGGCTCCGGCGCCGTCACCATCTACGGGTAGCCGCCTCGGGCACTCCCCGTCGGCCTCGAAAAGCGCGTGGATGCCAGAATGGCCAACGTGCGCGAGTACCTGGTCGAGTGCGGCACGCAGCACCTTTCGGTGCGCGAACACCCGGGTGGCAGCCCGCCGATCCTGGCCCTCCACGGGCTGGCGAGCAACGCCCGCTGGTGGGACCTGGTGGCGGCCCGGCTCAGCCCTCGGTGGCGAGTGCTCGCCCCCGACCTGCGCGGCCACGGCCGCTCGGACCGGCCCGAGACGGGGTACTCCTTCGCCGAGGTGGTCGAGGACCTGCGCGGGCTGTGCGATGCGGCGGGCCTGGAGCGGGTGATTGTGGCCGGCCACAGTTGGGGGGCATCGGTCGCGCTCTGGTTCGC
>PLAX01000160.1 GCA_003135255.1 Candidatus Dormiibacterota bacterium | reverse complement strand
AGGGTTGCTCCGTTGGAGAGGGTGGTCACCCGCGGCTCCGCCAGAGGGAGCGGGAGAGTGGAAGCTCTGGAGACGTGGGGCAACGCTGATGACCTCCTGGTCAGGGGTGACGAGCGAAAGGTACCGCGCCCGGTCAGGACGTGCCCGATTCCCAGGACGCCAGGTAACGGCGCTGCTCCTCGCTGAGCACGTCGATACCGATGCCCATGCTGGAGAGCTTGAGGGCGGCGATGGCCGCATCGATGTCGGCCGGGACGTCGTAGACCCGGGGCACCAGCTCCGCGTGATGGCGGGCGACGTACTCGGCGCAGAGCGCCTGGTTGGCAAAGGACATGTCCATGACCGCGGCCGGGTGCCCCTCAGCGGCGGCGAGGTTCACCAACCGCCCCTGGGCGAGCACGTTGACCGTGCGGCCGTCGCGCAGCCGATAGGCCTCGACGTAGGGCCGGGGACGGGAAACCCCCGAGGCCATGTCGTCCAGCGCCGCCAGGTTGATTTCGTCGTTGAAGTGCCCGCTGTTGGCGACGATGCAGCCGTCCTTCATCAGCTCGAAGTGGTGGCGGTCGATGACGTTGATGTCCCCGGTCACGGTGACGATGAAATCGGCTTGGGGAGCGGCCTCGGCAAGCGTCATCACCCGGTAGCCGTCCATGGCCGCCTCCAGCGCCCGGACCGGGTCGACCTCGGTGACGACGACGTGGGCGCCGTGGCCCGCGGCCCGGCTGGCCAGGCCGCGTCCACACCACCCATACCCGCACACCACGAGGGTCTTGCCGGCGAGCAGCACGTTGGTGGCCCGGATCAGGCCGTCAAGCGTGCTCTGCCCGGTGCCATAGCGGTTGTCGAACATGTGCTTGGTGAGCGCCTCGTTGACNNGCGCCGTCGTCCATGGTCAGATTGGGGCGATGATCGAGAACCGCATTGATGTGCTCGAAGTAGCGGGCGCTGTCCTCGCCCCTGACCGCGAAGGTGGGGACGCCGTGATGGGCGGTGAGCGCCGCGGCGATCGGGTCCTGGGTCGACAGCGGGTTGCTGGCGCAGAGCCGGACGTCGGCGCCGCCGGCTCGCAGCGTGATGGCGAGATTGGCCGTCTCGCTGGTGACGTGGAGGCAGGCTCCGAGCCGGAGGCCGGCGAGCGGCCGCTCCCGTTCGAAACGCTCCCGGATGAGGCCGAGCACCGGCATCTCGCGGGCCGCCCAGGCGATCAGCCGGTCGCCCTCGTCGGCCAGGGAGAGATCGGCGACATCATATGCGGAGGTGCCGGTGCTGCTGGTCATGCCATCTCCTGGCGAAGGGTGATGAGCGTGGGTCGAACGGCCATGGTACCCGAGGGCCGAGCGCGCCCTGCGCTCAGAAACGGATCAGGGAAACGTGAGTCCTCTCGCCCAGGGCCTCGGCTCCGCCGAACCCGGCCAGCTCGATGAGGAACGCGATCCCGACGACCTGGCCGCCAAGCCGCTCGATCAGCTCGGCGGACGCGCGGGCAGTCCCCCCGGTCGCCAGCAGATCGTCGACGATGAGCACCCGCTGGCCGGGGTGGATGGCGTCGGCGTGGACCTCCAGCACCGCCTCGCCATACTCCAGGGCGTAGGCGACCGAGATGGTCTGGGCCGGCAGCTTGCCCTGCTTGCGAACCGGGACGAAACCGACCCCGAGCAGGTAGGCCAGAGCCCCTCCGAGGACGAAGCCTCGGGACTCCACCCCAACGACCATCTCGATGCCGGCGTCGCGATAGGCGTCGACCAGGCCGTCGATGGCGGTGCGGAAGGCTTCGGCGTCACCGAGGAGGGTGGTGATGTCCTTGAACAGCACCCCCTCGCGCGGGAAATCGGGCACATCCCGGATCAGCCCGCGCAGCCGCTCGCCGAGGGGGCCGGGAGGGATGGGATCATCGCTCACGCCGCCGGATGCTAGCAGGCATCGCCTCCCATCCCACCGGCAGTGCTGGCGCGATTGCTACACTGCCTGCTCAGCTCTATCCGAATGCTCTGGTTGGGTGCTCACCTCGTCCATGATCCATGCCCGCAACGGTTGACTCTGGGCTGCCCGGGGCCACCGCCGGCTCGGCCGCGCAGCTCAACACCTTCCGCCACTACCGGCACCTGACCCTGGAGCTGGCGATCAGCCAGTTCAAGCTCCGCTACACCCAGTCGGTGCTCGGCTACTTCTGGTCGCTGCTCAAGCCGGCGATGATCTTCGCGATCACCTTTTTGATCTTCGTCGGCCTCTTCAAGATCAAGGACGGGACCCAGTACTACGGCATCCAGCTCCTGCTCGGGATCGTCACCTGGACCTTCTTCGCCGAGTGCACGGGGTCATCGATGCAGGCCATCGCCGGCAGTGCCGGGCTGATCCGCAAAGCCTACTTCCCCCGCTCCATCCTGGTCATCGCGGCGTCGATGTCATCGCTGTTCACCTTCCTTATCAACCTGACCATCGTCTTTGTGATCGCGGTGGGGCTGCACCAGATCGACATCGGGCTTCGCATCGTCTTCGTCATCCCGCTGCTGCTCGAGCTGTACCTGCTGGCGATCGGCATCTCCCTCTTCCTCTCCGCGCTCTTCGTCCAGTTCCACGACATCGGCCATCTCTGGGACGTGCTGATGAATCTCCTTTTCTACGGGTCCGGGGTGATGTTCAGCCTCACCTACGTCCTGCAGCGGGCTCACCTGGTGCTGGCGGTGGGGCAGACGCTGGCGGCGGGGCAGAAGCTGGCGGTGGGGGCAAAGCTGTTTGGGGGGACAACGGTGCCGCCGCCCAGCAACCTCTGGGCGGTGATACTAGTGTGCTGCAATCCCATCATGCAGACCATCGAGGACCTCCGCCACGCCCTGCTGACGCCCCAGGCCCCCTGGACCGAGCTGGTGGTGACCGGCCATCTGGCCGCCGTCAACCAATACGCTCACCTGGACGACCCCTGGCTGCTGCCGGTGCCGTTCCTGGTCGTGGTCCTGATCGTGACCGTCGGGGCGCTCACCTTCCGGGCCCGGGCCCGGACCTTCGCCGAGGACCTGTGACCGCCACCGATCGCGCCCTCGCCATCAAAGTGGAGAACCTCTCCAAGCGCTTCCGGATCCCGCTGGACCGCAGCTCGACCCTGAAGCACCGGCTCACCCACTGGCGGAGCGCCTCCCGGTACCGCACCCTGGAGGCGCTGCGGGACGTCAGCTTCGAGGTGCCGGCGGGGGAGTTCACCGGCATCATCGGCCACAACGGCTCAGGCAAGAGCACGCTGCTCAAGATCCTCGCACGCATCTACCGGCCCGACGCGGGCAGGGTGGCCATCGAGGGCAAGGTGTCGCCCTTCCTCGAGCTCGGCGTCGGCTTCAATCCCGAGCTGACCGCGCGAGAGAACATCTTCCTGAGTGGAGCCATCCTGGGTCTGGGGCGGGTCGAGTTGCACCGCCTCTTCGAGGAGATCATCGGCTTCGCCGAGCTGGAGCAGTTTGTCGATCACAAGCTCAAGAACTTCTCCTCGGGGATGGAGGTGCGGCTCGCCTTCTCGCTCGCCATCCAGGCCCATGCCGAGATCCTGATGATGGACGAGGTGCTCGCCGTCGGTGACGCCTCGTTCCAGCAGAAGTGCTTCGACGTCTTCAAAGGCTACAAGCGCGAGGGCCGCACCGTGGTGCTGGTGACCCACGAGCTGAGCGCCGTCAACCAGTACTGCGATCGGGCCCTGCTGCTCGACCACGGCCGGCTGGTGGCCGACGGTCTCGCGACCGAGGTCACCGCCCAGTACCGCCGCGCCATCGGCCTCGCCGCCGACGGCTCCAGGCTCAGCGACGAGGTCGAGCGCTGGGGCTCTCGCGACGTCGTCCTGACCGGTGCACGGATGCTGGACGAGCGCGGCGTTGAGGACTGCAATCCGCCCACCGGCGGCTTCACCCGCGTCGAGCTCGGATACCAGATCCAGAACGACTCCGTGGCCGACTTCGTCTGCGTCATCTGGCTGGTGCGGGACGACGGGCAGGTGCTCGCCGAGGCCCGCCTGCCGGTGAGCCAGTACGCCCAGGTGGGCTCCAGCCAGCGCGGGGCGTCGGGCACGATCCGGTACGACATCCCGGAGATCCCCCTGCTCGACGGCGGCTACAGCGTCAACATCGAGCTGCAGGGACGCCGCGACGGTGCCACCTATGACCACCTGAACCATGCCGTCCGCTTCCACGTCGTCGACAAGGGGGGCCGCGGCGGCTTGATCGACCCGGGTGGCGTCTGGTCGGTGGTGCCCACGGAGCAGCCGGTGGTGGGCTGGCCGGACCAGTTCGCCGCGACCCAGCAGTAGGCTGGGGGCGATGAGCGAGCAGGCCCTCCCCCGCACCGACGGCGCACCGCCCACCGGGGACACGGAACCGCCGCCTCCCGACGTTGAGGCGATCGTCGGCGAGCTGCAGGCCGAGGTGCTGCGCAAGCGCGCGGCCGGTGCCTATCCCACCGACCTCCTGGAGAGGCTTCACACCGAATTCCACCCCGATGAGGGGCTGGAGCCGCCCGAGGTGAGGGTGCTGGTGGAGAGCGCACGGCCGCTGCGGTCGGACCGGCCCGTCGTCGGGGGGACGATCGTCTTCGGAAAGCGACTGGTCCGCCGGCTGCTCGCCTGGTACGTCGCCCCCATCGCCCAGGATCAGACGCGTTTCAACCTGGCCATCCTGCGCGAGCTGCGCGCCCTGGAAGAGCGGGTCGCGCGGCTCGAGGAGCGGCGGCCGCCAGAGCCCGAGAAGGGGACCCGCCCGCGGGCACCCCGGTGAGGCTCGCCTTCGTCCTCCCCCGCTTCGCGCCTGGGGTGCTGGGCGGCGCCGAGTATCACGCCCGCCAGNNTATCCGGTCACCGTGATCCGGGACCGCTCCCTGGTCGCCCGCCTCCAGACGGCCATCGACGCCGGCTTCACCATTCCCGCGGCTCATCAGGAAGAGTGGGTGCGCAACACGGGCCACAGTGCACCCCTGCTCGACGCCATCGCTGATACCGCCGACCGGGTCGACGCCCTGGTGTTCTCCCCCTATCTCTTCGCGAGCACCGTCCTGGGAGCTCGTGTGCGCCCCGACCGGAGCCTGATCCAGCCCCTCCTCCACGACGAGGCCTACGCCCGTTTCGCCTGCGTGCAGGCCGCCCTGCGGGGCGCGGCCGGCCTCCTCTGGATCAGCTCCGGGGAGCGGGAGGTGGCGGAACGGCTCATCCCCGGCCTTCCCCCGGGGCGGCTGGTGGGCGCGGGCATCGACCTCCCGGCTGCCCCGGTCGACCCGAAGGTGGAGCGCCACCGTCTCGGCCTGGAGGGGACAGTGGTGAGCTACGCGGGGAGGCGCGAGGGCGCCAAGAACTTCCCGCTTGTCGCCGAGGCGGTGACCGCGGCCAACCTCGGCTGGGGCAGGCAGGTGACCCTCGCCGCCATGGGAGCGGGACCGGCCGTCCTCCCTCCCCAGGCGCGCCCCTTTGTCCGCGACCTGGGACGGGTGGACGACGCAGTCAAGCTCAGGGTCTTCGCCGGCTCCACCGCGGTGGTCAACCTCTCGGTGGTCGAGAGCTTCAGCTACGTGGTCATGGAAGCCTGGAGCGTCGGCACCCCGGTGATCGTGCACGCGGACTGCGAGGTGACGCGCCGCCACTGCCGGGAATCCGGGGGAGGTCTCTGGGTTCGCGACGTGGAGGAGGCCGTGGAAGCGATGCTCCTGCTCGGCGGCGACCCCTCGCTCCGCGCCCGGCTCGGCGCCGCCGGCCGCCGCCACGTCAAGCGGCAGATGTCCTGGGAAGCCACCCTGGATCGTTTCGAGTCCGCGGTGGCCGAACTGCTGCCGCCAAGAGGCGTGGCACGCGCATGACGGCGATCCACCAGCTCCTCCCCGTCCTCTCGCCCGGGGACGCCATCGGCCAGGCGGTGCGGCGGATGCGCTCCGCCTTTCTGGAGGCCGGCTTCTCCTCGGAGATCTTCGCCGAGGAGATCGACCAGCGCCTCGTGGGAGAGGCGCGGCCCGCGGCCGCGCTGGAGGCGAGCGTCGGAGCCGGGGATCTGGTCCTCTACCACCTGAGCATCGGAGCCAGGTCGGCGCGTCTCTTTGCCGGGCTCGGATGCAGGCGGGCGATCGTCTACCACAACATCACCCCCTCCCCCTACTACCGGACGACCAGCCCGCGGGTCGCGTACTGGCTCGACCAGGGACGGCGCGATCTGGCCCGGCTGGCACCGGTGGTCGAGTTGGGGATCGGCGACTCCGCCTACAACGCCGCCGAGCTGCGGGCCGCCGGCTGCCCGGCGACCATGGTCATCCCTCCCCCCGTCGACCTGGCGCGTCTCTCGCCGCGCCCCGCCCACCCCGCCGGCCCCCCACGCCTCATCTTCGTCTCGCGGCTCGCCCCCAACAAGCGGCAGGAGGAGCTGATCCGGGTGCTGGCCGCTCTCCGTGCCTGCTGGCAGCCGGAGGCGACGCTGGTGCTGCCGGGTGGCTGGAACGACACCGAGACCTACGCGGCCGGGCTCCGCCGGCTGTCGAGGGACCTCGGGGTGGCCGGCGCGGTCGAGCTGCCGGGACGGCGCAGCGACCGGGAGCTCGGCGATCTCTACGCCGGAGCGACGGTGGCCGTCTGCGCCAGCGAGCACGAGGGCTTCGGGATGCACGTGCTGGAGGCCTGGGCGTTTGACCTCCCCCTGGTCGCCCGTGCCGCGACCGCGGTCCCCGAGACGGTGGGAGATGCGGGCATCCTGCTCGACACCGATGAGCCCCTGGTGTGGGCGGCGGTGGTCGACCGGGTCATCCGGGACGCGCCGCTTCGGCATCTCCTGATCGAGCGTGGACGCCGCCGGCTCGGCGACTTCTCGGACGCGGCTCTGAGAGAACGGATGGCGGAGCTGCTGGATCGCCTCGACCTCTCCGGCCAGGGCGGCCCGAGGGCGGCGCCTCGCGGGTAGGCCGCGCCCCTCATGTGCCACCATCCCGGGCATCCGAGCACGTTGGGAGCGGTGAACATGAAGCCGAGTGCAAGCGTCGACCCCGGTGCCACCCGCCGGCTCTTCTCCGTCCTCACGGCAATCTGGGACACCGATCGCTGGCGCCTGGAGCTGTGGGACGGGAGCAGCGCGGGAGAGTCCGAGACCCCGGAATTCGTCCTCCGTTTCCGGAGCCGGAGGGCCCTCGACCGGCTCCTCGGCGACCTGCCGGACCGGGGCTTCGGCCGAGCCTACGTCGAGGGCAGCCTCGAGGTCGAGAGCCTCCACGCCTTTCTGGGGCGGGTCAACGACCTCTCGAGGAGCAGGATGGCTCGACTACTCCCCCGCATCCTCACCACCGCGCTGGCTCTGGGAGCTCGGCCCGACCCCCGCCGGATCCGGGTGGAGGCGCACCTGCGCGGGCGGCTGCACAGCCGCGCCCGCGACAGCGAGGCTATCCGCCACCACTACGACCAGCCTCCCGAGTTCTACCGGATCTTCCTGGGCCGGACCCTGACCTACTCGTGCGCCTACTTCGAGACCCCGGACACCGACCTCGACACCGCTCAGGAGGCGAAGCTGGAGCTGGTCTGCCGCAAGCTGCGGCTGCGCCCCGGAGAGCGGTTCCTCGACATCGGCTGCGGCTGGGGAAGCCTGGTCTTCCACGCCGCCCAGCACTGGGGGGTGCAGGCGCTCGGGATCACCGCCAGCCCCCGCCAGGCGGAGTGGGCGTCCGAGCAGGTGCGCGCGCTGGGGCTGGAGGGGAAGGCGGAGGTGCGACTTGCCGACTACCGGGACGGCCTCGACGGCGAATTCGACGCCATCGCCAGCGTGGGGATGGTCGAGCACGTCGGCCGCCGGGCGATGGCGGGCTACTGCGACTCCGTCCGCGGGCTGCTCCGCCCCGAGGGGCGAGCCCTCATCCACGGCATCACGACGCGGCCCGGAGTCAAAGGGATCGGCGCGTTCCTGAACA
>PLAX01000176.1 GCA_003135255.1 Candidatus Dormiibacterota bacterium | reverse complement strand
GGATGCCGTACCAGATGTCCGGTCCGCCGTCGTCGGGCCGCACCAGGATGCCGATGCCGGCGTCCTGCCCGCTGCGGACCTTGACCACGGAGCGGTCGTCGTCAGCCGGCTCCGGCCAGGAGACCCCGACCACCGTCCCGCTACCCCGGGAGATGACCATCTCCCCCGAGTTGCGGGCCGCGTGGGACTCCATGCCGGTGCCCACGATGGGCGCCTCGGTGACCAGCAGCGGCACCGCCTGGCGCTGCATGTTGGATCCCATCAGGGCGCGGTTGGCGTCGTCGTGCTCGAGGAAGGGGATGAGCGCGGTCGCCACCGAGACCGTCTGCTTCGGCGAGACGTCCATGTAGTCGACCTCGGCCACCGGAAGGTCCTTGAACGTGTGCCGGCTGCGGCAGGCGGTGTGGACGACGGTGAAGTGGCCGGAGTCGTCGACCGGCGCGTTGGCCTGGGCGACGGTGTACTTGTCCTCCTCGTCGGCCGAGAGGAAGACGATCTCGTCGGAGACCCACGGCACGATCCGGACGCGCTCGACGCCCTTCTGGGCCAGCCGCTTGACGTCGTCGGCGCCCAGCACCTGCCCGGCGTGGAGCGAGTCGGCGTCGTCGCGGAGGGTCTGGCCGACCATGGCGGCGCTCTCCCGCGCGTCGTTCGGGGAGACGTCGCGGTAGACGCGGCGGAAGGGGGCCTCGATGAAGCCGAACTCGTTGACCCGGGCAAAGGTCGCCAGGGAGCCGATCAGCCCGATGTTCGGCCCCTCAGGGGTCTCGATGGGGCAGATCCGGCCGTAATGGCTGTAGTGGACGTCCCGGACGTCGAATCCGGCGCGCTCCCGGGAGAGGCCGCCCGGCCCGAGCGCGGAGAGGCGCCGCTTGTGGGTCAGCTCGGCCAGCGGGTTGGTCTGGTCCATGAACTGGGAGAGCTGCGAGGAGCCGAAGAACTCCTTGATGGCCGCCACCACCGGCCGGGCGTTGATCAGGCTGGCCGCCGTGACCGTCGCCGCGTCGCAGATGGTCATCCGTTCCTTGATGATCCGCTCCATCCGGATCAGCCCCATCCGGAACTGGTTCTGGAGGAGCTCGCCGACGGCCCGCACCCGGCGGTTGCCGAGGTGGTCGATGTCGTCCGACTCCCCCTGGCCGTTGTTGAGCGAGATCAGCTTGCGGACGATGGAGACGAAGTCCTGGTTGTCCAGCACCCGCCGTTCCTTGTCCAGGGCCCGTTCCCGGGCCTCGTCCTCGGGGATGCCCAGGTTCTTGTCCAGCTTGAAGCGGCCGACCTTGCTCAGGTCAAAGCGGCGGGGGTTGAAGAAGAGCGAGCTGAGCAGGTTGCGGGCGTTCTCCACCGTGGGCGGATCGCCGGGCCGGATCTTGCGGTAGAGCTCGATCAGCGCCTCCTCGACCGAGCTGGTGGCGTCCTTCTCCAGGGTCGCCTGGATGTAGGCGTGCTCGGGGTCGTTGTCGGCGTCGGCGAAGAAGGTGCGGATGTCGTCGTTGCTCGCGTAGCCGAGCGCCCGCACCAGGGTGGTCACCGGCACCTTCCGCTTGCGGTCGATCTTGACTGTCAGCACGTCCTTGCCCGAGGTCTCGATCTCGAGCCAGGCACCCCGGTTGGGGATGAGCTTGGCGGAGTACAGCATCCGGCCGGACACCCGGTCCTCGGCGCCCGTAAAGTAGACGCCGGGAGAGCGCACCAGCTGGCTGACCACCACCCGCTCGGTGCCGTTGACGATGAAGGTGCCCTGCGGGGTCATCATGGGGAAGTCGCCCATGAAGACCTCGGTCTCCTTGATCTCCCCGGCGTTCTCCCCGGTCTTGATGTGGAGCCGGGTCTTGATCCGGAGCGGGGCACTGAAGGTCATGTCCCGCTGCCGGCACTCCTCCTCATCGTATTTGGGGCTCCCGAACTCATAGTCGAGGAAGCGCAGCTCGTAGTTCTTGCCGGTGTAGTCGGTGATCGGGTTGATCTCGTCGAAGAGCTCCCGCAGCCCCTCTCGGCAGAACCATGCGAATGAATCCAACTGGGTCTGTATGAGGTTCCCCACCTCCAGCTTGTCGGCGATCTGACCGTAGTTGTGACGGATGCTGGAGGGCGTGGAAGCAGAAAGGACCATGTGCTAGAGTTCCCCTGACAAGCGGCTACGCGCGGACGCCGACGGTGACGGGCACAATCTGACAGCATACCAAACCCGCCGGCTCCCGGGCGCGGACTGTTGCGCCCGCGTGAGCGGATGTTCGGGTCGCCGGAGCAGGATTCCCAGGCCTCCCAGCGTACCTGGTCCGGCGCTATTCAAACTGCCGGCCGCGGTCGGCGAGAGGCACCGTCCCTCGGAAGAGGGGGTAGCCCCTCGCCGCCGCGACCCGGCGGCAAGCTCTCTCAGCGGATCTCGGCTGAGGCGCCGGCCGCCTCGAGCTTGGCCTTGACCTGGTCGGCCTCCTCCTTGGGCACGGCCTCGCGGACGGCCTTGGGGGCGGCGTCGACGAGGTCCTTGGACTCCTTGAGGCCCAGGCCGGTGATCTCGCGAACGGCCTTGATGACGTTGACCTTGGCGTCACCGATGGCGGTCAGGACTACGGTGAACTCGGTCTGCTCCTCGGGGGCCGCAACCTCGGCGGCGGCGGCGGCGGCAGGGGCGGCGGCGACCGCGGCGGCCGCCTTGATGCCGAGCTTCTCCTCCATGAGCTTCACGGCGTTGATGACGTCGAGAACGCTCCACGACGGGAGCGCGTCCACGAACTCCTCGGGGGTGATGGCTTTGGTTGCCATGATGGTGGTCATCTCCTGGATTGATTCAATTGATCGGATCGGACACGATGGGTGGGCGGAGCGCCGGGGTCAGGCGGCCTCGAGCTTTGCCCGGTAGGCGTCGAGGGTGGCGGCGAGGTTGCCGGTGATGCTGGCGAGAGCGCCCGCCAGGTGCGTGAGCGGGGACTGGATCGTGCCGGCGAGCTGGGCGAGCAGGACGTCGCGCGGCGGCAGCTCCGCAAGGATCTGGACCCCGCGGGCGTCGAGCACCTGCCCCTCGACGAACCCGGCGATGAGGGGGAGCCGGCGGTTGACCCGGTGGTAGTCGCTGAGGACCTTGGCCGGAACGGAGAGCTCGCCGAACCCCAGGGCCAGGCCGACCGGCCCGTCGAGGACGGAGCCCAGGTCGCCGACGCCGGCCTCCCGGGCGGCCCTGCGGGCGAGGGTGTTCTTGGCGACCTGGTAGTCGATCCCCTGGCTGCGCAGCTGGGTGCGCAGCTCCTCGAGCTGCTTGACGGTCAGGCCCCGGTAGTCGGTGACGATGACCGCGGTCGCCCGGCCGAGCTTGTCGGCGAGGCTCTCGACGGTCGCCCGCTTGCGGGGGCCTGCGCGCTGGGCCGCCTCCTCGGCGGTCGTGGCCTTGGGCATCGCTGTGCGTCCTCCAGGCGGGCCGCCACAACCGCCCTGTGAGAGCGGCGGACGGCGGGCGTCACGAGGACGCCGGGCCGGACGACCGATCCCACCTGCGCAGGAGATTGAGGGGTGACCCCCGCCTGCGGTCTCGGGCGAGATGCTTGAGCGCCGTGATGGATCCGGTGAGGTGGCGAGGATAGCAGAAGCCCGGCCAGGGAGCCCGGCCAGGGGCCCCCCCCGCGGCCACCATATGAAGAGGAGGGGCCGTGTGCGCTCCGGCGGAAGGTGAGAAGCTTCCACGCCGTGCGGTTCGGAGTGCTGATCCTCCCGGCGGAGAGCTGGGCGACGCAGAGGGCGAGCTGGCGGCGCGCCGAAGCTCTCGGCTTCGACCATGCGTGGACCTTCGACCACCTCGCATGGCGGTCGTTCCGGGATGCGCCCTGGTTCGGAGCCGTGCCCACGCTCGCCGCTGCGGCGGCCGTCACCTCGAGAATCCGTCTCGGCACCCTGGTCGCGTCCCCCAACTTCCGCCACCCGGTCCCCTTCGCCCGAGAGCTGGCGACGCTCGATCACATCTCTGGCGGCCGCTTCACACTCGGGGTCGGCGCCGGTGGAGGTGGCTTCGACGCGACCACGACCCGCCGCGAGCCGTGGAGCCCCCGCGAACGGGCTGATCGCTTCGAGGAGTTCGTGACCCTCCTCGATCAGCTGTTGACGGAGCCGGTCACGACCCACGACGGCCGCTTCTACCAGGCGTTCGGCGCCCGCATGCACCCCGGCTGTCTCCAGCGGCCCCGTCTCCCCTTCGCGATCGCGGCAGGAGGCCCCAGGGGCATGCGCCTGGCGGCGCGCTTCGGCAGCATCTGGGTGACGGAGGGCCCGCCTCGGCCGGACGGCGGCACCATCGGCGTCGAGGCCGCCCTGCCCGCGCTCGCCGTCGAGATGCAGCGGATCGACGCTGCCTGTGGGGAGGTGGGCCGCGATCCGGCGGCGCTGGGCCGGCTCCTCTTCACCGGTGTGCGCGTCTCCGGCGTCACCGACTCGACGGAGGCGCTCCGGGACGCCGTCGGGCGCCTCGACGGGCTCGGCTTCACCGACCTCGTCATTCCCTGGCCGCGGTCTGAGGGGCCTTTCGCCGGAGACGTGCGCCAGCTCGAGATGGTCGCCGCCGAGGCCCGGGAGCGGCCAGGCGGAGCGTCAGGGTGACCGCACCCGACGCCGGAGCCTCACCCGGCCGGCGACCGGCCGCCGCCGCACGCTGGAAGCACCTGGTGTCGCCCAACCCGGGCGGCTGGTACGACCTCGCCACCGAGGACACCGGCGCCGTCCCGGTCCGCCTCTTCCTCACCTCCGCGCTGCTGGAGGACGTCGGGGACGGCGTCTACCCTCAGATCGTCAATGCCACCCGCTTCCCCGGCGTCCGGATGGTGGCCATCACCCCGGACGTCCATGTCGGCTACGGGGTCCCGGTCGGCTCGGTCATCCTCACCGACGCCACCGACGGTGCCGTCGCCATGGGGCCGGTCGGCTTCGACATCGGCTGCGGCATGGTCTCCGCCCGGTCGGAGGTGCCCGCACAGATGGCGACCCCGGAGAAGCGCCTCGCCTTCAACCGGGCCGTGCTCGGCCGGGTGGCGATGGGGGCGGGGGCGGCCAGCCGGACCCCCCTTCGCCGGCTCGAGCGTCCCGAGTTCGAGGCGATCTGCCGCGGCGGTGCCGCCCACTATGTGGAGAGGTATGGCTCCCGCTTCGACCGCCATCGGGCCGAACGCGACCGGATCCCGGTGGACGACTCCTGGGAGGTGCCCGCCGAAGTGACGCCGAATTGACGCCGGAGCCTCTGCGCTGGTAGGATGCTCCCTCGCGCCCCTTCGGGCGAGATTGCGTCCATGCGCGCCCCGGAAGGGGTGCTGTTCAGTTCAGAACGGAGTTCTGTGCCCACCACCCAGCAGCTGGTCCGCAAGGGCCGGGTCCGGATCAACCGGAAGACCAAGGCTCCCGCACTGCACGGCTCGCCCCAGAGGCGCGGCGTCTGCGTGCGCGTCTACACGACCACCCCGAAGAAGCCAAACTCGGCGCTCCGGAAGGTGGCCCGCGTGCGGCTGACCAGCAAGGCCGAGGTGACCGCCTACATCCCGGGGATCGGGCACAACCTCCAGGAGCACTCGGTGGTGCTGATCCGGGGCGGTCGCGTCAAGGACCTCCCCGGCG
>PLAX01000123.1 GCA_003135255.1 Candidatus Dormiibacterota bacterium | reverse complement strand
ACGGTGATCTTGACCTCGTCCTTCATGGCCTCGTCGATGACGCAGCCGAAGATGACCTGCGCGTCCTTGTCCGCGGACTCGCTGACCAGCTGGGCCGCCTCGGTGACCTCGTAGAGGGTGAGGTCCTTGCCACCGGTGACGTTGAGCAGGATGCCCTTGGCACCGGCGATGGTCGTCTCCAGGAGCGGGCTCGCCACCGCATCCCGGGCGGCGTCGGCGGCCCGGGTGTCCCCGGTGCCGAAACCGATACCCATCAGGGCGGCGCCCTGACCCGACATGACCGCCTTGACGTCGGCGAAGTCGAGGTTGATGAGCCCCGGGTAGACGATCAGGTCACTGATCCCCTGCACGCCCTGGCGGAGCACGTCATCGGCGACCTTGAAGGCCTCGGTGATGGGCGTCTTCTTGTCGACGACCTGCATGAGCCGCTCGTTGGGGATGGTGATGAGGGTGTCGACGCGCTCCTGCAGGATGGTGATCCCCTCCTCGGCGATGCGCTGGCGGCGCAGCCCCTCGAAGCGGAAGGGCTTGGTCACCACGCCGATGGTGAGCGCACCGCCCTCGCGAGCGATCTCGGCGACGATCGGGGCGGCCCCGGTGCCGGTGCCACCGCCCATCCCGGCGGTGACGAACACCATGTCCGAGTCGGCGAGCGCCTTGGTCAGCTCGTCGCGCGACTCCTCGGCCGCGTCGCGACCCTTCTGGGGGTCGCCGCCCGCACCCAGGCCGCGGGTCACCTTGGACCCGATGCGGATCTTGTGCGCGGCGGTCGACTGCATGAGCGCCTGGTGATCGGTGTTCAGGGCGATGAACTCGACGCCCTTCAGGTTGCCCCGCATCATCCGGTTGACCGCGTTGGTGCCGCCGCCTCCGACCCCCACGACCCGGATGCGCGCGTTGCCCTCGGTGGTCCGGTCAAGGTCTGCCATCGCACTCTCCTCGCGCTTCCGCGCATCGCCGCCGCCCGATCGGACCAGGAACTCCTGGGTCATCCGGCGCAGCTCGCGCTCTCTCTCATTCATCGTTCTGATCCCACCGTAGTCGTCATGCCGTTCAGAAGAGCTCTCGAAACCAGCGTCCGAGACGTGCGCCCGCCGGGTCTCCGCGCTGGGCCTGGGATGGTGCCTGGACACGGCCGCGCACGTTGACGTGGCCGTTGCCGCCGCTCAAGCGCCGTGCCGCCGGCCGGCCCCCCGAGCGAGCCGCCCAGCGGAGCAGTCCGACCACGGTCGCGTGGTCGGGCCCCTGGATCTCGTCGTTCATCCCGCTCACCCCGGAGGGTGCGGCCACCCGGGCGGGGAGGTCGGTGACGCTCTGCACCATCTCGCCGAAGCCGCGCAGCAGCGCCCCACCGCCGGTGAGCACGATCCCGCCGGAGAAGAGCGACGGGGGCCCCGCCATCTCGATCTGGGCGGCGATCAATTGAGCCATCTCCCTGGCCCGGGGGCCGATGATCTCGGCCAGATAGCGCTGGGGGACGTTGACGGGCTCGTCGTACCCCATCGGGGTCAGGGTCACCTGAGCCTCGGCGGGGAGGGTGAGCTGGAGGCAGTGGCCGAAGCTCCGCTTCACGACCTCGGCGGTGTCGAGGTCGCAGCGCAGCCCCACGGCGAGGTCGCCGGTGACGTGGTTGCCCCCCACCGAGAGCACCGCGGTGTGGATGATGCTGCCCCGGGCAAAGACGGCCACATCGGTCGTCCCGCCGCCGATGTCCACCACCACCACGCCGCGCTCCAGCTCGTCCTCGGTGACCACCGCCTCCGCGGAGGCGAGCACCTGGAGCACTAGGTCGTCGACGTCCAAGCCGGCCTTGTGCACCACCTTGACCACGTTCTGGATCGCGGTGGTGGCCCCGGTGACGATGTGGGCGTCGACCTCCAGGCGGCTCCCCGACATCCCGATCGCATCCCGCACGCCGTCCTGGCCGTCGATGGTGAACTGCTGGGGCAGGACGTGGAGGATGCGCCGGTCACTCGGGACCGAGACCGCCCGCGCGGCGTCGATGGCCCGTCCGACGTCCTGGACGCCGACCTCGCGACGGCCTGCGGCCACCGCCACCACCCCGCGGCTGTTCTGCGAGGTGATGTGGCCGCCGGCCAGGCCGACCACCGCGGAGTCGATCTGGAGCCCGGCCATCTGCTCGGCGAGGTCGACCGCCTCGGCCACCGCCTCGGCGGCGCGGTCGATCTCGATGACGGCGCCCTTCCGGATGCCCCGGGAGATGGCCTCGCCCACACCGAGGACCCGCAGCCCCGCCGGCTCGAGGTCGGCGACGGCACAGCAGACCTTGGTCGTTCCTAGATCAAGTGCAAAGACGTGGTGGGGACGGCTCACATTGACATTGCAGTATAGCCGTGGCAATACGGCAGCGGAAGGCTTTTCCACCGCAAAACCGCAAGATGTCGGGTTTGCGAGGGCGGACCAGCACAAGATGTTGGCCGTCCAACGTGGCACCTCGCCGCCGCGGATCGTATCATCCGCGGGCGCGACGCGACCGCGGACGGGAGGTGCTGGGAGGCCTCGGATGGCGGCGTGCCGGCGCGGCTTCCAGAGGCAGTGGGGCGGCCGGGGGTCGCTGCGTCAGGACCCGGGCAAGAACAAGGCCTCGCCTCTGCACCTTGCCGGCGAGGCCTCGCCGCTCGCGGCCCCCTTCCGGGCCGCTGTAGCCAAATCACCCTAGCACCGGCCACGAACCCGCGCAAGCGACGAACCTGCGCGTGACGAACCTGCGCGGTGGCGGGTGCGCTGGCGAGCTGTCCGACCGCTGACGGTTCAGCGAGCCACCCGGACGACCAGCTTGCCCCGCTGCTCACCGGCGGCGAGCGCCGCGAAGGCGGAGCGAGCCTCGTCCAGCGGCACCACCCTGTCGATCAGCGGGCGGAGGGCACCGGAGGCGCAGAGGGCGACCAGCCGCTCCAGCTCCGTGCGTGTCCCCATGCTGGTCCCGACGACGGTGAGCTGGCGCCAGAAGATGCGGTTGAGCTGAGCCCGAGGGTTGGGTCCGCTGGTGGCGCCGGCGACGACCACGATTCCTCCCGGCCGGACGGACCGCAGGCTGAGACCCCAGGTCGCCTCCCCCACCGTCTCGAGGACGGCGTCAACCCCCCCGCCGGTGCGCTCGACCAGCACCCGCGCGGCCTCGAGGTCACCGGGGTCGAAGGCGCTCGCCGCCCCCAGCTCCTCGGCGGCCTGCCGCTTGGCGGCGTAGCGAGAGGTGACGTGGACCTCGATCCCCGCCTGGACGCAGAGCAGGATGGCGGCCGTCGCCACGCCTCCGCCCGCCCCCTGGACGAGCACGAAGGTCCCGGGCCCCAGGCGGGCCCGGGTGAAGAGCATCCGGTAGGCGGTCAGGTACGCGGTGGGAAGGCAGGCGGCGGCCTCGTCGCCGACCCCGTCGGGCAGCGGGATGAGGTTGGCGGCGGGCACGGCGACCAGCTCGGCGAGAGTGCCACCGTGGGGTGGCTCGCCCAGGAGGCTGAGGCGGTGGCAGACGCCGGGGTCGGCGGCCAGGCAGGCCGGGCAGACCCCGCACCCGATGACGCTGTGGACCACCACCCGGGTCCCGGGGGCCGGTGCCCCTCCGGTGCCCTCCCCCAGCTCCTCCACCCGTCCGGCGGCGTCACAGCCGAGGACCTGGGGCGTGGTCAGGGGCTGGGACGACACGCCGCGAAGGGTCCAGAGGTCGTGATGGTTGAGCGAGGCGGCGGTCACCCGCACCAGCACCCAGCCGGCGGCCGGGCGGGGGTCCGGCCGGTCACCGATGGCCAGGTTGGAGAGGGGGTGGTCCCCCCCGAAGCGAGCGGCGTAGACGGCGCGCACGACCCGACGGTAGCAGAGGGGACACCGCACCTCCCGGTATGCGATCGCAGGGGCCGTGTTTGACGTAGTCTCCTGTAGCCCTGCATAGTGGTATCTTGTAGTCTCTATGGTGGACGCGGGCAGTCGCGACGAGGTCGGCATCCGGGAGCTGAAGGCGCAGGCGAGCGCCGTGGTCCGCCGGGCGGCCGCCGGTCGGGTGATCACCATCACCGATCGCGGCCGGCCGGTCGCCCGCATCGTGCCCCTCCGGGGCGACGAGGGGTGGTGGGACCGAATGATCGAGGAGGGGCGGATCATCCCGGCGCGGCGCGACCTCATCCAGGTGCTCTACGAGAGCCCTCCGGCGCGGCTGGCGCCCGGCGAGCGCTCGCCCTTCGATGCCCTGATGGAGCTCCGTGCCGGGGAAGTCTGACCTCGTCTACCTCGACAGCTCGGCGTTCGTCCGGCTGTTTGTCCCCGACCCCGGGGCCCTCGCGCTCCAGCGCTTCCTGGCCCCTCGCCCCCGCCGGGTGTCGGCGCTGCTGCTGCGCACCGAGGCACTGCGGGCGGCGACCCGCGCCGGCCTCTCCCCGCCCCGCATGGCGCTGGTCCGTGCCCTGCTGGACGGGATCAGCCTCATCCCCGCCGACGCCGCACTCGGTGACGAGGCGGGGATACTCCGCCCCGCCGAGCTGCGCTCCCTGGACTCCCTCCACCTCGCCACCGCCCTCTCCCTCGGGCCCCGCCTCGCGGCGTTCGTGACCTACGACGAGCGGCTGGCCGAGGCGGCCCGGTGGTACGGCCTGCCGGTGACCAGCCCGTCCTGACCGCCGACTCCCCCACAGCCCGGCGCCCCTCTGGCACCATGGCGACACCATGCGCGTCGCCGACCTCCTCGAAGCGCACCGGCCCGACTTCAGCTTCGAGTTCTTCCCGCCCAAGGACGACGAGGGGGTGGCCGCGCTCTTCGCCACCATCGCGGCGCTCCGCGAGTTGGAGCCGGGCTTCGTCTCCGTCACCTGCGGGGCGGGCGGCGGCACCCGGACGCGGACGCTGGAGCTGGTGGAGCGCATCCACCGCGAGCTGGAGATCACGCCGGTCGCCCACGTGACCTGCGCCGGCAGCAGCCGAGCCGAGCTGCACGACGTCCTGCAGCGCTTGGTGGACGGCGGCATCGACAACGTGCTCGCGCTGCGCGGCGATCCCCCGCGAGGACAGAGCACCTTCGTCCCCGAGCCCGGCGGGCTGGCCCACGGGTCGGACCTGGTCGCGCTCATCAGGGAGTCGTACGACCTCTGCATCGGTGCGGCCTGCTACCCCGAGACCCACCTGGAGTCCGTCTCACTGGCGGACGAGCTCCGCTGGACCCGGGAGAAGGTCGAGCGGGGAGCCTCGTACCTGATCACCCAGCTCTTCTTCGACAACCAGGCGTACTTCGAGTTCGTCGCCGCCGCCCGAGCCGCCGGGGTGACGGTGCCGATCATCCCCGGGATCATGCCCATCACGAGCGTGGGCCAGCTCCACGGCTTCATCGCCAACCTCCGGGTCAAGATCCCCGAGAAGCTGCTCGCCGCCTTCGAGAGCCGCCACGACGACCCGCAGGCGGTGTTGGAGCTGGGCGTCGCCTGGTCGACCCTGCAGTGCAGTGAGCTGCTCAGCGCGGGTGCGCCGGGCATCCACTTCTACACCATGAACCGCTCACCGGCGACGCGGGCGATCCTCTCGGCGCTGCTGGCGGCGCGCCCGTGGGAGCGCGGCGCCCGTCAGCAGGGTGCGGAATCCGACCGCGTTTGATCAGCGGGCAAACGTGGCGAGCAGCGCGCTGCTCACCTGGGACGGCAGCCCCGGGGTGCCTCCCACCGCCGGCGCGGCGATGTCCTCCAGGTCGACATAACCGAAGGTGGGGTGGGCGAAGTCGAGCGCGCTGCGCAGCACGCTGAGAGCCGACAGCTGGCCGGGGATGGCGGTGATGGCTCCCGGCGTGGTGATGTCACCGAGGACCGCCTCCCATCCGGCGCTGGTCCAGAGCGAGAAGGTCCCCGTCGAATCCCACTCGTACGCCACCACGTGCACGTCGAAGACCGACGGGAAGCGTGCCGCGGCGGATCCCAGGACGCTCATCAGCTGCGATGACACGGCGGTCTGCGCTGAGATGGGACGGAGGTCGAGGAGGAGCGGGACGCTGCCGAGGTCGGCCGCCTGGGCAGGGGTCAGCCGCAGGCTCGCGCCCTGCGCGGCCAGCGCGTACTCGGCACCACCGCGAAGCACGCGCGCCATCGGCGTCCACTCCGTGACGGCGATCCGGACACTGGCGGGCAGTGCCGTGGTCACCTTCACCGACTCGACCCAGGGCAGGGATCGGACCCGGGTGGCGACGGCGTCCCCATTCAGGAAGAAGATGGTCTGCGACACGTCCGCAGCCTTCACGACCTGGGCGGTGTCGAGCAGCCGGGTGCCGGTGACCTGGACCGAGGTCACCTTGAAGATCGGAGCCCAGNNGCGCCCCGGCGATCACCGCCAGCTCGACGGCCAGCACCAGGAGGGCGAGCAGCGGGCGCCGGTCCGCCCGCTCGGGTGCCGGCTTGGGGAGCTGGGGCGAGCCCTTGCGGTGCCGGACCGTGCCGCGCAGCTCCACCTCCTTGGGCACCTCGAAACGGCGAGCCGTCGACGGCTGGTCGGCGATCGCGGTGGCCACGGCGCGGACGCGGACGCGGTGCCGCGTCTCCAGCTCCGGGCTGCCGGCGCCGCGCTGCGGGGCCTCGATCACCCCGGGAGCCTCCCGGAACGGGCGACGGCCGCGTCGACCAGCCCCTGGCAGACATCGGGGAAGGGGATGCCGGCGGCGCGGGCGGCGTCGGGGAACAGGGAGAGCTCGGTGAGCCCGGGGATGGCGTTCACCTCGAGCACCCAGGGCACGCCGCCGCCGTCGACGATGACGTCCACCCGCGAGAGGTCGCGGCAGCCCAGGGCGACGTGGGCCCGGAGCGCCACGTACGAGCAGGCACGACGCCCCTCCTCGGGGAGGCGGGCGGGGATGACATGGTGGCTCTGACCCGCGGTGTACTTCGCTGCATAGTCGTAGAGGGGACGTTCGGAGACGATCTCGAGGGTCGGAAGGGCCCGGGGGGGATTATCCCCCAGGATTCCCACCGTGACCTCGATCCCGGCGACGAACTTCTCGCAGAGCACCTCGCCGTGGGCCGCGGCGATCTCCCAGGCGGGCACCAATCCCTCCGCGTCGCGCACCAGCGACAGCCCGATCGTCGACCCTCCATGCCGGGGCTTCACCACGAGCGGGTAGCCGAACTCGGCAGCCGCGCTCGCCATGGCCGGCCCGATCTCGGCGGGAGAGACGTAAGCCGCGGGGAGCGTTCTCCATGGTGGCGTGGCGATCCCCCCGGCGGCGAAGAGGCGCTTGGCGGCGACCTTGTCGAAGCAGAGCGCGGTGGCGAGCAGGCCGCTGCCGGTGTACGGCAGGCCGAGCAGCTCGCACACCCCCTGGACGGTGCCGTCCTCGCCGAAGCGGCCGTGGACAGCGATGAAGACGCAGTCGAAGCCGCCCGCCTCGAGCGCGGGCCAGAGCTCGGCATCGACCTCCAGGGTCGTGCACTGATGTCCCCGCGACCGCAGCGCAGCCGCGACCTGGGACCCGGAGCTGCGCGAGACGTCGACCTCGGCACTCCGACCGCCGCAGACCACGGCGATGCGGAGGCTCATCGGAATGCCGCCGTCGGGCCGCCGGGGCGCATCGTCTCCGGGGGGACCGGCGTCGGACAGCTCTGCTGTCCGCGCCTCGTGCTCGGCGCGATTGCAGCTCGCGCCTGCGCAAGCCCCCCTGCGACGACGCGCCCCATCGGCCCTTCGCTCACCACGCCCACCCGTGCTTCCCCCATCATCCGTCCTTCCTCCGAACCGGCTCGCCGAGCACGGCGATCTCCGGTACCAGGTGAACGCCGAAACGCTCCGCGACGGTTCGCTGGATCAGGTCGCAGAGCTCCAGCACGTCGACGGCGGTCGCACCCCCGGCGTTGACCACGAAGTTGGCGTGCTTCAGGGAGACCTCGGCGCCGCCGACCCGCGCCCCCTTCAGCCCGGCAGCGTCGATCAGCCGTCCGGCGTGGTCGCCGGGAGGGTTGGTGAACATGCTGCCCAGGGTCCGCTCGCTGTACGGCTGGGTCGCCCGGCGCTCGGTCTGGATGGCGTCGGTCAGCGCCCGCACCACCACCGGGAGATCGGCATGGACACGCAGGCGCGCGGCGACCACGACGTGGCCGGCGAGGTCGTGCTTGAGACGCGAATCGCGGTACGCGAAGCCGAGGTCGGATGCCGCGTAGGTGTGCTGGGAGCCGTCGGGCGCGAGCGCGTCGCAGTTGACCAGCACGTCCTTGATCTCCGTGCCGAAGGCACCGGCATTGCCCCGCACCGAGGCGCCGCAGGTTCCGGGGACCCCGATGGCGAACTCCAGGCCGCCCAGCCCGCGCGCCGCGCAGTCGAGCGCCGCCCGCGGCATCATCGCCCCGCCGAGCAGCTCGACGATGTCATCGGAGAGCACGCTCATCCGGTCGCGGGGCAGCTCGACCACCAGGCCGCGGATGCCGCCGTCCAGGACCAGGCTGTTGCTCCCGGCGCCGATCACGGTGAGGGGCACCCCGCTCTGGTGGCAGCGGCGCATCACCTCGGCGAGATGGGCGGTGTCGCGCACCTTGAGGTACCAGTCCGCCGGGCCCCCGATCCCGTACTGGCTGTGGCGGTCGAGGGGCTCATCGTTCCGGGTCCCCGGCAGGGCGGCGAGCCAGGTGTCATCCACGCCCCGTCTCCGACAGCGCGGCATGGATGCGGCGGGCGATCTTGTCGAAGCCGCCCAGGGAGAGGACCAGCACCACGTCGCCCGGACGCGCCAGCCCGAGCACCAGATCCACCCCCTCGTCGCTGCTCCCGACCAGGTGCACCTCCCGGCCCTCGATCCGGGCGGCGACGTCGGCGGACGAGACGGTCGCCGCCTGGCCGCGCTCCCGGGCCGCCTCGATGGGGCCGAGGACGACGACGTCCGCCTCCTCGAAGCTGCGCCGGTAGTCCTCGAGCAGGGTGAGGGTGCGCGAGTAGGTGTGCGGGGTGTGGACGGCGATGATCCGCGCCCCGCCATAGCGGGCCCGGGCGGCGTTGATGGCGGCCCAGACCTCGGTCGGATGATGGGCGTAGTCGTCGACCACGGTCACCCCGCCGGCCGTCCCCAGGATCTCGAAGCGGCGGGCCGGCCCCCGGAAGTCCGCGCAGGCCGCGACGCATGCCTCGATCGGAGCACCGGCGAAGGTGGCGAGAGCCAGCGCGGCGGTGGCGTTGAGCGCATTGTGCCTGCCGGGAAAGGTGAGGGCCACCTCCGGGATCGCCCGCTCACGGCAGTCGACCCGGAAGCGCTGCACCGAGCCGTCGTCGTCCTGCCGCGTCACCCGCCAATCAGCCCCCTCGCCCTCCCCATAGACGGCGACCGGGCAGGCGGCATGGGCGCGCAGCGCCAGCGCATCGGGGTCGTCGCCGCAGAGCACCAGCAGCCCGTCCGCGGGCATCGTCTCCGCCAGCTGGACGAATGGCATCCGGTACGCCTCGGGGGACGGGTACACGTCGGGGTGATCCCACTCCAGCCGGGTGACGCAGGCCGCCCTCGGTCGCATGTGGAGAAACTTGGGGCGCGGGTCCCAGGGGGCGGTGGTGTACTCGTCGCCCTCGAAGACGAACGGCCCGCTGCCGAGCCGGGCGCTCCCGCCGACGTCCAGGGATGTCGAGCCGAGCCGGAAGCCCGGGTCCATCCCGCAGCGCGCGAGCATGTGGATGAGCAGCGCCGAGGTGGTCGTCTTGCCATGGGTGCCGCAGACCGAGAGGCGGAGCCGTGACCCGGTGAGGGAGACGAAGAACTCGACCTCGCTGCTGAGCGGGAGCCCCCGACGCTTGGCCTCCAGCCACTCCTCGTTGAGGGGCCGCACCTGATTGCCCACGACCACCAGGTCGGGGACGCCCCAGCGGTCGAGGTTGCGCGGGTCGTGCCCGTTCTCCCACTGGATGCCCGCCGCGGTGACGATGTCCGAGACCGGCGGGTAGGCGTGGTCGTCGCTGCCGGTGACCCGATCGCCCATCTCCTGGGCGAGGATGGCGGCGCCGCTCACCGCATAGCCGCAGATCCCCAGGAAGTGGACGTGGCGGGGGTGCCTGGTGGCGGCGGGCGGCGGGGCGTTCGGCTCAGGCGGCACGGGGGGCCCCCCGGGCCCGGCCGGTGCCCGCCAGGCGCCGGACGATCGCCGCCACATTGGCGGTGGCCTCGGGCCTGCCCATGGACCGGCTCCTCTCGGCCATCGCCCGCCATCGCCCGGGATCGCCCAGGACCTCCTCCAGGACGCCGAGCAGGCGCTCCCCGTCGCACTCGGCGTCGGTCAGGAGCAGGGCGGCACCGGCGTCGACGTAGGGGGCCGCATTGTGCCGCTGGTGGTCCCCGGCGTGAGGGTAGGGGACCAGGATCATGGGGCGACCGAGGGCGCTCACCTCGGCGAGGGACGAGCCCCCGGCGCGCATCAGCACCAGGTCGGCGGCGGCCACCCGGGCGCCGGCGTCGCCGTAGAAGGCGGCGACCTCCCAGCGGCGCTGCAATGCGGGGTCCAGCGCGGCGCGGGCGGCAACCACCTCGGCCTCGTCGAGCTGGCCGCACTGGTGGGTGATCTCCAGCTCCGGGTGGTCACGGAGCAGGCGGGGAGCGCAGTCGCAGAGCGCGCGATTGATCCGCCGTGCCCCCTGCGAACCGCCCCACGCCAAGAGACGCCGGGGGCGGTCGCCGAGGGGAGGTGCCCCGTCGCGGAACTCCTTCCGGACCGGGTTGCCGGTCACCTCCGCCCCGCGCCCGCGCAGGAGACGGGCGGTCCCCGGGAAGGAGACGGCGACGGCGTCGGCGCGGCGGGCCAGGAAGCGGGTGGCCCGGCCGGGGAGCGCATTCTGCTCGAGGAGGAGGACGGGGACCCGCTCGCGCCGGGCGGCCAGCACCACCGGCACCGAGACGTACCCCGCGGCCCCCACCACCACATCCGGCCTGAAGCGGCGGATGAGGCGGCGCGCCTCCCTCACCGACCGGGTCAGGCGCAGCGCAAAGACGGCGACCGTCGCCGGGTGGGCAAAGTCGAGGCCGCGGATCTCCAGGGTCTCGAGGGGGATGCCGGTGCGCTCGACGAGCGCCTCGGCGACCCCGCCCCGCCGGCCGACCAGGAGCACGGCGCCCTCCGGGTCAGCGGCGCGCAACTCGTCTGCGACCGCCAGCGCCGGGAACAGGTGCCCTCCCGTCCCGCCCCCGGCGATCAAGGTTCGCACGACTGAGAGCCCCCTGACGTTGCACCCCCGAGAAGCTGCGCTTCTGCGGGGACGCCTGGTGCCGGCCCTGTGCCGACACGTTGCAGAGTATTCCCACCGCGGCCAGGTTCATCACCAGGGCGGTGCCCCCGTAGCTGATGAAGGGGAGCGGGATGCCGGTGGTCGGGATCAGGGCGGTCACCGCGGCGACGTTGACGAAGGTCTGGATGCAGATCCAGGCGGTGATCCCGCCGGAGAGCAGCGTCCCGAAGCGGTCGGGAGCGCGCAGCGACGCCCGGATCCCCCGCCAGCCCAGGAAGGTGAAGGCGACCACCACCGCCGCCGTCCCGATCAGGCCCAGCTCCTCGCCGATGATCGCGAAGATGAAGTCGGTGTGGGCCTCGGGAAGCCAGGCGTACTTCAGGATGGAGTTGCCCAGCCCGACCCCGGTCAGACCGCCCCGCCCCAGTCCGAAGAGGGCCTGGGTGCCCTGCCAGCAGGTGCTGAGCGACGCGTCGGTGACCGACTGGCCAAAGCAGGTGATCCGGCTGAGCCGGTAGGGCTCGGCGATGACGGTGAGCCAGCCGACACCCCCGCCGATGGCCAGCAGGGTGATCAGGTGCCGGTAGCGGGCACCGGCCAGGAAGAGCAGGATGCCGCCGACCGCGGCGATCACCACGGTGCTCCCCAGGTCCTTCTCGGCGAGGATCAGCGCCACCGGGATGCTGAGCAGGATGACGTAGTCGCGGATCCCCCGCCAGCTCCGGACCAGGGTGCCTCGATCGCTCAACCACCGGCCCAGGACGATGATCGCCGCGAGCGCCGCCACCGCCGACGGCTGGAGCTCGATGATCCCGAGGTTGAACCAGCGCCGGGCTCCATTGATCTGGATGCCGATGTGGGGCACCAGCACGGCGAGCAGCATCAGCACCGTGAGCAGCCCGATCGGTCGCGACCAGCGCAACAGATGGTGATAGTCGAGCCGGGCGAGCACCAGCATCCCGGCCAGGCCCACCACCATGTAGGCGACCTGGCGCTCGAAGTAGTAGCTGGGGTTGCCGGTCTGCTGGTAGGCGAGCACCTCGGAGGCGCTGTAGACCATCACCAGGCCAAAGGCGCAGATGGCGGCGATGGCGACATACAGCCATCCATCGACAGCTGCGAGGCCTCGCGTCGCCGGCGTGAGCTCGACCCTGGCCCTGCGAATGGGCAGGTCGAGACTGCGCGTCGGGGACGTCTGGACGGCCATGCGGCTCCTGCGATGCGGTGACGTGGGGGGGACGGCTGCGGGAATCAGGCCAGGGCGACATTGTTACGCACGCGGCGGCTTTGTGGCGAAGCATTGCGACAGTGCTGCGCGCTCGACGACCGGCCAGGGTCACGCGACGACGTGCACCGTCAGCAGGGTGAGGGTCAATGCGACCGCGCCCCCGGCCGCGAAGAGCAGCACCAGGCGTTCCTCGCCCATGCCCATCTTCTCGAAGTGATGGTGGAGCGGGCTGGACCGGAACACCCGGCGATGGAAGCGGGTGATGGCGGTGACGTTGACGATGACGCTGGCCGTCTCGACCGCGAAGACGATGCCGAGCAGGGGCAGCAGCCAGAGCAGATGGGCCTCGACACAGATCGCGGTCAGGGCGGCTCCGAGGCCAAGGGCCCCGGTGTCGCCCATGAAGATCCGGGCGGGGTGCCAGTTGTAAAGGAGGAAGGCGGCGATGGTGCCGAGAAGGGCGGCGGCGAGGGCGGCGGCACTCCCAGCCCCCAGCCAGAGGGAGGCGACGATGGCGCCGACCAGGGCGATGGCGACACTGCTCCCGGCCAGACCGTCCACGCCGTCGGTGAGGTTGACGGCGTTGGTGGTGGCCACCACGGCGATGGCGGCGAGCGGGACGATCGCCCAGCCCAGCTTGACCATCCCGGCCAGGGGGAGGGCCTGAGTGGTGGCGCCGGCGGCGTGGAGGCCGAATCCGACCGCGACCCCGACCACGATCTCCAGGACCAGCTTCTGCCGGACCCGCAGGCCCAGCGAGCCGAGGCCCCGGACGTTGGCGAGGTCGTCGAGGAATCCCACCGCCGCCCCGCCGACGAGCGCGAAGACGATCACGAAGCCGGCCTGGGTGCGGTCGGTGGCCAGCCACACCGCCACGGCGATGAGGCAGAAGAGGATGCCGCCCATGGTCGGAGTCCCCGCCTTCGCCCGGTGGGTCGAGGGGTTGTAGGCCTGCACCATCTGTCCAGCTCCGAGACGGGTCAGGATGGTGATCAGCATCGGGTAGAGGGCGACGCCCGCGACGAAGCAGACGGCGGCGACGATGATGGCGTGGCTCATGCCAGCAGGCGCCGCACGAGCCGGTCGAGTCCGATCCCGCGGCTCCCCTTGACCAGGACCACGGCGCCGGGGCGGAGGAGCGGAAGGGCGAGCTCGGCCGCCCGATCCGCGTCCGCGGCCTGGGCGACCGCCGCCGCGGGCATCCCGGCGGCGACCGCGGCGGCGACGACCACCTCGGCCTGCTCTCCGACGGCGATGAGCCGGGTGGCGGCCCCGGCGGCGCGGCGCCCGGCCTCGCGGTGGGCGGAGAGTGTGCGGTCGCCCAACTCCAGCATGTCGCCAATGATGGCGAGCCGCTCAGGGGCTCCGCTGGCCCGGAGCACCTCGAGGGCGGCCGCGAGCGAGGTGGGGCTGCTGTTATAGCTGTCGTCGACGAGGGTGGAGCCCTGGAGGCCATCCATCACCTCGCCGCGATGCTCGGCCGGGGCGAACTCGCCGATCCTTCCGGCGGCCTCGGCGATGCCGACCCCGAAGCAGGCGGCGACGGCCGCCGCGGCGGCGGCGTCGAGCAGGAGATGGCGCCCCGGGGCCCGGAGGCGGATCGGGGCGCGCCCGTCGGGACCGACGAGGACGCCCCGGCTGCCCAGCACGCCGTCGGCGGCGATGTCCGCCACCCGCCAGGCGGCCTCCGGGCTCGCCTCCCCGAACCAGCGGACGGGAGCACGGCTCTGCGCCGCGACCCCCACCACCCGGGGATCGTCGGCATTGAGGATGGCGGCGCCGTCCGGGGGGAGCGCGGCGAGCAGCTCCGCCTTGGCCTGGGCGATCGCCTCCTCGGAGCCGAGCCGGCCGATGTGGGCCTGACCGACGTTGAGCAGCACACCGTAGGTGGGACGGGTGAAGCCGGCGAGGTCGGCGATCTCGCCGGGGGCGGTCATCGCCATCTCGACCACCAGGCGCTCCACCGGCGCCTCCAGCCGGAGCACGTGGAGCGGGATCTGGGTCCAGGTGTTGAGGTTCCCCGGCGTCCTGGCGGTCGGCCGCCCGGAGAGGGCCAGCGCGCACATCTCCTTGGCGGTGGTCTTGCCCACCGAACCGGTCACCCCCACCACGGTGGCCCCGAGCTGGGCGATCCGTCCGGAGCAGGCGGCGCGCAGCGCGGCGGCGGTATCGGGCACCCGGATGAGGAGGGGGGGTGCCTCCGCCCCCGGCTGGAAGGCCTCCCCCACCACCGCGAGGGCGGCGCCCCGGCGAGCGGCATCGGCCACGAAGGCGTGGCCGTCCATCGCCTCCCCGGGCAGGGCGACGAATCCCGCACCGGGGGTCACCTGTCGCGAGTCGCTGACCAAGTCGGAGATCTCGCGGCTGGCGCCCGGCGGGGCCTCGAGCCGGCCGCCGAGGAGGTCGGCGAGCGAATCGGCGAGGAGCACCGCCGGATGGTGCCACAGCCGGGGCCAGCGCGGAGAAGGCGGGAGGCTCAGGGCGTGAGGTGGTAGTAGTCGATCATCTGCTCGGCCATCTGCCGCCACACCGGAGCGGCGAGCAGGGAGCCGAAGTCGTCCGCGGCCGGGACCTGCGGCTCGTTGATCACCACCATCATGGTGAACTGGGGGTCGGAGGCGGGGAGGTAGCCGACAAAGGAGGTGACGCTGCCCGTCATCTGGCCGTCGATCGGCTCCTGGGCGGTGCCCGTCTTGCCCGCCACCTCGCCGCTCCAGCCGGGGATGCGGGCATCGAAGCCCTCACCGTCGGAGTCGTCGACGACGTGGGTCATCATGGTGGTGAGGGTCGACGCCGTCGCCGGTGAGATCACCTGGCGGGTGGTCGGCACCACCGGGGTGGTGGTCCCGGTGCTGGCGTCGATGATGGAGTCGACGGCGTGGGGCTGCACCCACACCCCGCCGTTGGCGACCGCGTTCACGGCGGCGAGCATCTCCACCGGGGTCACCACCACGCTCTGTCCGAAGGACATCTCGCTGTAGTCGAGCATGGAGAGCTTGCTCTGCGGCGCCATCTGCTGATTGGACTCACCGGCCAGGTCCACCCCGGTCGGGGCGCCGATGCCGAAGCTCAGCATGTTGGTGTAGAAGGCGTTGGGCCCCTCCAGGTTCATGACCTTCATGGCCCCGTTGTTGAGCGACATGTCGAGGACCTGCTGCATGGTGACCTGGCCGTGGCTCCGATCGTCCCAGTCGTGGATGAGGACGCCGTCGACGACGGTCTGGTGCTCGTCGAAGGTGTATCCGGGGGTGATGGCGCCGTTCTGCAGGCCGCCGGCGAAGGTGACCGTCTTCATCACCGACCCGGGCTGGTAGAGGCCGTCGACCGACTGATCGGCGAAGTCGCCGAGGGGTGTCGACGCGTAGTCGGTGGCGTCGTAGCTCGGGTAGTCGGCCCAGGCCTGGATCGCCCCGGTGTGGGTGTCCATCACCAGGATCTCCCCGGACTGGGCGCTGTCCTTGGTGACCGCCTCCGCGATCGCCTGCTCGGCCCAGTACTGGACCTGGGAGCTGAGGCCCAGCTCGAGGTTGTCGCCGTCCTGGGCGGGCACGTTCTTGGCCTGGTTGAGGTAGATGGCGGTGCCCTGGCTGTCCCTGATCTCCGAGGCCTCACCGTTCTTGCCGATGAGGAGGGAGTTGTAGTAGCCCTCCACCCCGTACTGCCCCTGGCCGCCGGCGTTGACGAAGCCGAGCAGGTTGGCGGCGGACGACTCCCCGGGCACCGACGACGGCTCGTACACGGGCTCGTCCTCCTCGGTGAGGATGAGACCGGGGACCGCCGGCGAGTCCAGGGCGACGAGCTGATCCTTGACGGTCTGGCTCACGTGGTCGGCGAGGAAGGCGTATTCGTTGGGTTCGGAGAGCACATGGACGACCTGGCTCTCGCTGTTCCGGAGCACCGCGGCGACTTCGGCCGCGTCCTGGTCGAGCTGATCCGCCGGGATCATGGCGGGGTCGACGTACACGGAGTAGGTGGGCACGGTGCCGACCAGGACCTGGCCGTCGCTGTCCAGGATCTCGCCCCGGTGAGCGGTGAGGACAAAGCTCAGGTTGTCCTCCTTGGCGGCGGCGGCGGCGAGCTGGGTGTGCTCACCGATCTGGACCTGGAAGAGGTGGCCGAGCAGGAGGCTGGCGAGGGACGCGAAGCAGAGCATCAGCCAGATGGCCCGACCCCGCACGTGGGGCCCCTCCCCCACGAACCACCCGC
>PLAX01000198.1 GCA_003135255.1 Candidatus Dormiibacterota bacterium | reverse complement strand
CCGGCTTCCAGGACTTCGCCGGCGAGGTCGCCAGCGCCCTGGCCGGCGCCGACGCGGCCGTCCTGGTGGTGAGCGCCAACGGCTCGGTTCCCGTCGGGGCCGAGCTGGCCTGGGAGATGATCACGGCGGCCGGTCTCCCCTGCCTCATCGTGGTCAACCGGATGGATCGGGAGAACGCGGCGTACGAGGCCACCGTCAACGCGCTTCGCGAGGCCTTCGGGCGGAAGCTGATCGCCGTCGTCGTCCCCATCGGGGCGGCGGAATCGCTGCAGGGCTACGTGGACCTGGTCGACGGCAGCGCCCACCGTTTCGGCACTGACGGCGGTGCCGTCGCCACCGAGATGCCCGCCGCCATGAGCGGTGAGATCGATCGGGCCCGGAGCGCCCTCATGGACGCGGCCGCTGAGACCGACGACTCGCTCATCGAGAAGTACCTGGAGGGCACCGAGCTCTCCTCCGACGAGGTTCGCGACGCCGTCCACCGTGGTGCCGCCACCGGCACGCTGGTGCCGGTCATCTGCGCGGCGGCGATCGGCGCCCGCGGCGCGGCGCTGGTTTTGGACAGCATCGTCCGCTTCCTCCCCTCGCCCAAGGAGCGGGTGCGCCGCGGCACCGACGCCGCCGGCAAGGAGGTCGAGATCCGCTGTGACCCGGCGGGCCCCCTGGTCGCCCAGGTCTTCCGGACCGCCGTGGACAACTTCGGCAAGCTCAGCTACGTCCGGATCCTGCGCGGCACCCTCCGCGGCGAGACCCACCCCTACAACGCGAGCCGCAAGAGCGAGGAGCGCTTTGCCCAGCTCGGCCGTCCGATGGGCAAGCAGGTGGTGCCCGCGGGGGAGGTCGGTGCCGGTGAGATCGCGGTGCTGACCAAGCTCCAGGCCACCGCCACCGGGGACACCCTCTGCGATCGCGCCTCGCCCGTCGTGCTTCCCGCGATCACGCTGCCCACCGCCGCTTATTCGGGGGCGATCAGCGCCAAGACCAAGGGCGACGACGACAAGATCATGCAGTCGATGGCGCGCCTCTCCGAGGAGGACCCCACCTTCTCCATCGACCGCGATCCGGTGACCCAGGAGGTCATCGCCCACGGCCTCGGCGACGTCCACCTGGACGTGGTGCTCGAGAAGATGAAGCGCAAGTACAGCGTGGACGCGACCATTCACGCACCGCGCATCCCCTACCGGGAGACCATCAACGGCACGGCACGGGTGCAGCACCGCTACAAGAAGCAGTCAGGCGGGGCGGGCCTCTTCGGCGACTGCACCATCGAGATCGAGCCCCTGCCGCGCGGCGGCGGCTTCGAGTGGCAGGACAAGATCTTCGGCGGCTCCATCCCCCAGCAGTTCCGGCCCTCGGTCGAGAAGGGAGTCCGGCACACCGTCGAGCAGGGGGCGATGAGCGGCAACCCCATCGTCGACGTCCGGGTCCGGCTGGTCGACGGCTCCACCCACCCCGTCGACGGCAAGGACATCGCCTTCCAGATCGCGGGTTCGATGGCGATGCGCGAGGCGGTGCAGAAGGCATCCCCGGTGCTGCTCGAGCCGATCGTGATCGTCAAGGTCGTGGTCCCCGAGCGCTTCACCGGCGACATCATCGGTCTCTTCAACGCCCGGCGCGGGCGGGTCGCCGGGATGAACCCGCTCGGCGACGGCCGCTCCGAGGTGACCGCCCAGGTCCCCCAGGCGGAGATGTTCACCTTCCCCATCGATCTCCGCGCTCTCACCCAGGGCCGGGGTCGCTATGCCACCGAGCTCTCCCATTACGAGGAGGTCCCGGCTCAGGTGGCCCAGCACCTCATCGAGGCGCACCAGAAGGAGCACGCCGCACCGTCCGCGTGAGCCGCCTACGCGGTCGCCCCCACGGCCGGCGCGTCGTCACGAGCGGGTGAATCGGCTGGCGCGGCGCCCGGCCGCAGCCTCCGGGCCAGGGCGATCGCCAGCCACAGGGCGCTGAAGCAGGGGAGCGAGCAGAGCTGGAGGAAGGGCCACCAGGCCGGTGTCCGGCTGACCGCCACGATCCCGTTCATGCTGAGGTCGGAGATCGCCAGGGGGGCGACGAGCCCGAAGACGATCAGCACCCCCAGAGCGGCGAGGGCGGTCGACCGCTCCGCGCGCCATCCCCCCGTGGCGACCAGGCCGAGCACGCAGAAGAACGGGATGATGAGGTGCACGAAATGCGGGTACCAGGCGATGCCGCCGGCCAGCAGCATCGCAGTGATCGCCAGCCCGAATTCCGCCCCCCTCTCCTCGCGACACCGCCACTCCGGCCGGATGACCCAGGCCGCAAGCCCCAGGACGAGCAGTCCGGCCACCACGTTGGCGACCTGAACCGGCCAGGAGGTCGGCTGCACCACCAGGATCGATTGGCGCGCCACGCGGCTGATGGCTCCGCCCAGTGACTGGTCGTAGATCCACCCCGTGGCGCGGTTGAGGCCGGGCAAGACCTTGGTCACGAAGGTGATCGTCGCCGCGCCCCCCACGGCGACGGTTCCCAGGATCAGGGTGACCACGCCGGTCGACACCATCGCAGCGGTTCCGCGCCACCAGCGGCGCCGGATCAGCACGATCAGGAAGACGACCGGGGCGATCTTGATCCCGGCGGCCAGACCGAGGAGGATGCCGGCGGTCACCTGGCGATCGCGGACGTAGGCCCAGTACGAGATCGCGAGCAGGAGGAAGATCGCCGGATTGATCTGTCCGTGCCAGTAGTTGTAGGTGGCCGGGGCGAACGCCACGGCTGCCAGGATCGCCAGCTCGACTCTCGGCCACGACTTCGGCAGGGCGGTGCGGGCGACCACGATGGCACCGGTGACGGCGCAGGCGAGGGTGAGCCACAGCCAGACGACCATCGCCGCCCGGGTGCTGAGCAGCGCCAGCGGGTGGACCAGAAGCGCGCCGAAGGGCGGGTACACGAAGCCCGTCTCGGTCACGGGGACAGAGCTGAAGGCCGCGTAGGGCGAGCCGCCGGCGGCCATCGACCGAGCCGCTCCCAGGTACGCCGCGAAGTCCTCGAACGTTCCAGCGAAGTGCCCCGTCAGCGGGCCGATCACGAAGGACGAGACGGCCACCGCGGAGATGGCGGCCGCCGCCAGGAGCAGGAGGAGGCGGATGCGCCGCAGCCGTGGGGAGCGCTGGTGAAATTGGACGGCGCGTGTCGCCGCCACACGCGTGATCACGGGCGCGATGGTACGGCCACCACCACTTCGGCTAGGAGCCCGTCGCGCCTTCGTGACCGGCCCGCGGCCCAGACCAGGCGCCTCCCCGTGCGAGGGTCACGAGGAGCGCGACCAGCAGGGCGAGCGCCGTCCATGCGGGGAGGGAGTCCAACTGCAGGGCGGGTAGCCACCAGGCCGTGCCGAAGGTGCTGGGAACCCAGCCGGTGCCACCCGACCCCAGGAATGCCGGGGCGGCGACGCCGGCGACCAGGAAGACGGCGACGCCGGCGAAGATGAGGGGCCGGGAGGCCTCTCTGCGGGCGACCAGCCCGGCGATGGCGAGCAGCGGGATCAGCAGGCTCGAGTAATCGTCCCACCACGCGATCGAGCCCGCCAGCACCATGGCGGTCACCGCGGCTCCGAATTCGATCTGGCGCCGCTCGGTGGACGCGGTTCCGCTTCGAACCGCCCAGACGGCAGCGATGAGGCAGCCCGCGGACGCGACGGTCACGGCGAGCTGCAGGGCGGGGTCTGGGGGATCGAGCCGGAAGACGTTGTGCCCCGCCGTCCGGCTGATCAGGGCCCCCAGGCTCTCGTTGAAGTACCAGCCGTCGGCGCGGCTCAGGACGGGAAGGACACTGGTGAGCCATTCCCGGACCCGATCAAAGCCGAGCAGCACGCCGCCCGCCACGAGGGACCCCACCAGCGTGCCGGCGCCGGCCAGGAACCCAGGCCACCAGCGACGGCGCAGGAGCAGCAGCAGGAGTGCCGCCGGGGCGACCTTGGCGACCCCACCGAGACCCAGAGCCAGACCGCACCCCACCTGGTCCCCCCTCAGCCATGAGCGCAGCGCTATGGCCAGGCTGAGGAAGACGAACGCATTCATCTGCCCGTGCCAGACGTTGTAGACCATGGGCGCGAAGACGATCGCGGCGGCGAATCCGATGCTCGTCCGCGGCCACGTGGCCGGCAGGGTTTCGCGGGCGACGATGATCGCCCCCGCGACGTTGGCGGCCAGGATGCACCAGAGCCAGATCGTCTGTGCCACGGCGTACGGCAGGGCCGCCAGTGGCCTGGCCAGCACGGCGACCAGGGGCATGTAATCGAAACCGAGGTTGGTGACGAGCGACGTCGGCGCGTTGGCGATGAATCCCGCGTAAGGATCGGCGCCGGCATTGGCGGCGCGACCCGCGGCCAGGATGGGGCCGAAGTCCTCGAACCAGCCCGTAAAGTGGCCGGTGAGCGGGGCGAGGACGAAGTTGACGGCGACCAGGGCGACGCAGGCCGCCACGGCCGCTGCGATCGCCACGCGTGCAAGGCGTTCAAAGCGAGGCATCCGAGCCAGTCGCTCCGCGCACGCCGCCAGCGACCGCCACGAGGTACGCCCTGCTTGCGCCACCCGGCCGGTCATTGGGGCGGATGGTACGGCTGCCTTCGCGATCGGCCGAGAGCCGTCGCGCCATCGTGACCGCGCCGTGGCGCCCAGAGCCCGCCACCCCGCCTTCGCCTTCCGGTGCGGCTGCGGGGCGGCCTCGGGGCGGCCTTCGGGAGGGCTGACCGGTGTCGGCGCCGTCCACTCCTCAGGGGCGGATGGCCTCCGCCAAGGTGAACGGATGGTGGTAGCGGAAGGCCTCGTCCTCTCCGAGCTGTTCCATCCGTTCGGTGAGGTCGGATTCGAAGTCCGCCCGGACCGACGGCCCCAGGACGGAGAGCAGCGCGTGGGACGAGGGTCCCGCCCCCATCATCAGGTCGGTCCACTCCCGTGCCGTCGCCGCTCTCCCCCCGGTCACCATGATCGTGGTCACGACGTCGGTGAAGCCGGCGGACGCGAGCAGGCGGGCGAGCACCTCAGGCTCGCCCAACCGGTTCCGGTCGCCGGGGGGGCGGGGGACCACCACGGGGTGCCGAAGCTCCAGGGCCAGGAGCCGCTCGTAGAACACCTCCTGGGCGGGCGTCGTCAGGGCACGGTCGATCACGGAGACGGCGATCCGAGAGCCGCGCCGGAGCACCCGATGCGCCTCCTCGAGGGCGCGTCGCGGGTCGGAGAGGTAGGGGAGGGCGTCGCCGATGGTGACCACGTCGAACGTGCAGTCGCTGAAGACCAGCGCCTCGGCGGGGACGTGGAAGAAGCGCACATGGGGGGAGGCGCGCAGCTGGGCGACCTCCAGGAGGCGTTTGGCGATGTCCACTCCGAAAACCTCGCCCGAGGTGCCCACCCGCTCGGCCGCCATCTGGGTGACCAGGCCGGTGCCGCAGCCGACGTCGAGCAGGCGCTCGCCGGGAAGAGGCGAGGCGATCTCGACCAGGCGGGCGCCCAGCCGGCGGTGGATGCCCGAGGACCAGTCGTCGTAGGCGTGGTTGACGGCGTCGTAGTAGGCCTCGAGGTGGCGAGCGTAACGAGTCGCCGACGGCCACTCCCGATCGGGGGGGTAAGGGGGTACCGGAGCGGTAGACTGACGAGCCTGTCCGTTGGCGTAGGGGAAGGATTCAGACATGGACCAGACCGCAGACAAGATCAACGCAACCCCGGAGGCGAAAGAGTCAGTGGTGACATCCAAACCGGACGGAAAGCGTACCGGCGAGAACTCTAGCGGTGGCACGGTCACCCTCGGCGCCGATGACCGCCTCGAGGGGAAGTTGATCATTCGCAGCGACCTGGTCGTGTTCGGCAGCATCGACGGTGAGGTGATCACCACCGGCGACGTGACCGTCGAAGCCTCTGCCGTCGTCAAGGCCCGGCTCGAGTGCCGCAACCTGAGCATCCGCGGCCGGGTCGAGGGCGAGGTCACCGCTCAGCAGCGGCTCCGCCTTGCCGGTTCCGGGTACCTCCAGGGGAGCATCCGGGTGGGTAAGCTCCACGTCGAGGATGGGGCCACCTTCAACGGATCGATCGCGATGATGGGCGGCGAGAGCTAGGAGCCCGTTTCGCGAGGAGAGGCCGCGTCGCCGTCAGGGCGGCGCGGCCTCTTTGCGTAGAGGGGCGTCCCCGCGCCGCCTGCGGCGTGGGGCTTGCTTAGCCGACGAGGGCGGACAGCCCCCACACGACGAGCGCTCCCAGCACGGCGATGAGGCTCACCGCCAGCACGATGGCTCGGCGGCTCGCCGTCCCGTAACCGGCGGCAACCCGGGGCTCGGTGGGGAAGCTGGCGGTGTGGAGGGTCATGCAATGTATACGTCGCCCAGGCCCCCGCGGTTACGCGCCTCGGCACCCCCAATTCAGGGTGCCTCCGGGGAGGGCTCCGGAGCCCCACGGTCCCTGGTCGGCTTGATCGCGCTGTTACACCGCTTCGCCGTGTTCGGCGCGCCACCGTCCGAATTCAGCTGAATTCAACCTGATCGGGCGGAGTGTGCTTACAATCCCGGGCAAGTCGCCGGGCGGACCCGGCCCGATCAGCCCGATCCAGGAGAGGAACCGATGGCAGTCTCCGGCTACTGTCTCAAGTGCAAGAAGCAGACTGAGATCAAGGACGCGCAGGCGATCACGATGAAGAACGGCAAACCGGCCACGACCGGCACCTGCCCCACCTGCGGGACCAAGATCTTCAAGATCGGCAAGGCCGAGG
>PLAX01000009.1 GCA_003135255.1 Candidatus Dormiibacterota bacterium | reverse complement strand
CCGGCTTCCAGGACTTCGCCGGTGAGGTCGCCAGCGCCCTTGCGGGCGCCGACGCCGCCGTCCTGGTGGTGAGCGCCAACGGCTCGGTTCCCGTGGGGGCCGAGCTGGCCTGGGAGATGATCACGGCGGCCGGCCTCCCCTGCCTCATCGTCGTCAATCGGATGGATCGCGAGAACGCGGCGTACGAGGCCACCGTCAACGCGCTCCGGGACGCCTTCGGGCGAAAGCCGATCGCCGTCGTGGTTCCCATGGGGGCGGCGGAATCGCTTCAGGGCTACGTGGACCTGGTCGACGGCACCGCCCACCGTTTCGGCACCGACGGTGGCGCGGTCGCCACCGAGATCCCCGCGGCCATGAGCGGTGAGATCGAACGGGCCCGAAGCGCCCTCATGGACGCGGCCGCCGAGACGGACGACTCGCTCATCGAGAAGTACCTGGAGGGCATCGAGCTCTCCTCCGACGAGGTCCGCGATGCTGTCCACCGCGGTGCCGCCACCGGCACGCTGGTGCCGGTCATCTGCGCGGCGGCGATCGGCGCCCGCGGCGCGGCCCTGGTGCTGGACAGCATCGTCCGCTTCCTCCCCTCGCCCAAAGAGCGGGTGCGCCGCGGCACCGACGCCGCCGGCAAGGAGGTCGAGATCCGCTGTGACCCGGCGGGCCCCCTGGTCGCCCAGGTCTTCCGGACCGCCGTGGACAACTTCGGCAAGCTCTCCTACGTCCGGGTCCTGCGCGGCACGCTGCGGGGCGACACCCACCCGTACAACGCGAGCCACAAGAGCGAGGAGCGCTTTGCCCAGCTCGGCCGTCCGCTGGGCAAGCAGGTGGTTCCCGCCGGGGAGGTCGGTGCCGGCGAGATCGCGGTGCTGACCAAGCTGCAGGCCACCGCGACCGGGGACACCCTCTGCGACCGCGCCTCGCCGGTCGTGCTTCCGGCGATCGCGCTGCCCACCGCCGCCTATTCGGGGGCGATCAGCGCCAAGACCAAGGGCGACGACGACAAGATCATGCAGTCGATGGCGCGCCTCGCGGAGGAGGACCCCACCTTCTCGATCGACCGCGATCCGGTGACCCAGGAGGTCATCGCCCACGGCCTCGGCGACGTCCACCTGGACGTGGTGCTCGAGAAGATGAAGCGCAAGTACGGCGTGGACGCGACCATTCACGCACCGCGCATCCCCTACCGGGAGACCATCAACGGCACAGCCCGAGTGCAGCACCGCTACAAGAAGCAGTCAGGCGGGGCGGGCCTCTTTGGCGACTGCACCATCGAGATCGAGCCCCTGCCTCGCGGCGGCGGCTTCGAATGGCAGGACAAGATCTTCGGCGGGTCCATCCCCCAGCAGTTCCGGCCCTCCGTGGAGAAGGGCGTCCGGCAGACCATCGAGCAGGGGGCGATCAGCGGCAACCCGGTCGTCGACGTCAGGGTCCGCCTGGTCGACGGCTCCACCCACCCCGTCGACGGCAAGGACATCGCCTTCCAGATCGCCGGCTCGATGGCCATGCGCGAGGCGGTGCAGAAGGCCTCCCCGGTGCTGCTCGAACCGATCGTGATCGTCAAGGTCCTGGTNNATGAACCCACTCGGCGACGGCCGCTCCGAGGTGACCGCCCAGGTCCCCCAGGCGGAGATGTTCACCTTCCCCATCGACCTCCGCGCGCTCACCCAGGGGCGGGGCCGCTACGCGACCGAGCTCTCCCACTACGAAGAGGTCCCGGCCCACGTGGCCCAGCAGCTCATCGAGGCGCACCAGAAGGAGCACGCCGCACCGTCCGTGTGAGCCGCCTACGCGGTCGTCCCCACCGCCCGCGCGTCGTCACGAGCCGGTGAACCGGCTGGCTCCGCGTTCCGCCGCAGGCTCCGGGCCAGGGCGACAGCCAGCCACACCACGCTCGCGCAGGGCAGCGAGCAGAGCTGGAGGAAGGGCCACCAGGCCGGTGTCCGGCTGATCGCGACGATCCCGCTCATGCTGAGATCGGAGATCGCGAGCGGGGCAACCAGCCCGAAGCCGATCAGCACCCCCACCGCCGCGAGGGCGGTCGATCGCTCGGCGCGCCACCCCCGCGCGGCGACCAGTCCGAGCACGCAGAAGAGCGGGATGATGAGATGGATGAAATGCGCGTACCAGGCGACCCCGCCGGCCAGCAGCATCGCCGTGATCGCCAGCCCGAATTCGGCTCCCCTCTCCTCCGAGGGCCGCCATCCCGGCCGTACCGCCCAGCCCGCGAGCCCCACGACGAGCAGTGCCGCCACGATGCTGGCCACCTGAACCGGCCACGAGGTGGTTTGCACCGCCAGGATCGATTGGTGCGCCACGCGGCTGATGGCGCCGCCCAGAGACTGGTTGTAGATCCATCCCGTGGCGCGGTTGAGGCCGGGCAAGACCTTGGTCACGAAGGTGACCGCCGCCCCTCCCCCCACGGCGAGGGCTCCCAGGATCAGGGTGACCACGCCGGTCGACACCATGGCGGCGGTTCCGCGCCACCAGCGGCGCCGGATCAGCACGATCAGGAAGATGACCGGGGCGATCTTGATCCCGGCGGCCAGACCGAGGAGGATGCCGGCGGTCACCTGGCGATCGCGGACGTAGGCCCAGTACGAGATCGCGAGCAGGAGGAAGATCACCGGATTGATCTGTCCGTGCCAGTAGTTGTAGGTGGCCGGCGCGAACGCCACGGCTCCCAGGATCGCCAGCTCGACCCTCGGCCACGACTTCGGCAGGGCGGTGCGGGCGACCACGATTGCACCGGTGACGGCGCAGGCGAGGGTGAGCCACAGCCAGACGACCATCGCCGACCTGGTGCCGAGCAGCGCCAGCGGGCGGACCAGGAGCGCGGCGAAGGGCGGGTAGACGAAGCCCGTCTCGGTCACGGGCACTGAGCTGAAGGCCGCGTAGGCCGAGCCGCCGCCGGCCATCGACCGAGCCGCTCCCAGGTACGCCGCGAAGTCCTCGAACGTTCCCTCGAAATGCCCGGTCAGCGGGCCGATCACGAAGGACTTGACCGCGACCGCGACGGCGGCCACCGCCAGGGCGGCGATCCCGAAGCGGGCCTGCCGCAACCGCCGGGGGAGTCGGGGGGCGACGGCGCTCGCGCTCACGTCACGGGATCGTAGGGCGGGTGCATGGTGCGGCCCCCCGTCCGTCGCGCTCCTGTCACCGTGCCGCCACGGCTCCGGTCTCTACGGGCGGATGGCCTCCGCGAAGGTGAACGGATGGTGGTAGCGGAAGGCCTCGTCCTCCCCGAGCTGCCTCATCCGTTCGGTGAGGTCGGCTTCGAAGTCCGCCCGGACCGACGGCCCGAGCACCGAGAGCAGCGCGTGGGACGAGGGCCCCGCCCCCATCATCAGGTCGGTCCACTCCCGTGCCGTCGCCGCCCTCCCCCCGGTCACCATGATCGTGGTCACGACGTCGGTGAAGCCTGCGGAGGCGAGCAGGCGGGCGAGCACCTCGGGCTCGCCCAACCGCTTCCGGTCGCCGGGGGGGCGGGGGACCACCACGGGGTGGCGGAGCTCCAGGGCCAGGAGCCGCTCGTGGTACACCTCCTGAGCGGGCGTCGAGAGGGCACGGTCGAGCACGGAGACGGCGATCCGTGAGCCGCGCCGCAGCACCCGATGCGCCTCCTCGAGGGCGCGTCGGGGGTCGGAGAGATAAGGGAGGGAGTCGCCGATGGTGACCACGTCGAAGGTGCAGTCGCTGAAGACCAGCGCCTCGGCGGGGCCGTGGAAGAAGCGCACATGCGGGGAGGCGCGCAGCTGGGCGACCTCCAGGAGGCGTTTGGCGATGTCCACCCCGAACACCTCGCCCGAGGTGCCCACCCGCTCGGCCGCCATCTGGGTCACCAGGCCTGTGCCGCAGCCGACGTCGAGCAGGCGCTCGCCGGGAAGAGGCGATGCGATCTCGACCAGGCGGGCGCCCAGCCGGCGGTGGATGCCCGAGGACCAGTCGTCGTAGGCGTGGTTGACGGCGTCGTAGTAGGCCTCCAGATGGCGGGCGTAACGAGTCGCCGACGGCCACTCCCGGTCGGGGGGGTCAGAGGGTACCGGAGCGGTAGACTGACGAGCCTGTCCGTCGGCGTAGGGGAAGGATTCAGACATGGACCAGACCGCAGACAAGATCAACGCAACCCCGGAGGCGAAAGAGTCAGTGGTGATATCCAAACCGGACGGAAAGCGCCCCGGCGAGAACTCTAGCGGCGGCACGGTCACCCTCGGCGCCGATGACCGCCTCGAGGGGAAGCTGATCATCCGCAGCGACCTGGTCGTGTTCGGCAGCATCGACGGCGAGGTGGTCACCACCGGCGACGTGACCGTTGAAGCCTCTGCCGTCGTCAAGGCCCGGCTCGAGTGCCGCAACCTGAGCATCCGTGGCCGCGTCGAGGGCGAGGTCACCGCCCAGCAGCGGCTCCGCCTTGCCGGTTCCGGGTACCTCCAGGGGAGCATCCGGGTGGGCAAGCTCCACGTCGAGGACGGGGCCACCTTCAATGGCTCGATCGCGATGATGGGCGGCGAGAGCTAAGAGCTCTTCAGCCCGAGAGAGGTCGCGTCGCCGTTGCGGTGGCGCGGCCTCTCTCTGCGTGGTGGGGCGCTCTAACCCACGAGGGCGGATAGCCCCCAGACGACGAGCGCTCCCAGTACGGCGATCAGGCTCACGGCCAGCACGATGGCTGGGCGGCTCGCCGTCCCGTAACCGGCGACAACCCGGGGCTCGGGGGGGAAGCTGGCGGTGTGGAGGGTCATGCAGGGTATACGTCGCCCCGATCCTCGCGGTTACGCGCCTCAGCACCCCCAATTCGGGGTGCACCGGGCGGAGGGCCCGGAGCGTCATGGCCCCTGGTCGGTTTGATCGCGCTGCTACAGCGTTTCGCCGTGTTCGGCGCACACACGGCCCGAATTCGGCTGAATTCAACCTGATCGGGCAGAGTGTGCTTACAATCCCCGGCAAGTCGCCGGGCGGACCCGGCCCCGATCCAGCCCGATCCAGGAGAGGAACCGATGGCAGTCTCCGGCTACTGTCTCAAGTGCAAGAAGCAGACTGAGATCAAGGACGCGCAGGCGATCACGATGAAGAACGGCAAACCGGCCACGACCGGCACCTGCCCCACCTGCGGGACCAAGATCTTCAAGATCGGCAAGGCCGAGGTCTGACGCGAGGGGGGCCGACGCCCCCTTCTAGTCGGCCTCCAGCACGTCGGCCCGGCCCACGCCGGCCATCGAGCCGACGCGATCTCCTTCAGCGAGCCGCATGATGATCACGCCGCGGGTCTGACGGCCTGACACCCGGACCTGAGCGAGCGGGATCCGGATCACCTGGCCCATCGTCGAGACGACCATCAGCTCCTCGGAGAGGTCCTCGACCACCCGCATCCCCACGATCTCGCCGATCTTGGGGATGGCGTTCTGGTCGACCGTGTACACCCCCTGGATGTTGCGACTCTTGACCGGATAGTCCTCCATCGGGGTCAGCTTGCCGAAGCCCAGCTGGGTCACCACCAGGACGTGGCCGCGGGGGTTCACGATGTCGAAGCCGGCCACCTCGTCCCCGGACCGGAGCCGGATCGCCCCCACACCCATGGTGTCCCGCCCCATCGGGCGGACCTCCTTCTCCGAGAACCGGGCGCCCTTGCCCTGACGGGTGACCACGAGCAGCTCATCGCCGCCCGCCGAGATCCTCACCCAGTCCAGCTCGTCGCCCTCCTGGAGGTTGATGGCGATCAGCCCATTGCGCCGCACCGCGGAGTAGGCGGCCGACGGGGTCTTCTTGATCTGCCCCAGCCGGGTCGCCATCACCAGGTACTGCTCGTCGGAGAAGCCGTCGACCGCGATCAGGGCGGTGATCCGCTCTCCCTGGTCGATCTCGATGAGGTTGATGACCGGGAGCCCCTTGGCCTGGCGCTTGACGTCCGGGATCTCGTGGGTTCGCAGCCGGAAGACCCGCCCCCGGTTGGTGAAGAAGAGCATGTCGCTGTGGGTCGAGGCGGTGGTGGAGTGCTCGGCGTAGTCCTGCTCGGTGGAGCGCTTGGCCCCGACCACCCCGCGGCCGCCGCGGTGCTGGGCCCGATAGCTGTCCACCGGGATGCGCTTGATGTAGCCGCGGTGGGTCAGGGTGACGAAGACCTGCTCCTTGGGGATCAGATCCTCCTCGTTGAGCTCGACGTCCCCGTAGCGGATCTCGGTGCGCCGGGGGTCGGCGAAGCGCTTGCGCAGCTCGACCAGCTCGTCCTTGATGAGCTGGTCCACCAGCCGGGGGTTGGCCAGGATGTCCTCGAAGCGGGCGATCTCCTTGATGAGGGCCTCGTACTCCTCCTGGATCCTGCCCGCCTCCAGGCGCGTGAGCCGGCCCAGGCGGAGGTCGACGATCGCCTTGGACTGCCGCTCACTCAGCTGGAAGCGCTGCTCCAGCGCGATCTGGGCCGCCTTCTCGTCCTGGGCCGCCCGGATCAGCGCGATCACCTCGTCGATGTGATCGAGGCACTTGAGCAGCCCCTCCAGGATGTGAGCCCGCTCCCGCGCCCTCCCCAGGAGGTAGCGAGTGCGCCGGACCACGACCTGGCGCCGGAAGTCGACGAAGGGCTGGAGGATCGCCTTCAGCCCGAGCACCTGGGGCCGGCCGTCGACCAGCGCCAGCATCAGGGCACCGAAGGTGTTCTGGAGCTGCGTGTGCTTGTAGAGGTTGTTGAGGACGGTGTGCGGCCGGGCGCTCGGCTTCAGCTCGATGACGATCCGGGTGCTCTCGGTGCGGCCGGACTCGTCACGCAGGTCGGCGATCCCCTCGAGCTTCTTGTCGTTGACCAGCTCCGCGATGCTCGCCAGCAGGCGCGCCTTGTTGACCTGGTAGGGGAGCTCGCGGACGATGATCTGCTCCCGGCCGTGGCGCGACTCCTCGAACTCGACCTGGGCACGCATGACGATGCGCCCGTGGCCGGTCGCGTACACCTGGGCGATGTCGCGCGCGTAGATCATCGCGCCGGTCGGGAAGTCGGGCCCGGGGATGATCCGGACCAGGTCCTCGGTGCTGATCTCCGGGTCGTCGATGAGGCGGACCAGCGCGTCGCAGACCTCGCCGAGGTTGTGGGGTGGGATGTTGGTCGCCATGCCGACCGCGATCCCGCTGGCACCGTTGACCAGCAGGTTGGGCAGCAGCGCGGGGAGCACGCTCGGCTGCAGGACCGTGGGGTCGGCGAGGTAGGTCTCGACCATGTCGACCGTGTCCTTGTCGATGTCCTCGACCATGGTCATGGCCACCGCCGACATCTTGGCCTCGGTGTAGCGCTGTGCCGCCGGGGGGTCGCCGTCCACCGAGCCGAAGTTGCCCTGGCCGGTGACCAGCGGGTAGCGCATCACCCAGGGCTGAACCAGTCGCGCCAAGGTGTCGTAGATCGACTGGTCGCCGTGCGGGTGATAGTTCTTCATCACCTCGCCGACGATCGCCGCCGACTTCTTGGTCCGGCCGCCGGCGGTGATGCCCTCCTGGAGCATCGCGTAGAGGATGCGCCGCTGGACCGGCTTGAGACCATCGCGGACATCGGGAAGCGCCCGGCTCACGATGACGCTCATCGCGTAGTCCATGTAGCTCTGCCGCATCTCCTGCTCGAGGTCGATGGGCTGGATGTCGCCGGGGTGGAAGACGCTCATGACCCGTCCTCATCTGGATGCTCGACGGAAGCGACCGTGGCCGCCCGGTCCGGCGATGCCATCGCCGCGGCGATCCGAGAGCTGACCCGCTGGCGAGCGGCGAGCGCCGCCACGCGCACGGCGTTGCCGATGGCCTCGGCGTCACTGCGGCCGTGCGCGATGACCACCTCACCGGCGACCCCCAGCAGCAGGGCGCCCCCGGCCTTGCGGTAGTCGACCCGGTCGCGCAGGGGGCGAAGCTTCGGCTTGAGCAGGGCGCCTCCGACCTTGCCGGTGAGCGATCCACGGGCCTCGCGGGAGATCACCCCGAAGAGAAGCTCGGCGACTCCCTCCGCCGTCTTGAGGACGACGTTGCCGGTGAAGCCGTCGGTGACCACGACGTCGCAGGAGCCGGTGAAGACGTCACGGCCCTCGACGTTGCCGACGAAGCGCAGCCGCGCCGACGAGAGCAGCCGGTGCGCCTCCTGGACCAGCTCCGAGCCCTTCTCCGCCTCCTCCCCGTTGCTCAGCAGGCCGACGCGGGGATCATCGACTCCCATCATCAGGCGGGCGTAGATGCTGCCCATCACCCCGAACTGGAGCAGCCAGAGCGGCTTGCAGTCGACGTTGCCGCCGATGTCGAGCAGGAAGGTGGAGGTGGTGAGGGTGGGGGTGGGGAAGGTCGTCCCGATGGCGGGCCGCGCGACCCCGCGGATACGCCCCACCGTGAGCAGGGCGGCGGCCAGGGTGGCACCGCGGTTGCCGGCGGAGACGGCCGCCTGGGCGCGTCCCTCGGCCACCAGGCGGGTGGCGACCACGACGCTGGCGTCCTTCTTGGACCGGACCGCCTGGGCGGGGTGTTCGTCCATCCCGATCACCGATCCCGCCGGCACGATCTCCACGTGGGTGCGCAGCACGTCCGCGGCGCGGGTCGCGTTGTCCGGCAGAGCGCGCCGCCACTCCTCGCAGAGGGCTTGGAGGCGGCCCCGGTCGCCCACCAGCAGCACCCGGATGCCGTCTTTGAGAGCCGCCTCGAGGGCTCCCAGCACGGCCGCCTGGGGGTCGTTGTCACCGCCCATGGCGTCGACGGCCACGGTGATCGGAGTCGCCGTCGCACGCGTCCCTCCCGGGGTGCCGCTCTGCTCCATCAGACGTCCAGGTTGCGAACCGACCGGGCGTGGGTCTGGATGAAGCGGCGCCGCGGCTCGACGTCGGAGCCCATCAGACGGTCAAAGATCTCGTCCGCCTTGAGGGCGTCCTCGACCATGACCTTGAGCAGGACCCGCTTGGCCGGGTCCATGGTCGTCTCCCACAGCTCCTCGGGGTTCATCTCGCCCAGTCCCTTGTAGCGCTGGACCTCGATCCTGCCCCCGCCCATCTCCTTGAACTTGGTGTCGCGCTCGGGGTCGCTGTAGGCGTACTCGACCCGCTCCTGCTTGCCGGTCCCCTTCTTGAGCTTGTAGAGCGGAGGCTGAGCCAGGTAGAGGTAGCCGCCGAAGATCACCTCCTGGAGGTGCCGCCAGAAGAAGGTGAGCAGCAGGGTGCGGATGTGCGAGCCGTCGACATCGGCGTCGGCCATCAGCACGATGCGGTGGTAGCGGAGCTTGGCGATGTTCATGGTGTCGCCGAATCCGGCGCCGAGGGCGGTGATCAGGTTCTTGATCTCCTCGTTGGCGAGGATCTTGTCGGCGCGGGCCTTCTCGACGTTGAGGATCTTGCCGCGCAGCGGGAGGATGGCCTGGTTGCGCCGCTCGCGCCCCTGCTTGGCCGAGCCGCCGGCGCTGTCCCCCTCGACGATGAAGAGCTCGCAGTGCTCGGGATCGCGCTCACTGCAGTCGGCCAGCTTGCCGGGAAGGGTCGCCGACTCGAGCAGCGACTTGCGCTGGACCAGCTCACGGGCCCGTGCGGCCGCCTGGCGCGCCCGGGCGGCGGTCAGCGACTGCTCCACGATCCGCTTGGCCTCGGCCGGGTTCTCCTCCAGGTACTGCATCAGCGCGTCGCTCAGCACCGTCGACACCTGACCGACCACCTCGCTGTTGCCCAGCTTGGTCTTGGTCTGCCCCTCGAACTGCGGCTCCTGGAGCTTGACGCTGATCACCGCGGTCAGCCCGTCGCGGACGTCGTCGCCACTCAGGTTGGCGTCGTTCTCCTTGAGGATCGCGGCTTTCCGCGCGTACTTGTTGAGGGTCGCGGTGAGTGCCGACCGGAAGCCGGTGAGATGCGCGCCACCCTCCTCGGTGTTGATGTTGTTGGCGTAGGCCAGCACGTGCTCGGTGAAGGCGCTGTTCTGGTACTGGACGGCGATCTCGACCATGTTGCCGTCGATCTCCCGTTCCACGTACATCGGCCGGAGGTTGACGACGTTGCGGTTGGCGTTCAGATAGCCGACGAAGGCGCGGATGCCGCCCTCGAAATAGAACGTGTAGCGGAAGGCCCGCGACTGGTCGATCAGCGCGAGGCTGACGCCCTTGGTCAGGAAGGCGAGCTCGCGCAGCCGGTCGGCCACCGTCTTCCAGTCATGGGCCCGATCCGGGAAGACCTTCGGGTCCGGCCACCAGCGGATCAGCGTCCCCCGCTGCGAGGTGCGGTCCAGGGTCTCCATCGGCCCCTCGGGGAAGCCGCGCTGGTAGCTCTGCCGATACACCCTGCCGTCCTTGTAGACCTCGGCGACCAGGCGCTCGCTCAGGGCGTTGACCACCGATGCGCCGACCCCGTGGAGGCCGCCCGCGATCTTGTAGCCGCCGCCACCGAACTTGCCGCCGGCGTGGAGCTCGGTCAGCACCATCTCCAGACCGACCTTCTTCTCGGTGGGATGCATGTCGACCGGGATGCCCCGCCCGTTGTCCAGGACCGAGACGGAGCCGTCCTCGTGGAGGGTCACCACGATCGTGTCGCAGTAGCCGGCCATGGCCTCGTCGATCGAGTTGTCGACGATCTCGTTGATGAGATGGTGGAGGCCACGGAGATCGGTCGAGCCGATGTACATCCCGGGGCGCCGGCGGACCGGTTCGAGCCCCTTGAGCGCTTCGAGCTGGCGCGCGGAATAGGAGTCCCCATCCTTTCCGCCCTTGCCTCCGCCCCCGCCGCTTCGGGGTGCGGGCTTCTCGCCGTCGGGGAATTCGCGGGTTATCGAGGGCGTGGTCTGGGTCAGCTGCGGTTCCTCAGAAGGGTGGCCGGCGGCCGCGTCAAGCCGATCCGGGAGCGAAGCCAGCAACCCCGCCGGTGGTGGTGTCGCTGGGGCATGGACGGCGGCCGGTTGAGGTGGATTGCGAATTCAATTCTACCAGTGAGCAGCCCTCTGCCGGGTTGCCGGACACCGCCTCCCCGGCCGGCCGGTTCCCCATCCGCGGAGGGCTGGGGTCCGCCTCCCAGCCGTTTGGACACCGCCCGGGAGCGGCTCCGGTCTGGTCACGGAAGCACCGTTCCAGGACACTTGACCCCATGGCCCTCGACGAATACCGGCGGAAGCGCGACTTCGCCCGCACTCCCGAGCCGAGCGGCGAGGCCCGGCGCCTCGGGGGACCGGACGATGGCCCCGACGGAGGGCTCTGGGACCGGCTCCGGGAGGGGCGCCGCTTCTGTGTCCAGATGCACCGGGCGACCCGCCTCCACTACGACTTCCGGCTCGAGCACGGGGGCGTCCTCCTCTCCTGGGCGATCCCCCGCGGCCCCTCCCTGGACCCCTCCGCCCGCCGGCTGGCCATCCAGACCGAGGACCACCCGGTCGACTACGGCGACTTCGAGGGGGTGATCCCCTCCGGGTACGGGATGGGCACGGTGGAGCTCTGGGACGCCGGCTCCTTCGAGTGGACCCGGGAGTCCGCCGCCGACCCGGACGCCCAGATCGAGGCGGGGGACATCAAGTTCCGGCTGGCCGGACAGAAGCTGCGCGGCGAGTTTGTCCTGGTCAGGATCGGCGGACGCGGCCATCACCCCGGTGCCAGCCCGGGCTTTGCCCGCAACTTCCTGCTCATCAAGAAGCGGGACGAGGGGGCGGTCGCCGGGCACGACGCCGCTGGAGAGGATCGCTCCGTCAAGAGCGGTCGCGCCCTGGCCGAGATCGCCGCGGCCGGGGGTGGGGACCCGCGCCAGAAGCGACGCCCGGCCGAACGCATTGCGCCTCCGGCGGGTGGCGCCCCGACCGCCGCGGCGGGCTCCCCGTCGTCGCCGGACGGCTTCACGTCGCCGCCGGACGCCATCCCCGCCGCCGGGTCCGGCCACGCCTCGACCCCGGGCGGCAGCACGCGGGTCGCGCTCCCCTCCCCGATGCTGGCGGTTGCCGCCGACCGGCCCTTCTCCCGTGCCGGCTGGATCTACGAGCTGAAGTACGACGGCATCCGGGCCATCGTCGCCGTCGACGGGTCGGAGGTCCGGGTGGTGGGCCGGCGCGGCCGGGACGAGACCGACCGCTATCCGGAGGCCGCCGCCATCCCCGCCCAGCTCCGGGCCAGGAGCGCCGTCCTGGACTGCGAGATCGTGGTCCTCGACGAGGCCGGACATCCCGACTTCGAGAGGCTCCAGTCGCGGATCAACCTCGGGGGCCGCCGCGATGCGACGCGGGCCGCCGACCGCCATCCGGCCACCTTCGTCGCCTTCGACCTGCTCTCGCTCGACGGTCGCGACCTGACCGCCACCGAGCTGCGCATCCGCAAGAAGACGCTCCGGGAGCTGGTCGGGCCCTCCGGGCCGGTGCTCTTCGCCGACCACGTCGAGGAGGACGGCGAGAGCTTCTTCGCCGCGGTCTCCGAGCTGGGACTGGAGGGGATGGTCGCCAAGCGCGCCGATTCCCTCTACCAGGCGGGCCGGCGCAGCCCCGACTGGATCAAGGTCAAGGCCTGGCACACCCAGACCTGCGCGATCGCCGGCTGGACGGAGGGGCATGGACGGCGAGGACACCTCGGGGCGCTCGTGCTCGCCCTCCGCGGCGCCGGCGGCTGGGAGCACTGCGGCCAGGTCGGCACGGGGTTAGGGGAGGCGACCATCGCCGACCTCCTCCGCCGCATGGGGCCGCTCCGCCGCCCCACCTCGCCGATCGCCGCTCCTCCGAGCCTGGCCGAGGCGGTGGTCTGGGTGCAGCCCCGTCTCGTCTGCGAGGTGCGCCATGCCGGTTGGACGAGGGCGGGCGTCCTCCGGCATCCTGCCTTCCTCGCTCTCCGGGAGGACGCGGAGCCGGAGGATTGCGTCCGCGAGGAGACGGCTCACGTCGACGCGCTCATCACCCGGGCCGGCTCAGGGCACTCGCTCGGGGCGGTGAGGTCGGGGCCTCCCCCCCCGGCCGTGTCGCCACAGCTCTCGCCCGCAGCGGCACGGCCCGAGCTCCCGCCCGAGGTGGCCGAGGCGCTCGAGACCCTCCCCGGCCTCCGCTCCGACGACTGGTGGCAGATCGGGTCGCGGCGGCTGCATCTCACCAATCTCGACAAGCCGATCTGGCCCGAGCCCGTCATCACCAAGCGCCGGATGATCGACTACTACGTCCGGATGTCGCCCTACCTGCTGCCGTACCTCCGCGATCGGCCGCTCTCGACCCAGGTCTTCCCCGACGGCGTGACCGGCCACTCCTTCTGGCGCAAGGACAAGCCCAGCCACGCTCCGGAGTGGATCGACTCCTGGCTCTTCGAGGGTGAGACCGGGAGCAAGCGGTGGATCGTGGTCCGCGAGGCTGCCACGCTCGGCTGGCTGGCCAACGCCGGCGTCGTCGATCTCCACCCCTGGCATTCCCGGGTCGACGCCCCCGACCAGCCGGATTGGGCGGTCTACGATCTGGACCCCTTCGAACCGGCCAGCTTCGACGACGTCCGCGACATCGCCCGGCTGGTGAAGGCCGCCCTCGACCACATGGGGCTGCGCGGCCTGCTCAAGACGAGCGGCCAGACGGGGCTTCAGATCTACGTGCCGCTCCGCCGCGGCCCCG
>PLAX01000100.1 GCA_003135255.1 Candidatus Dormiibacterota bacterium | reverse complement strand
GCGTGCTGCTCGGCGATGCCGACGTCGAAGAAGCGGTCCGGGAAACGCTCGGCGAAGGCGAGCAGGCCGGTGGATGACGCCATCGCCGCCGTGATGGCGACAATCCGCGAGTCCTCCTCGGCCGCCTCCAGCAGGGCATCGCCGAAGAGATCGGTCCAGGAAGGGGCCTTGATGGCGAAGCTCCCGTCCTTGGGATCGAAGGTCGACACCCCGTGGTATTTGTCGATATCGTCCTGAACTGCAGGGGCGTAACCGTTGCCCTTGTTGGTCACGACGTGGATGACCACCGGGCCTCGGTAGGTGGCGGCGTCGCGGAGGGCGCGCTCCAGGGCGGCCACGTCGTGCCCGTCGATGGGGCCGCCGTACTTGAGCCCGAGGGTCTCGAACAGCGAGGTGGTGGCGACCAGCTGCTTGAGCGACTCCTTGACCCGCTTGGCGGCCTGGTAGGCGGAGTCGCCGACCAGGGGGAGATGGCGCAGGGTGCGGCCGGTGGCGTCCTTCGCCGCCTCGTAGGTGGGGGAGAGGCGGAGCTGGCCCAGATTGGCGGCGAGGCCGCCGATGGTCGGAGCGTAGGAACGTCCGTTGTCGTTCAGGACGATGATCAGCTCGGGCTGGAGGTGGCCGATGTTGTTGAGCGCCTCGTAGGCCATCCCGCCGGTCAGCGCGCCGTCACCGACCACGCAGATCACCTTGCCGGGCTCCCCGGTCAGCTGGCGGGCGGTGGCCAGCGCCACCGCGTAACTGAGGCCCGTCGAGGCGTGGGAGTTCTCGACGATGTCGTGCTCGGACTCGGCCCGGTTGGGATAGCCGGAGAGGCCGCCTCTCTGGCGAAGCCGGTCGAAGCCCGCGAGCCGCCCGGTCAGCATCTTGTGGACGTAGGCCTGGTGCCCGGTGTCGAAGACCAGGGCATCGCGCGGCGAGTGGAAGGTGCGATGGAGGGCGACGGTCAGCTCCACCACGCCGAGGTTGGGCCCCAGGTGGCCCCCGGTTCGGGCGACGGCGGCCACCAGGAACTCCCGGATCTCGGCGCAGAGCCGGTTCAGGTCCTGGAGGCTGAGGCCGCGCAGGTCGTCGGGACAGGTGATCTCGTCAAGCAGCATCCCTAGCCCAGTGTATTCGCTCTGATCCCGCCTTCCGGGCGGTGCGGGGTGCCCGGCCGGGCATCATACCCGGCCATGGAGCGCGCAGACGCCCGCAACCTCGTCCTCGCCGCCGCGGCGGATCCTGACTCCGATATCGCCGAGGCGGCTCTCTGGATCGCCGTCGAGGACTCCCCCTCGGTGGACCCCGGGCCCTGGCTGGGTCTGCTCGACGACCTTGCCGGCCGGGTGGACCGCACTGCGGCGGAGCGGCCCTCCGAGGCCGTCGCCGCCCTGCTCCGCTCCCGCCTCAACCTGCGGGGGGCCGGCGGTGGCGACCCCCGGACCCACTACCTGAACTCGGTCCTGGAGCGTGGGGTGGGCACCCCGATCGCCTGTGGCGCGATCTGGATGGGGGTCGGCCGGCGGGCCGGCATACGGGTCGAGGGCATCGCCCTCCCCGGGCACTTCGCGGTGCGGGTCGAGGGACTGGTGGTCGACGCCTGCTCCGGAGAGCCGCTCGACGACGAGGATCTCCGCCAGGCCGCGGCGCGCCACCTCGGCCGTGAGCCGGAGAGGGTCGAGCCGCGCTGGCTGGAGCCGGCCTCGCCGCGGCGCATCCTGGCCCGAATGTCCCGCAACCTCCGGGGCTGCTACGCGAGCCTGGAGAACTGGCCGCTGGCGCTCCAGGCCGCCGATCGTTGCGTCGACCTCCTCCCCGACGAGCCTGGCGAGCGCCGGGACCGGGGGCTGCTGCTCTGGCAGATGGGGCGGCCCCAGGGGGCGCTCCAGGACCTCGGCGACTACCTCGCTCGGGCGGCGCCGGACGCCCCCGACCGCGGCCATGTCAACGAGGTGGTGGGGAGGCTCCGCTCCTTCCTGAACTGACGCTGAGGCTCCCGGCCGAACGCCGCGCCGGACGATCCGGCTCGTAGAGTAGGTGGCACGGACCTGCGACCAGGAGGAGTGCCGGTGGGCGAGACGACGACAGAGCTGCCCGACTTCGACCTGGCCGTGAGCGGGGGCGGACGGCTCCGGCGTTCCGACCTCCTGGGCGGCCGGGCCGTTCTCTACTTCTACCCCAAGGACGACACCCCTGGCTGCACCCTGGAGGGCCGGGAGTTCACCGGGCTGCTGCCCGAGTTCGAACGTGCCGGCGTGCTCGTGTACGGGGTCTCGCCCGACTCCGGTGAGAGCCACGATCGTTTCGCGGCCAAGTGCGATCTGGGCATCCCCCTGGTCAGCGATCCCGACCATCTCCTGATCGACTTCTTCCAGCTCTGGACCACCAAGGAGCAGTACGGTCGCAGCTACATGGGTGTGGAACGCTCGACGTTCCTGATCGGGCCGGACGGCGGGGTCCAGCGTGAATGGCGAAAGGTCCAACCCCAGGGGCACGCCAGCCAGGTCCTCGTCGCCGTCCAGGGCGCCTCGGACCAGGACTGAGCCACCCTGACCCCTCCCCAGCGTGCGGGCGGGCGCACCCGCCTCGATGACCTCCTCGGCAAGCGGGTCATCTTTGTCACCGGCAAGGGGGGCACGGGCAAGACCACCATCGCCGCGGCCCTGGCGCTGATCGCAGCCCGCCGCGGCATCCGGGTCCTCCTTGTCGAGGCCGACGCCAAGGGAGACCTTCCCGAGGCACTCGGCCATCCCCCCGTCGGCTTCCAACCGGTGGTCGTCCAGCGCAACCTCTCGGTCCTCGCCCTCCATCCCGAGGACTCCTTCCAGGAATACCTGGCGATCTTCTTCAAGGTCCCCCGCTTCACCCGCCTCACCCCCCTGGCCGGAGTCTTCGATTTCGTCGCGACCGGGGTGCCCGGTCCGCGGGACATGCTGATGGTGGGCAAGATCGCCCATGAGGAGCGGCGCCGGGAGGCGGACGGGCAGTCGATCTGGGACCTGATCGTGGTCGATGCGACCTCCAGCGGCCAGATCCTGCCCCAGCTCACCGCGGCCCGGTCGATGCGGCGACTGGTGCGGGGCGGGATGCTCCGCTCCCAGGTGGACTTCGTCGACGCCATGGTCACCGACCACCGCAAGACGGCACTCTGCATCTGCGCCCTCGCCGAGGAGATGGCCGTCGCCGAGGCGCTCGAGCTTCACGACAAGGTGGTGGAGGACACCGACATCGGTCTCGGTCCGTGCTTCCTCAACCGTTGCATCGCCCCGGTGTCCGCGCCGCGGCAGCGCCGCCTGGTGGAGCTGCTTGCCGACCCCGCCACCGCGCGGGCGGCTGCGCCGGTGCTCGGGACGGGGGTCGACGGGCTTCTCGCCGGGGTCCGGCTAGTCGACGACCTGAGCCGGCTCGCCCAGCCTTTCGCGCGCCGGCTCTCCACCCGCATGTCCGTCCCGGTCGTGCCCGTCCCTCTCGTCGCCGCCCGGCCGGGGCTGGCGACCACCCGGGCGATCGCGGCGGCGCTGGAGGCCGCGAGCTGAGATGAGGAAGGCGCCGGAGGAGCTGGTGCGCGCCGCCCGCGGGCGACGCCTCGCCGAGGTGCTCGGCGGCCTCGACGTGGTCATCTGCTGTGGGAGCGGCGGGGTGGGCAAGACCACGGTCAGCGCCGCCCTGGCGGCGGCCATCGCCTCGACCACGGACAGGCGGGTGATGGTGCTCACCATCGATCCGGCCCGGCGTCTCGCCAGTGCGCTGGGAATGGCCGGGATCGGTGCCGACCCGGTGACGGTGTCCGCCTCGCGCCTGCGCCAGGCCGGCCTCCCGTTCCGCGGCGAGCTGGTCGCGGCCATGCTCGATCAGAAGTCGGTCTGGGACCGCATGGTGGAGCGCTATGCCCCCAACCGTCACGTCGCCGAGCGGATCCTCGACAACCGCTTCTACCAGGGCATCAGCGACTCCTTCGTCGGCAGCCACGAGTACGCTGCCATGGAGGCTCTGTACGAGCTTCACGAGGCGGGCGAGTACGACTGCCTGATCGTCGACACGCCGCCGTCGCGCAGCGCCATCGACTTCCTGGAGGCACCGGAGCGGATCTCGGATTTCGTGGGGGCGCGGCTCCTCTCGTGGCTCGCCCACCCCTCGCGGGCCGGGTTCCACGCCATGAACTTCGCCGCCGCACCGCTCCTGCACATCGCCGACCGGTTGCTCGGCGGCGAGGTGCTGGGAGAGCTGGGCGACTTCGTCGGCGACCTCCAGACCCTCCATGAGGGGGTCCAGCGTCGCGCCCGGGCCGTCGGCCGGTTGCTCCGCAGCCCCCGGGTCGGCTTCGTCATCGTCACCACCCTGGAGCCGGCCGCGTTCGCCGAGGCGGAGCACTTCGCCACCAAGCTTCGGGATCTGGCGATGCCGCTCCGTGGCGTGGTGGTCAACCGGGTGCTCCCCGGTTTCCTCGCCGACGAGGCCGCGATCCGGGCCGCGGACGTGCTCGCCGACGACCACCGCGGCGCCCAGGCGCTGAGCCGCGCCATCGGCGCCCCGGTCGACGCCGCCGCCGCCGTGGCTCTGGGACGCAGTTACCGGCTCTTCTTTGAGCTCGCCCAACGGGATGCGCGCCAGCTCGCCCGTCTGGAGCGCATCGCCGACGTCGTCGCCGTCCAGGTGCCGCTCATCACCGCTCCGGTGAGCGCCCTCGAAGGCCTCGTGCAGGTGGCCGCGGCGCTCTGACAGGGTCGTCGGGCACGGCGAGGTCCGGGCTGGACTCCTCGCCCCCGGTGCCGAGGTCGATGACGGCCGTCGTCGCCGGATCGCCCAGTCCCACCAGGGTGGCGGCGATGCCCGGATCGCTGGTGGTGACCACCACCTGGTTGGTTGCGGACAGCTGTGCCAGGAACTCGAGGAGTCCGCGACCGCGGCGCGGGTCCGCGGAGGCGAGGGGCTCGTCGAGGAGCAGGGGCATCGACTCACCGGCGTCGCCGAGCACCTCGCAGAGGGCCAGCCGGAGGAGCAGGGCCACCTGGTCGCGGGTGCCGTGGGAGACGAGGTCGAGGGACACGAGCTGGTCGCGATCGGCCGACGCCAGGGCGATTGCGAAGTGGTCCATGTCGACGTTGGCCTCGGAGTAGTGGTCGCCGGTGAGGAGGGCCAGGCGCTCCGACACCGACGCCGCCAGGCGGGGTGCGAGCCGCCCGTGGACGTCTCGACCTGCGGTCTCGATCATGACGATGGCCCGCTGCAGAGCCTCCTGCTGGTGGAGCGCCCGGTCCCGGGCGGCGGTCACGGTCAGCCGCTCGTCCTCGAGATCGGCGAGGGAGGGGAGGCTGCCGGTCAGCCCTTCGATCCGGGCTCCGAGACTCTGGATGGCGGAGGCCGCCCCGGCGGCCCGCTCCTGGGCGGCCATGGCCTCTCGCTCGAGCCGCGCCAGGCCCGCGGCGTCGGTCGGGACGTCGCCAACAGCCTCCTCGGGGCCGCCACCGCGGCGCCGGAGGTCGGCCACCAGCTCGACCCGCTGATGGGTGAGCGTCTCGATGTCGGAGCCGCCGAGGCGCTGGCGGCGGCGGGCCTCGGCCAGACCGGCGGCCAGGCGGTCGTGCTCGTGCCGGTGGCCGCAGGCGTCGCGGAACGCCCCCACCGCCTCGGGCGGGGGCAGCCCTGGGTCGAGGCCCGCAGCCGTGGTGGCCGCGCGGATCCGGGCCTCCACGGCCTGGGCGGAGGCACGGCCACGGGCCGCCTCCTGCCCCAGCTCGGCGTACTGCGTCTTCCGATCGGCGAGGCGGGCGTCCTCGACCTCCAGCTCCCGCCGCCGGACGGAGAGCCGGGCTGCCTCGTCGACGGTCGCGAGCGCGGCGGCCGCCGTCTCGAGCAGCACTTCGACACGGCAGCCGGCGGGCGGCCGTGCGGGCGCGCTCAGGCCCGAGTCACGGGCCAGGGCCAGGCAGCTGTCGACCGCCGCCTCCAGCTCCCCACGCGCGCGCATCTGCTCGGCGCGGTGCACCTCGACGATGGCGGCCTGCTGCCGGCTCTCCGTGTGGAGGCTGCGGGCAGCCGGGAGGCTGGCCCCCAGCCGCTCCAGGCCGGAGGAGCTGAGGTCCATCCCCGGGAGGCGGTCGGCCAGCTCGGACCTCGCCGTGCTTGCGCTCCGGAAGGCGAAGATGCCCAGGCCCGCCAGGGCTGCCTCTACCAGCAGGCAGCCGGCTCCGAGCAGGGCGGCAGGCCCGGGCCGGCCGGTCGCGGCCAGGGCGGCAGCCGCCGCTCCGCCCAGCACCGCCACCGCGGCGAGCCACCACAGAGTCGCCCGGGCGCGCGCGCCGGCGGTCCGCGCGGTGGTGACCAGGGGCACCACGGCCTCCAGCTCGCTTGGTTCGACACCGCCCAGCCCGGTAACCGCGATCTCGCGTCGAAGCGCCTCGCCACGGGCCGTGGCGGCCATCTCCTCGTCGCGATGGGCGATCGCCGCCGAAACGTCGACCCGGCGCCGCAGGGCGTTCGCCGCGGCGGTCTCCCGCTCGCCGATCGGGCTCGGCTCCGGCATAGCCTGGAGGCCGGCGGAGATCTCGGCGCGCCGGCGGCGGAGGGCGCCGAGCGGTTCCTGGACCGCGGTCCAGCGCGCCTCCGCCTCGGCCGCGGCGCGCGCCGCCTGGTGCAGCTCTCCCCCGAGGGCGATGACCGCGGCCTCGCTCTCGGCGGGGAAGCCGGCGTACGCCGCCTCGGCCTCCAGCGCCCCGGACAGCTCGGCCGCCTCCTCGGTGGCCCTCCGCATCTCCGCCTCCTGGGCGTCCAGCTGGGCGATGCGGCCGCGGATCCAGTCGCGCTGGGCTGCCACGGCCGTCTCCGCGGAGAGTCGCGCCTCCACCTCCAGCTCGCGGAGCCGCGCCTCCTCGCCGGCAAACGAGGCGAGCCGGCGCTCGGCCGCCTCTATCTCCCCCTCGAGGCGGCGCGCCTGGGCGATGGCGACGCCCAGGGGGCTGGTGACCCGCCGCTCCGATCCCACCCGCTGCAGGGCATCGGCCAGCCTCTTGGTCGCCTCGGCCGCGGTCGTGCCCTCGGCGCCGGCGTCGATCAGCCGCTCCAGCGCCTCACGCAGGCGTCCGGCCTGCTGGGGGGCCGCCTCGGTCGAGGACAGCTGCAGGCCCTCCTCACCCAGCCAGGCGGCGGCGCAGAAGACCGCCTCGTCGACCCCGAGGTGGAAGCGGCCCGGGCACACCGTCCGCCCGACCCGAAACTGCTGGGTGACGTCACCACCGCCCAGCTCCTGGACCTGGGCCTGCACCCTGTCCCGGTCGAAGGTCTGGGCCACGCGGAGGCGCTGCCCACCGTCCAGCCGGTAGGTGAGGGTCAGCCCGAAGCGCCCGGACGTCCAGGGGAGCCAGCGCGCCCAGTCGCTCCGGTCGCGGGGGTGGCCGGGCCCGCCCGCCTCCAGGCCGTAGAGGGCGGCGCGGATGGCGCGGTGTAGGGTCGACTTGCCGGACTCGTTGGGCCCGAGCACGACCGTGATCCGCTCCCCGAAGTCGAAGCGGCGCTGGTGCAGCCGCCCAAACCCGGTGACCTCCAGCCGCTCCAGCCTCATCGGAGCCCCACCTCGCCGCCCGCGAAGGCCTCCAGCCCGTAGCGGAGGGCATCGCTCAGCACCGACTTCGCCGCGGGGCTGTCGGCCGCGGTCAGCTCCGCCAGGGCCACGCGCACAAAGGCGCCCCGGGTGGTCCCCTCCTGGGCCAGCGTCTCGAGATCCGTCTCGTGAGTGGTGAGGTCGCGGATCCGCACGGCGGCGACGCCGGTCGCGTCCCGCACCGCGCTCTCGCAGTCGAAGAGGTCGACCCCGAGGCTGGGGGGCACCGTCCCGACCAGGTCGACCCGCAGGGTCGTCCGTTCCAGGGGCAATCCGGCGGTGGCGGTCAGCACCTCGGCGCTCACCCGGTCGACGGTCGCGGTGAGGCTGGTGACCCCATCCATGGGACATTCGATGATGCGGGCGTGCCACCGGTTGGTCTCCAGGGCCGCGCAGCGGATATCGCCGCGGTCGGTGATCTCGACCACCACCGGTCCCCGCGGCTCGCTCTCGTCGAAGGCGAGCGGCTCCGGGCTGCCCGGATAGATGAGCCGGGCGCCGAGGTCGATCCGGCGGGCGTGGTAGTGGCCGCAGAGGGCGAGGTGGTACCCGCGTTCCCGGATCTCGGCGGCCGCGAACGGGCCGTGCACCCCCTTGCCCGCCGGGCGGCTGCCGGTCTCGGCACCGTGGAAGAGGGCGAGGTGGATGCCGTCACGGCTCCTGGCGCGTCGCCCGCCTGCGTCGCCCCCCAGGCCGCCCTCCAGCGGGTTGCCCGTCCAGGCGGGCTCGTGGTGGCCGAGCCCCCAGACCGTCAGCCCTGCGGCGAGCTCGAAGGGCTCCAGGCGGGCACCCTCGAAGAGGTGGACGTTGGCGGGCCACCGGGCGCGCAGGTAGAGACTTCCCGGCACCAGCGGGTCGTGGTTGCCGGGGGCGAGCAGCACCCGCATCGGCTGCCAGGCGGCAAAGGTCTCGACCAGGAACTGGGCGGTATCGGCGCCGGCCCGCTCGTGCTCGAAGAGGTCGCCGGCGATGGTCACCGCGTCGCAGTCGTGCTCCTGGGCGGCCTCGCCGGCCCGGCGGAGGGCGTCGCGCAGCCCCTGGCGGCGGCGCCGTGCCAGCTCCCCGTGGCAGCCCATCTGGGCAAAGGGGCGATCGAGGTGCAGGTCGGCCAGGTGGAGGAGCCGGTACGTCATAGGGTGGCGAACGTCAGTTCGCGATTGACCCTATCAGGGGCGGGGGCCGCGGTCAACCTGCGGGGCGCCCCTGCGGGGTGCCCCGGCTGGGGTCGCGGGTCGTGGGATCAGGCCCGGAACCCGGGCGGCCGTTCCGGACTGGCCTGGCCGAGCGCTTCCCTCACCCCCGCCGCGTCGAGGTCGGTGCCGTAGACCGGGGTGCCCGGCTGCTGCCGCCAGGAGTCGTCGATGCCCCCGGCGTCCACCGGGTCGAATCCCAGCTCGCCGACCAGGCGCATAACCACGGCCTTGGCCTCCGGCTCATCGCCGGCCACGGGCAGCGCGATCCTGCCCGGCGCGCCCGGAGGCAGTCCCCCCTCCAGGAGGTGCTGGGCATAGATGCCGTTGAACGCCTTGACCACCGGGCGGCCGAGCTGGGTGCTCACCCAGCGGCTCTCGGTCATGCCGTCCTCGATCTCGGCGATCCGCCCGTCACGCTGCGGGTAGTAGTTGCCGGTGTCGACGATCGGAGCGCCGGGTGCGGCGCCGTCGAGGATGCCCGGGGGCAGGAAGGGGATCGCCCGCTCCGGGATGGTCACGATGACCAGCTCGGCGCCCTCGGCGGCCACCGCTGCGAGCGCCGCGGTGGCGCCCGTCTCCTCGGCCAGGTCCTCGAGCGTCTGGGGACCGCGCGAGTTGGCGACCACGACCTCGTGGCCCATGGCGGTCAGCTTCCGGGTCAGGTTGCCCCCGATGTTGCCGGCGCCGATGATCCCGATCTTCATGACTGCCTCAGCACCTCCAGGGCGCGGTCCGCGTGGACGCCCATGTTGACCCCGCTCTTGATCACGTCGAGCACGCGCCCGTCGCCGCCGATGACGAAGGTCCACCGCTTGACCGGGATGATGCCGAAGCGGGTGTTGACCCCGAACTGCCGGGCGACCGTGCCGTCGGGGTCGGAGAGGAGGGGATACCCCAGCGAGTGGCGCTCGGCGAACTCGCGCTGCTTGGCCACGGTGTCGTGGCTGATGCCGATCCGCTGACCCCCGGCGGCGGCGAACTCGCCGGCCAGGTCGCGGAAGTGGCAACTCTCCCGGGTGCAGCCGGCGCTCATCGCCGCCGGGTAGAAGAAGAGCACCACCNNGCAGCTCGAAGTCGCCGGCCAGATCTCCCTTTTCCATGAGGCTCAATCTAGCGCGCCTGCCCCCGCCGCCGCCGTGGTCGGCGGCGTCGCGGCCGCGGGCGGCCCTACCGTCCCGTGCTGGCAGCTCCCGGGCGCAGCAGGGCGAGCGCCTCCGGCACGCCGGCTGCCACCGGGACGCCGGCAGCGCGGATGGACTCCGAGTCGTGGAGGCCGGCGCCGCTGTCGAGGAGGATGCAGGCGATGCCGGCGCCGCGCGCGGCCACCGCGTCATCCACGGTGTCGCCGACCATCACCGTGCGCGATGGCGCCACACCGAGATGTTCGAGGTGGGCGAACAGGTTCTCGAGCTTGGCCCCGCCCCGCTCCGCCCCGCGCAGCCCGTCGATGCGGACGAATAGCCCCGCGATGCCCTGGCGCTCGACCGCGGGGAGGAGGTACTCCTCGGGCAGCATCGAGCAGACCGACTGGCTCCAGCCCAGCTCCCGGATCTCGTCGAGGACCTCCCGGGCTCCGGCGGCGAGCGTGCACCGATCGTCCAGCCGCGCGTACTCGAGGTGGAAGGCGTGGTCCAGCCGCAGCCACTCGTCGTGGCCGATCGGCCGCCCCAGCAGCCGTTCGTAGAAGAGGCGGATCGGACGGGTGAAGCTGCGCCGGTAGGTGTCCCCGCTCACCACGACGTCGATGCCAGCCTGGCGGAAGGCGACGGTGGTCGCTTCGAGGACTGCCCCCACGTCGTCCAGGAGGGTGCCGTTCCAGTCCCAGATGACGTGGTTCGTGCTCTCCGGCAGCGCTCCTTTGGCACCGCTGGGCTCTGCGTTCACGCTGGCGATCCTACGGTTCCCCGCCGCTCCCGCGACCCCGGCGGCCAGCCCCCCGGTCAGTCCCCGGCGCTGCGGTACCGCTCGGACCGGCGCTGCAGCAGCACGTCGAGGGGGAGCGGGCGGAGGGCGGCGAGGTGGCGGAGCAGGGCGCCCCGGAGCGCTCCCGCCACCACCTGCGGATGGGCATGGGCGCCGGGGGCGGGCTCGGGGATCAGCTCGTCCACCAGCCCGAGGCGGTAGGCGGTGCCGACCCACGGGCGCTGCGCGGCGGCGGCACGTGCCTTCTGGGCCGCGTCGCGGTAGAGGATGGCGGCCACCGTCTCGGGAGGGGCCACGCAGTAGATCGCGTTCTCGAGGGCCAGCACGCAATCGGCGATGCCGAGGGCCAGGGCACCCCCCGAGCCCCCCTCGGAGAGCACGCAGGAGATGACGGGGGTGCGGAGCCGCAGCAGTGTCAAGAGCGAATCGGCGATCGCCCATGCCTGCCCGCGCTCCTCGGCGCCGACCCCGGGCGCCGCCGCCGGTGTGTCCACCAGGCAGATGACCGGGAGCCCGAACTTCTCGGCCAGGCGCATCAGCCGGGTGGCCTTCCGGTACCCCTCGGGGTGGGGCATCCCGAAGTTGTGGATGGCCCGGGAGGCGGCGTCGTTGCCCTTCTCCTGGCCGATCACCATCACCCAGACGTCGGCATCGGGCGTGGCCCCCGACCCGCCCAGCTGCGCGGTCCCGCCGATGACGGCCCGGTCGTCGCCGAAGAGCCGGTCTCCGCGCAACTCGGTGAAGTCGTGGAAGAGGGTTCTCAGCAGCTGGAGCGTGCGCGGGCGTCCCGGGTTNNCGGTGGACTGCCCGAGGGCTCCCTCCGCCGCCGCTGCCGCGGCATCGCCACCCGGCGTCTCCGCTCCGGCTGCCGACAGGCCCCGGAGATCGCGGTCGGCGCCCCCCGCGGTCAGGGCGCGAAGCAGGTCGGCGACCAGCTCCCGCAGCTCCCGCCGGTCGACGACCTGGTCGACCATGCCGTGGCTGAGCAGAAACTCGGCGGTCTGGAAACCCTCGGGAAGAGCCTCGTGAGCCGCCTGCTCGATGACCCGGCCCCCGGCGAAGCCGATCCGGGCGCCGGGCTCGGCCAGGATCACGTCGCCCTGGGCGGCGAAGGAGGCGGTGACGCCCCCGAAGCACGGGTCGGCGAGCACGGAGATGTAGGGGAGACCCGCGTCGGCGACCGTGCTGACCCCTGCCGTGCAGCGGGCCATCTGGGCCAGCGAGGCGATCCCCTCCTGCATCCGGGCGCCGCCGCTGCTGGAGACGGCCACCAGGGCGCGGCGCTCGGCCACGGCCAGCTCGCAAGCCTGGGCGAACATCTCACCCGCGGCGGAGCCCAGCGAGCCGCCCAGGAAGCCGAAGTCCATGATGGCGAGGATGGCCGGGGCGCCACCGATGCTCGCCCGGGCGATCAGGAAGGCCTCGTCCAGGCCGGTCTTCTGGCGGGCCTCGGCGACCCGCGCCGGGTACGGGCGCCCGTCGTCGAAGCCGAGCGGGTCACGGTCGGCGAGCTGGATCTCGATCGGCTGGACGCTCCCCGGGTCGGCGAGCTGGGCGGCCCGGGCCGCCGCAGGCAGCTGGCCGTGGTGCCCGCACCAGGGGCAGACCCGGAGCGCTCCCTCGTACCGCTCCAGGACAAAGCGGCGGCCGCACCCTTTGCAGGCGACGCTGCCCGAGCGGGCGACCGGCTTGAGCCGCGGACCGGGTGCCTGAAGCGGCCGCTCTCGGGGTGCCCCCGCAGCGGTGAAGCGTCCCAGCATCAGACCGCGTCCCACTCCCAGGCGACGGCGCCCCAGGTAGCGCCAGCGCCGAAGGCCGCCACCACCACCCTGTCGCCCCGCTTGAAGCGCCCCTGGGCGGCGGCGCCGGCCAGGGCGAGGGGGATCGAGGCGGAGCTGGTGTTGCCGGTTTCCGTGATGTTGACCACCACTCGCTCCATCGGAATGCCCATCCGTTTTGCGGCGGCCTCGATGATGCGCTGATTGGCCTGGTGGGGGACGTAGTGGTCGATGCTCGCCGGGTCCCAGCCGGCGTCGGCGCAGACCCCGGTGGTGACGTCGCAGAAGGTTTCGACCGCCATCCGGAAGGTTCCCTTGCCGGCCATCCGGAGCTTGTCGGGGCTGTTGGTGTCGTCGGGCTTGGGCCCGTAGTAGATCAGGTGTCCCTTGGTCCCGTCCGCCCCCCAGCGCCGGCCCACGATCCCGCCCTCGGAGGTGGCCCCGAGCACCGCCGCACCGGCGCCATCCCCGAAGAGGACGCAGGTGCCGCGGTCCTCCCAGTCGACCAGCGTGGTCATCGACTCGGCGGCCACCAGCAGGATGTGATCCGCGACGCCGCTCCGGATCATCCCCTCGGAGACGATCAGGCCGTAGGTGAAGCCGCTGCAGGCGGCGTTGATATCGAAGGCTGGGATACCGCCCATGTCCAGCTTGCGCTGGATCAGGCAGGCGGCCGACGGGAACAGGGTGTCCGGGGTGACCGTGGTCACCACGATGGCGTCGATCTTGGGCGAGCCCGCCTTCTCCAGGGCCCGGCGGGCCGCCTTGGCACCCATCTCGGAGGTGGTCTCCCCGGCGGCGGCGCGGTGCCGGAGCCGGATCCCGGTGCGTTCCATGATCCAGGCGTCGGAGGTGTCGACCATCGCCTCGAGGTCGGCGTTGCTCAGGATGCCGTCAGGCAGGTGGGCGGCAACCGAGAGGATGCCGGCCCGGCGCCCCCGTGCGGTCACGTCGGTCGATGCCACGGTGGCGGAGAGGGTGGACATCTCAGCTCAGAAGCGCGGGTCGCCCGGCATGGTTACGGGGGCGCCCCGTCGCGATCCGGCGAGACGGCCTGGTAGCCTTGCACCTGGTCCCCTCCGCCTGACCCGATTGGAGCGAGCCTGCGTGCGCAGGCCCTGCGGTCTCAGCCGGAGTGGACCGCGGAAACCGGTGCGTGGCCCGGGGTGTCGGCCCGGGTGGAGGGCGTGGTGGCCAGCAGGTGGACCGAGGTCGAGGTCTACGCGACCTACATAAAGCTCACCGGCGAGGTGGAGGTGACGGGCTCCGATCGCCTGAGCGATGTGGTCAACGGCAGCGGGCGCTACCTCTCGCTCCGCGACACCCGGGCGGAGCCGCTCTCCGTCAACTACCCGGTGCTGAGCCGGGTGGAGCCGCGCACCACCATCGCCAAGTCGGCGGTGATCCTGCTCTGCCCGCTCGAGGAGGCCGAGCGCGAGCGCATCCCCGGCACACACCGCGCCAAGCTCTCCCACCAGGCCGTCTTCAACAGCGTCGCCTTCTCGCTGGTCGGTGACATCCACCTGGACCCGGGTCAGACCCTCGAGCAGCAGCTCGAGGCCCATCCCGGCGACTTCCTCCCCCTCACCAACGTCTCGGCGCTCTGGGTGACCGCGCTCTCCGAGGAGACCAGCGCGGTCCAGCGCGTCTTCACGCTGCTCAACCCGGCGGCCATCCTCTCCTTCTCCGAGCGCCATACCTAGTACCGCGGCACCTGAAGGGAAGGTCCGATTCCTCCGGTGCGACCGCACGCGGTCGTCGATCCAGAGCGCGTCTCGCGTGGTTGACGCGAACGCCGCCCACCGAGTAGAGTTCCGCGGCATTGTGGATTCAGGTCTGTCGTGTCGCCCGTCCGCCGTCAGCGCCTCTCGCTCCGGCCTGCCCGGCGGCGGCGCGCTC
>PLAX01000209.1 GCA_003135255.1 Candidatus Dormiibacterota bacterium | reverse complement strand
CCTATCGGGTGGTCTCCGTCCCTGAGGCGATGGTTCGCGACGAATGACAGCCGGCGCGGAGGTGTTCGCGCGCCCGCCTCTGCTGGCCATCATCGAGCACGCCGAGGACGAGGGGTCGGGTCTGATCGGCGACATGGCGGCGGGGATCGGTCTTCAGGTGCTCAGAGTCGGGATGCGCGATCCGCTTCCCAACCTCGATCGGATGCCGATTCTGGTCGTCATGGGCGGTCCCCAGGCCGTGTACGGCCCGGATCAGCGGCTGCGCGACGAGGTGGCGCTGATCCACGATGCGGTGACCCGCGGACGGTCCATCCTCGGTGTCTGTCTCGGTGCCCAGTTGCTCGCCTTCGCCTGCGGGGCCAGGGTGAAGCCGGGGGAGCGCGGGCCGGAGCTCGGCCTCGGGGCGATAACGCTCACGGGGCCGGGGCGCGACGACCCGGTCTTCGCCGGCTGCGGGCCGGCGCTCCCCGTGCTTCACTGGCACGGCGACACCTTTGAGCTGCCGCGCGGATCGTGTCACCTGGCGAGCAGCGACGCCTACGTCAACCAGGGCTTCCGGCTGGGGCGGGCCTACGGGCTTCAGTTCCACATCGAGATGGACGCCCAGCTCCTCGACGCCTGGTCTCGCCAGATCCCCCTGCCCGACGATGCGCAGGGGTGGTTGCGGCAGACCGAGCCGCTGCGCCGTGGGGTCATCGCCCGCTGGCTGCAGCAGGCCGTCGACGCCGTCCCCTGACGGGGACGCGCGCCGTGCACCCGCGCCGCGCCGATCAGCGCCAGCGGCGCCGCATCTCCTCGCGCCACTCGGGGAAGTAGCGCTCGATCACCGTCAGATCAAAGCGCGGAAGGATCTCGGTGGCCCGCTCTCTCTCCAGCAGGAACTCGAAGGAGCCGCGCACCAGCGACAGCTGGTCGGGCGCACCCAGCTCCTGCACCAGCGCCTCGGCTGCGGTCACCGCGAAGCTCCGTCCGTCAACGCGCACGCTGAAGGCGGAGCCGCCCTCGACGCGCACCTCGATCACCGCCACCACATCTTCTCCGTCACCTTCCTGCTAGATCCGGCGGATCATCTCGCGCTCGACGGCCTCGCGGGCCCGCCGGACCCGGGGCGCGAGGGGGTGCTCGCGGAGAGCCTGCTCCATCTGGCGGAGCAGGGAGTAGAGGTTCTTGACCACCTTGACGACGTCTCCGACGTCTGCGCCGGGGGGGACGTCGATCTCGGCGAGGGCCACCCCGGAGGCCCACTGGTACGCGGCGGCGACGAAGTCGAAGGAGAGCGGCCGGAGGGTGGCGACACCGTGGTGCTCCTCGATCGCGGCGAGCCGCTGCAGGTCGGTGCGCAGCAGGCGGTATCCGCGCTCGACCCCCCGGCTCGGCCACTGCCGGCGAGCTGGTTGGGGCCGCTCCCGCCCTCGATCCTCGGCCACCAGCATGGTGAGCACCCCGACCAGTTCGGCCGGAGCCAGCTCCTCCAGCCATCCGGACTGGACTGCGTCGGCGACCGCCAGGGCGCTCTCGCCGAAGAGCGCCTCGGCCAGCAGGCCCAGCTCGGTCGGCCGGTCGTTCTCCAAGAAACCGCCCTCGCGGAGCACCCCGCGCAGCGCCCGGAACTCGCGGCGGTAGCGGCCGCGCGCCGAGCGCAGCTCCTCCTCGCCGTGCCGCAGCGTCTCGTCGATCTCCTCGCTCTCCCGGCGGTGGCCGCGATGCTCGCTCAGGTAGGGGCAGCCGGTGCAGGGACTCTCCTCCAGCCGTGCCCGCGACGCCTTGAGCGAGCGCCGCATGGTCTCGAACCTCCCCCCGGGGTCGGCGGCCCGGCCCCCGTAGCGGCCGGCCCGGCTGTCACGCCAGTGCTGGCGCTGGGCGCGCCGCACCTCGGTCTCCATGACCTCGACCTGGGCGGCCACGCGCAGATGCCGGGTGAGGGTCGCCTCGGTGCAGACGTGCCGGGGATGGCGAAAGACCCTCCGGCCCAGGTCCAGGCGCAGCTCCTCGAGATTGGCCTTGCGGTGTACCCAGTGCTCACTGCGCAGCAGCGCCTGGTATTGGCCGAAGGATCGGTCGAGCAGCTCCTCGGCCCGCTCCAGGGTGCGCGTCTTGAGCAGGGCGAGCACCATCGTGTAGGTGGGCGCGAACTTCGATTCGACGCTCATCTCACCGCCGATGGCGGCGTCGTAGATGTCGCGGACGTCGACGTCCGACTCCTTGAGGATGATGCCGTGGCCGAGGGTGTCGATGCCGCGCCGTCCCGCGCGACCCATCAGCTGGGTGAGCTCGGTCGAGGTCAGAGCGTGGAATCCGGTGCCGTCGAACTTGGTGAACGAGGAGACGACGCACGCCCGGGCCGGCATGTTCAGGCCGAGTGAGAGCGTTTCGGTGGCGAACACGACCTTGATCAGCCCGCGCTGGAAGAGGGTCTCGACGGTCTCCTTCGCGTACGGGAGCATGCCCGCGTGGTGCATGGCGATCCCGCGGCGGAGCAGCCTGGTGTCGACGGCGTCGACGAACACCCGCCGCTCGTCGTCGTCCGCGATGCCCTGGATGCGACGCGCCATCTCGGTGTCGACGGCCGACTTCTCGGCCGGGTCGGTGAGGTCGAGGCCGTGTATCGCGCAGCGGGAGAGCGCTTCGCGGCAGCCGCGGCGGGAGAAGATGAAGTAGATCGCCGGCAGCATCCCGCCGGTGCGCAGGCGCTCGATGACCTGGAACAGGTCGTTCTCCGGGGCGCGGCGCGCGTAGCGCAGCCGCAGGTCGCCGGCACTCAGGTTCTGGGCCTGCTCCAGGGTCCGTCGGGCCACCTGACCGCGCTCGTCGAAGAGGGGCCAGAGCTGGTTGTCGAGGCAGAGCCACAGCTCCAGGGCGACCGGGCGCTCGGTCTGGGTCACCACCTCCACGCCGCCGCGCAGGCCACTCATCCACGCCGCCACCTCGTCGACGTTGCTGATGGTGGCGGAGAGGCCGGTGATCCGGATGTGGCGCGGAGCCTCGATGATCACCTCTTCCCAGACGGTTCCTCGCGGGTAATCGTCGATGTAGTGGACCTCGTCGAGGACCACGTCACCGACGGTGTCGACCCGTCCCGGTTCGTCGTAGAGGATGTTGCGAAGGATCTCGGTGGTCATCACCACCACCGGAGCCGACTCGTTGACGGTGTGCTCCCCGGTGACCAGGCCCACGTTCTGCTCGCCATACCGTTCCCCGAGGTCGCGGAACTTCTGGTTGGAGAGCGCCTTCAGGGGGGTGGTGTAGATGACCCGGTGGGGGGAGCCGGCGTCCCGCCGGAGGCTCGGCGGCGCCGCCAGGCAGCGCCAGATCGCGTACTCGGCGATGAGCGTCTTGCCACTGGAGGTGGGGGCGCTGACCAGCACCCCTCGTGAGCGTTCCAGCTTCTCGATCGCCTCGAGCTGAAAGGGGTCGAGGGTGAGCCCGACGTGGGCGCTGAATGCCGCCGCCAGGATGGCCGCGCTCGGGACCGGCGCTGCCGGCGACGTCACCCTCCTTGCGCCGGTCACTCGGTGGCCGCTTCGCTCGGAGGTGCGGGATGCCGGGCCGGCCGGAGCCCCACGAAGGAGACCACGGCGCCGAGGAGGCAGAGGACCGCGGAGATGAGCATGGCGTGGTGAAAGCCGCTGGTGAAGCCGCTTCCCGCCCCATCGGTCGCGCTGGCGAGCCCGGCCGCCAGGGGCACCGCCGCCACCGCGAGGAGGCCCGCCACCCGCGTGACGGCGTTGTTGACCCCGGAGGCGATCCCCGCACGCGTCGACGGCACCGCTCCCAGGATGGTGGTGGTGAGCGGCGCGGCGGTGAGGGCGAGTCCGATCCCGAAAACGACGGCGGCGGGCAGCACCACCGTCAGGTACGAGGCCGAAGCCGACACCCGGAGGAAGAGCACGAGACCCAGTGCGGCGACGACGGGCCCCAGGGTGATCAGGCGCCGGGAGCCCATGCGGGACACCAGTCCCCCCAGTCGCGGGGAGAGGAGAAACAGCAGCAGCGTGATCGGGAAGATGGCCGCTCCGGAGGTCAGGGCGCTGTAGCCGGTCACCTGCTGCAGCTCGAGGACCACCAGGAAGAGGGCGGAACTCAGGGCGCCGTAGACGAGGAGGGTGGTCAGGTTGGCCATCGCAAACCCCCGGATGGCAAACAGCGAGAGCGGCAGCAGCGGGCGCTCTCGGCGAGACTCGATGACCGCGAAGGCGACCAGCAGCGCCAGGCCCAGGACCACCGCGCCGGCCGTGAGCGGCGTCCCCAGGTTGCGGGCTTCGATCAGGCCGCAGACCAGGAGCCCGAGACCGGCCGCCGCGGCCAGGGCGCCGCCGAAGTCGAGGTGTTCGCCGAGTGCCGTGGACCGGAGCTCGCGAAGGGGGAGGTGGTGGATTGCGGCCGCGACAGCTGCGGCCGCCAGCGGGATGTTGACGAGGAACACCCATCTCCAGCCGGCGTGGTCGACCAGCAGCCCCCCGAGGAGCGGGCCGATGACGGTGGCGAGGCCGGAGATCCCCGACCAGGCCCCGATCGCCCGTCCCCGCTCCTCGCCGGAGAAGCTCGTGGAGACGAGAGCCAGGGCCCCGGGAACCAGCAGGCTGGCTGCGGCTCCCTGGAACAGGCGGGCGACGATGAGGACGGCGCTGGTCGGAGCCACCCCGCAGACGGCGGAGGTCACCCCGAAGGCCACCGCGCCGGCGAGGAAGACTCGGCCGTGGCCGACCACCTCACCGAGAGCCCCGCCCAGGAGCACGAACCCGGCGAGGGTGATCAGGTAGGCGTCGAGCACCCATTGCTGCGTGGAGAGGCCACCGCCGAGGGTGCGCCCGATGGCGGGAAGGGCGACGATCACCATCGTGGTGTCGAGGAGAGCCATCCCCGAGCCGAGCACGGTCGCGACCAGGAGCCAGCGGCCTGCCGAGCCGGCGAGCGTCAGCCTCCGGGCCGCCCCGGGTTCCGTGTTCACAGGCGCACGATCTCGAACCGGGAGTCGACGAGCAACGCCTCTCCGTCCGCGCCGACGTAATTGAGCACCTTCTGGCAGACCTCGTCGGCGTGACGGGCGTCGTTGGAGACGCAGGCCACCCCCAGCTCCACGGCCTGCCAGAGATCCTGGTCGCCGACCTCCGCGATGGCGACGTCGAACGTCCGGCGCACGCGGGCGACCAGCGAGCGCACCACCTGCCGCTTGTCCTTGAGGGACTCGCTCCCCGGGACCTGGAGGCGGAGGACGAGGGTTCCGATGACCATCCCCGGCAAGCTAGCAGACCGGCAGGGGCACTGACCTTCCCGGTTCCCGCAGCGGGAGGCGGTGGGGGAGGGGCGACCTAGAGGATTCGGAGCAGCTTCTGCCGCAACGCCTCGAGGCGCTCGAAGTCGCCGATCGACGGGCGGGCAGGCGTCTTTCCCGGGAACTTGAGGTGCTGGACGGCCTCCGCCAGGAGCTGGACGTCCTCCTCGCTGAGGCGAACCGATCGGAGGTTGTGGGTGGGCGCCGCCGGGACCGGGTGGACCGGTGGTTCCGGCAGGGGGTGCTCGGCCGGGGCGGGCTCCTCGGTGCTGCGGAACAGCTCCTCGGAGCCGCGCAGCTGGGCGCGACGGAACCCGGGCATCACGGGTGCCCCGCCCGCGCCTTCGGTCGTGCCGGCGCAGCCTCCGCCTCCGGGACGGCCAGCTCGGCACTCTGGGCCATGACGATGCGGGCGAGGGCGCGGTACGCCCTGGCGCCCGGGGATTCGGGGGCGTACTGGAGGATCGAGAGCCCCGCCAGCGGTGTCTCGGCAAAGCGGATGGAGGCGTCCACCCGAACGTCGAAGACCTCGCTGCCGTAGCGCTCCTTGACCAGCTCGAGAACCTCCTGGCTGTGCAGGGTCCGCGGCTTGTAGATGGTCGGGAGGATGCCGCAGATGCTCAGCTGAGGGTTGAGCTTTGCCCGCACCCGGTCGATGGTCTTCTGGAGCTGCTGCATCCCCTTCATCCCGAAGTACTCGCACTGCAGGGGGATGATCACCTCGGTGGCGACCACCAGGGCATTGACGCAGAGGAGGCCGAGCGAGGGGGGGCAGTCGATGATGGCGTAGTCGAATTCGGGCAGCAGAGGGGTGAGCTTCTCCTGGAGCACCGACTCCCGGCCGAATTCGGTCACCAGCTGCAGCTCGG
>PLAX01000152.1 GCA_003135255.1 Candidatus Dormiibacterota bacterium | reverse complement strand
AACAAGCCGATCCTCTTCTACGCCATCGAGGCCATCGTCGCGGCCGGGATCACGGAGATCGGGATCATCACCGGCGAGACCGGTGCCGAGGTGAGGGCCGCGGTCGGCGACGGGTCCGCATTCGGTGCCCACTGCACCTACATCCCTCAGGAGGCGCCCAAAGGGCTCGCCCACGCGGTGCTGACGGCGCGGGAGTTCCTCGGGGACAGCAGCTTCGTCATGTACCTGGGCGACAACCTGGTGCGCCACGGCATCGTCCCGGTCGTCCAGGAATTCGAGCGCCTTCACCCCGACGCCATGATCCTGCTCGCCCAGGTGGCGGAGCCCCAGCACTTCGGGGTGGCCGAGGTCGTCGACGGGCGGGTGATCCGGCTGGTCGAGAAGCCCGCGATCCCGAAATCGGACCTCGCCCTGGTGGGCGTCTACCTCTTCACCCCGGCCATCTTCGAGGCCGCCTCGTCGATCGCCTACTCGGCGCGTGGCGAGCTGGAGATCACCGACGCCATCCAGCGGATGATCGACACCGGCGGCAACGTCGCTCCTCACCTCATCACCTCGCAGCATGAGGCCTCGGTGGCGACCTGGAAGGACACCGGCCGGCTCGAGGATCTGCTNNGAGCTGCGCAACTGCACGGTGCGCGGCCCGGCGATCATCGGTCAACGCACCGTCATCGACGACGCCTACATCGGTCCGTACAGCTCCATCTACCATGGGTGCACGGTGCGGCGCGCGGAGATCGAGCACTCGATCATCCTCGAGGATGTCCGCATCGAGAACGTGACCGGGAAGATCGAGTCGTCGCTGATCGGCAAGGGCTGCGTGGTCCACGAGTTGCGGCACCGGCCCCACGGGTACCGGCTCATGCTCGGCGACCACTCGCAGATCGAGCTGGGGTGAGCTGAGCCCGCCGTCTCGGGTCACGACCGTGACCCGGCGTCCGGGCGGTCACGGCACGGTCAGCTGCACCGACCAGCCGGGGGGATTGATCGGCTCGACGAATGTCGAACCCGGAGCGGCCGAGCCGAGACCCGCCGCGTAGGTCGCCGGGTGGTCGTCCTGGAAGGGAGGGTACTGCCAGGCGGTCACCAGCCCCACGGCCATGGCGGCCACGACCAGCCCGACCCCGATCACCCCGCCGTCGACCCGCCGGGGCAGACGCGGGCGCCAGCGGGTCAGGGCCCAGAGCAGGCAGGCGAGCCAGGCGCATTCGGCCGGCAGGAAGTAGCGCTGGGCGACGCCGGCCGTGTTGATCACCGGCCACTGCGGCTGGGTGGCGACGAGTGGCGAGGCCAGACCGGCAATGAGGACCCCGGCGGCCACCAGGGTGAAGAGCCGGAGCGCCTCCGGGCCGCGGATCAGGGCGGTGACCACGACGCCGGCAGCCACGAGGTCGATGAGACCCGAGACCAAGCCCATCCCGGAACCGGGGGTCAGGAACACGACGTGAGTCCAGTCCTGGGCAAAGAGGCCGTCGAGGACGACCTTGTTGGCGAGGATCTCGAGCAGGAGCGACGGGGTGGCTCCGAGCGGACCGACCGCTGGCCGGCCGCCCCCGTGGATCGCCCAGACCTGGACCGCGTCGCAGAGCAGGCAGAGCCCGCCGAGGAGGAGAAACCACCGCTCCCGGGTGCCCAGCCATCGGATCCCGAGCACGAGGACGAGGAGAAAGCCGAAGGGGCCGGTGAGCGCGGAGAGCGCGACGGCGGCGATGTCGAAGGCTCGCCAGGCCCGGCCCCGTGGAACTCTCGCCACCACCACCAGGGTCGCCAGCACCGCCAGGTGCCACTGGGCGTTGGTGAGGTTGGCGTTGACCTCGAACGAGGGGATGAGGAGGTACACGGCCGCCAGCGCGGCCCGCCCGGGCAGCGGGGCGGCGTCATCCAGGCGCGAGGTGAGGAGGAAGAGGGCCGGTGCCACCTGGACGGCGATCGCGACCAGGTTGAAGGCGAGCGGCGCCCAGCGCAGCCCGAGCGGGGTGAAGAGCGCGGCGACCAGCCGCGAGAACACCTGGAGGTAGCCGTTGTAGGGGGTGAGGAGCGAAGCGAACCCGCCGTGGTTGTATGCGGTCGCGAACCACACGGTGCCGTCCTCGGCCCAGAACTGAGCGTTGGTCACGGCGTCCGGGCGTCTCGAGATCACGACCGCCAGCGCCGCCAGCGCCGCCAGCGGCCAGCCCCAGCGCGGAAGGTGTCTCGCCCGCGGGGGAGAGGTGGCGACCACCGGCTCGGACCTCACCGCTCGGGGCCCAGCCCCGGGCCCCGGTTGGAGCGCTCCGAGAGCTGGCATGGGGAGCCCCTCAGATGGAGCCCGCCGACAGCGCCTGCGCCACCCAGGGGACGACCTCGTCGAGCATGGCGTCGAGGCCGGTCGTCGCCTCGAAGCCGAGTATCTCGCGGGCCTTGTCCACGGAGGGGACGCGCCGCTGCACGTCGTGCGGGTAGGGGGGGTCGGTCACGTACCGGAAGGGGACGTCCGGGCCATGGCCGCGCACCCAGATCTTCTCGGCCAGCTCCAGCACGGTGGTCGACTGAGCCGTGGAGAGGTTGAAGTCCTGATTGAGCGCCAGCGGGTGCTCCATGGCGCGCACGATGCCCTGGGCCAGATCGCCGCCGTACGTGTAGTGGCGCACCTGGCGGCCGTCGCCCAGGATGTGCAGCGGGTCCTGACCCTTCAGCACCTTCTGGACGAGGTCGGGGACGACGTGGCTCATCGCCAGCTTGACGTTTCCACTCAGGATCTCGACATCGCCCAGGGCGCGCCCCTCTCCGACACCGACACAGTTGAAGGGGCGGACGATCGTGTAAGGGAGCTGGTGCTGATCCCAGGCGGCCCGGGCGAAGTATTCCACCGCGAGCTTCTGGAAACCGTAGGAGGACGCCGGAGGCGGGATCCTGTGCTCCTGTCCCTCGATGGACGGCCAGGAGTCCGCCGACTCGAACACCATCGAGGAGCTGATGTAGGTGACCTTCTCGAGGTGATGGCGCCGGTGGGCCTCGATCGCCGCGTCGCAGGAGGCGGCGATGATCCGCTCGTTGGTCGCCAGCAGGTCGTAGGCGTAGGCGTGGAAGTAGGAGATCCCCCCGATCATGGCCGCGCCCGCGATGAGGTGGTCGCAGTCGCTGAGAAGTCTCAGCATGAGGTCGGAGTCGCGGACGTCACCGTCAACGAATCGATAGCCCGGGTCGCGGTCATACGACCTGACGACCGGGCCGTACTTGGAGAGGTTGTCAATCCCGACCACCTCGTGACCCGACCGCAGCAGCTCCTGGACGACGTAGCCGCCGATGAAGCCGGCCGATCCGGTGACCAGAACCCTCGACATCTACGCTCTCTCCCCGACCGCTGTCCGGCCGGCGAACCGCGCGAGCGGCCGTCCCGGGACGGGGCGATGCTACCAAAAGCGGGACGCGACGACCGTGAGGCCGGGCTTCCCCACTCGGGACCGTCGACGGGCGCTCCCATCTGAGGCTCGCCGAGCCGAACGATTCGGTTGGGGCGTTGGGCGGCCGGGGCGGGCGCCGCTGCGTATACTCGTCGCCCAGACGTCGCACCGCCGGCCCGGCGGCGCGCGAGGATATGCGGATGCCCTTTCAACGCGACATCGCCATCCTGGGTGGCTGCGGCCACGTGGGGCTGCCACTCGGTCTCGCCTTTGCCGAGCGCGGCCTCACGGTCGCGCTGCACGACATCAACGCGAGCGCCGTGGAGACGGTCGGCCAGGGCAGGATGCCGTTCCGCGAGGAGGGCGCGGACACTCTGCTGCCCCAGCTGCTGGAGGCCGGTCGGCTGACCGTCACCACTGACGCAGCGGTGCTCGGCACCGCCGAGACCGTCATCGTGATCGTCGGGACCCCGGTCGACCAGTTCCTCAACCCGGACGTCGGCGCGGTGCTGAGAGCCCTCGAGCCTCAGCTGCCGCGACTCGTCGACGGCCAGCTGCTCGTCCTCAGAAGCACGGTCTACCCGGGTGTGACCGCGATGATCGAGAAGCGGGTGGCGGGGCTGGACGTGCACATCGACGTCGCCTTCTGCCCGGAGAGGATCGCCGAGGGCCACGCCCTGACCGAGCTGAGATCCCTGCCCCAGATCGTCGCCGCACGGAGCAGCCGAGCCACCGAACGTGCGGCCGGCCTCTTTCGCCACCTCGCGTCAGAGATCGTGGAGCTCACTCCCGAGGAGGCGGAGCTCGCCAAGCTCTTCACCAACACCTGGCGCTACATCAAGTTCGCGACCGCCAACCAGCTCTACATGATCGCCAACGATTTCGGCCTCGATTTCGAGCGGATTCGCCACGCCGTCACCTACCAGTATCCCCGGGCGGCCGACATGCCGGGCGCGGGGTTCGCGGCCGGCCCGTGCCTGTTCAAGGACACGATGCAGATCGCCGCCTTCGACAACAACAACTTCACGCTCGGCCACGCCAGCGTCATGATCAACGAGGGCCTGCCGCTCTACGTGGTGAGCCAGCTCTCCCGCCACCACGAGCTCGCCGAGATGACCGTCGGGATCCTGGGCATGGCATTCAAGGGCGGTTCCGACGATCCCCGCCAGAGTCTCAGCTACAAGCTCAAACGGCTCCTCTCCATCAAGGCCCGCAGAGTCCTCTGCACCGACCCCTATGTGACCATCGACCCCGACCTCACCCCGCTCGACACCGTCTTGCGGGATGCCGATCTCCTGATCGTCGCCACCCCGCACCCGGAGTACGCCGCCCTGGAGCCACAGGTGCCGATCGTGGACCTCTTCAACGTCCTCGGTCGCGGGGTTCGCGTGTGAAGCCACGGGTCTCCATCGTGGTGCCGGTGTACATGGAGGGGGCCGGCATCATCCCGTTCCTCGATCGGGTGTTCGAGGCGGTGACCCTGCCCTGCGAGCTGCTGGCCGTCTACGACCGGCCCGACGACACCACCGTGCCGTACCTGGCTGCGGCGGCATCTCGGGAACCACGCCTCCGGCCGCTGCTCAACCGGTACGGGCGTGGGCCGGCGGCGGCGCTGCGCTTCGGTATCGACGAGGCGTTGAGCGACGTGGTCGTGGTGACCATGGCCGACGGCAGCGACGACGCCCACCAGATCGACCCGCTGACCCGACTCGTCGAGCGGGGGGTGGTGGTGGCGTCCGCGTCCCGCTACATGCGCGGAGGGCAGCAGGTGGGTGGGCCGTGGGCCAAGGGCGCGATCTCCCGGATGGCCGGTCTCTCCCTCCACCTCATCGGCCGGGTGGGGACACACGACCCCACCAATTCCTTCAAGGCGTACTCCCGCCAGTTCATCCGGGAGGTCGGCATCGAGTCCGACGCCGGCTTTACCCTGGGCATCGAGCTGGTCGCCAAGGC
>PLAX01000034.1 GCA_003135255.1 Candidatus Dormiibacterota bacterium | reverse complement strand
AGCTGAGCGACTACCTCGGCTATAGCACCGGCCAGTTCCCCACCCAGCTGACCCAGGCATACAACTTCGTGCAGCAGAAGGACGCTCCCAAGGGGATCTGCTGGACGTCGGACACCCCGTTGGACGACACCAACGGGATCGCCATCAAGGCCTCGGAGGAGTCCACGTACGGTACGACGCTGAGTGAGTTCGGCAGCTACCTGGCCTCCCACCCCAACACCTCGATCTGCATCCTCGCCGAGTTCCGGACCCGGCCCGACGGCCTGGCCGGATTGGAGAAGACCTACAACCAGTCGTACGCCAACGCCAACTACGTGACCGTGGGCAGCACGGCTGAGCAGGAGATCAGCAGCGGCCAGTGTGCCGCCGGCGAGGTGTTCACCACCGATGCCGGCATCCAGTCCGACAACCTATACGTTCTCCAGGACGACAAGAACCTGTTCCCGCCCGACAACGCCGGCCTGCTGGTCCGCAAGAGCGTTCTCAACCAGTACCCGGCCATCGCCGCCCTCATGGCCCCGGTGGCGGCCAAGCTCACCACCCCGGTCGTGCTCGCCCTCGATGCAGATGTGGAGATCGACAACGAGACGGTGTCCACCGTCGCCTACGACTGGCTGGTGCAGAACCATTTCCTCGCGGGCTGACCTCGGCGAGTCAGCCGGGCCGGCGCCGGTCTGGCTGACTCCCGACCCGGACGGATCGCTCTCCCGCATCGGCGGTGTCCGCTTGCGCTGACCGCACCCCCCGCCAGTCGCCCGGCTCCGCCGATCTGGCGCTAATCCTGCACTCACGCGGAAAACCCCTGCAGCCGAAGCGATGTTCGAACTCGAAATGGCTAGTGTCCGGCCCCCCGAGAATTGGTCCACCGCGGATGTCGTGGTCACGGGCTGTGTTAGGGCTGACTGGGGACGGGTTGGCGGGGCAGAGTCATATTGCTTCCGGAACTGCTCCTGACCCTTGAAGCAAGTGCTGGCCGGAAGCACGGATGGCGAAGCAAGTGGACCAAGCGAATTCAAGAAGGCCTATGCGAGCGACGAAAGCCTAAGGCGCTTGCTTTGGGAGCAAGAGGTCCCCAGTTCGAGTCTGGGCGCCCCGACCCCCAGCGGGTCAGCTAACGGTCAGTTTTGAATTCACCGGGAGAACTTGCTTTGGATCTGGCCGGGCCCGGCCGGGGACCCGGGGTGCAGAAGCAAGTGCTGCTCGGGACCACGATTAGCCAAGCAAGTGCTCTATCAGGATGGCACCGGCAGGCTGGAGATCTCATCGCTCCCCTGGAGCAGCCCTCAGGCGCGGTAGCGGTCAGAGAAGTTCCAGAAAGGCCGCCGGCGAGAGCACCGTTGGCGACACCGTCACGTGGCCGGTGAGGTCCTTGTCACCGGCACCATGAGGGCGAGGCGGGGTGCCGGGGGGGGAGAGGGGGGCGGGCTCGGACCCCCACCATGTGGACGTTCGTTCATAGAAGGGTGTTGTGGATGTACGTGCACAAGGCAAACTTATGGGCCATTGCGGCTCGCTCCGAAGAGGCCTGACTGTGGCTCGCTGCGCAGACAGTGGCGTGCGTCGCCCGGCGGAGCAGTCGCCTCAGTGCTTCCGGGCGCACCTCCCGGACCCAGGCTTGCGCACCCCACCTTGGACGGCACCCCAGGCGCTGCGTGCGACTACGACGTCGTCGCCGCGGGTGCCAGGTCAGCCAGCAGTGCTCTGACATGCTCCTGGATGTCGTCGCGTATGCGCCGAACCGTCGCCAGCGGTTGGCCGGCGGGGTCCTCGAGCTCCCAATCCAGATACCGCTTCCCGGGATACAGCGGACATGCGTCTCCGCACCCCATGGTGATGACCACGTCGGCGGCCTGCACGACCTCGTCCGTCAGCGGCTTGGGGAACTCCTTGGCGAGATCGAGGCCCAGCTCACCCATGGCCTCGACCACCGCTGGGTTGAGATGGTCGGCGGGGTCGGATCCCGCCGAGCGCACGTGCACGGAGTCATGGGCGAGTTGGTCGAGAAGCACCGCCGCCATCTGCGACCGGCCCGCATTGTGCACGCAGACGAAGAGCACCTCCGGCACCCGACTCCCGGCGGGCTTCTCCGCCTGACCCAGCGCCTGCAGCCGCTCGCGGGCGAATCGCTCGGCGAGAATCACCAGGAAACCGGTCACCGTCGCGGTGGCTGCGAGTCGTTCGAAGGAGTCCATGACGCACTCTTCGACGCTCTCGTGGCTGAAGACGCCGGCGAACTCACGCGACAGACGTCGGGCGGCACCCTCCAGCTCCTTGCGATCTCCCGGCGTCATCATGTGAGATCAACTCCGACGCTGGCGGGCGACGCCGCGGCGTCACTGTCCCGGCAAACGTTGGTGGTGGCCCCGGACATCAGTTCACCTCCACGAGGTCGTGCACGAGCAGCTGCACGAGGAACGGAATACGAGCGGCGAGATCCGCCGCGGTGCGCTCGAACGCCGGGTAGGTGGTCGCGTCGTCGCCACCCTCGGCGGGGTCGGGGATGCTCCAGTGGATCGTCCTGGCCCCGGGGAACTCCGGGCAGACCTCCCGAACCCGGTCGCAGACGGTGACCACGCAGTCGAAGCGCTGACCGAGGAACTCATCGAAGTGCTTGGCCCGCCGGCCCGCCAGGTCGACGCCGTGGGCCCGCATCACCATCACCGCGTTGGGGTGCAGACGAGTGGGCTGGCTGCCGGCGCTGAACGCCTGCACGCGGTTCGTGGTGAGGTGTTGGAGCCAGCCCTCGGCCATCTGGGAGCGGGCGCTGTTCCCGGTGCAGAGGAAGAGGACCCGGCCCGACAACTCCTCTGGCGGCAGCGGGGGAGCCGGCCAAGGACGAAGGGCGGGGTGCAGGGAGGCGCCGGCGGCACCCAGCAGCTCACCGCAACGGCCGAGGTCAGCTGAGTAGTAGCTGTCGCGGCGATCTGCCGAGCTGGGTCGGGCCGACACCAGCCGGGCGGCGCGGAGCAGGCCCAGATGGTAGGAGACGAGACTCTGGGGCTCGCCCAGTCGGGCGGTGAGCTCCCGAACGCGGCGGTCGCTCTCGGCCAGCTCGCGGAGCAGCCGCCAGCGCAGTGGGTGGCCGGCCAGCGCCAGGAATGCCGGCGGCTCCGTCGCTGGTGTGGGCTGGCGGGTCATCGTCACCCATGCAGGATACATCAAAATAGGTGGATGGATTTCCCCGCCCCACATCCCTCGGGGTGGCGGGTTGGTCGCGGGAGGTCAGGAAGGGGACGCAGGCGGCGACCGAGAGCGGATGCCAGGGCTGGCGTGATCTAGACGGTCCCACCGCCTGCTCGGGAGTTCATCCTCCCGGTCCCGTCAGGGGGCGCAGGGAAGGCGGTGACGGCCGGCCCGCTCGGCGCCGTCGGCAAGCTCAGTGAGGCTCGCCGCCAGTGCGTCCAGGACGTGCGGGGTGAGCCGGTACCAGGTGAACTTGCCATCCTCAGTGGTGGTGACAGCGCCTGCCTCGCGGAGGATCCGCAGATGGTGGCTCACCGTGGTCTGCTTGGCACCGGTCTCGTCGATCAGGTGACAGGTGCAGAGCTCCTCGGCGGCGAGCAGCTCCACGATCCAGAGGCGGAGCGGGTCGGCTAGCAGGGCGAAGACGGCGGCGCGCTCACCGCTGACGTTGATGGTTGCGGTTGTCACGGCACTATTAGATCACATCAGCGGCGCTTCATATCAGGATGGGTTGATGTATACTGCCCGAACCGGGCGGCAAGCAGATCGCCCACCGAGGCTCGGAGGAGTGGCATGGCCAGCGTTGAAGTGTTCGATCCCGCGATGTGCTGCTCGACCGGCGTCTGCGGACCGTCTGTCGATCCCGCCCTGGCCCGTTTCGCTGCCGACCTCGAGTGGCTGGCCGGGCAGGGCGTCACGGTCGCGCGGGCGACCCTCTCCCAGGAGCCGGAGAAGTTCATTGCGTGTGCGCCGGTCCACGAGGCGGTTAACGCCCAGGGTGAGGAGGCGCTGCCCGCCGTGCTGGTGGACGGGCTCCTGCGGAGCACAGGGCGCTACCCGGGGCGCGCCGAGCTGGCCGGTTGGGCCGGGATCACCCTCTCGCAACCGGTGCCGGTCGCGGCGGGGATCCGTGAGCTGCC
>PLAX01000060.1 GCA_003135255.1 Candidatus Dormiibacterota bacterium | reverse complement strand
CCGGCGCCCCCGGAGGCGGTCGAGGCGGCGCGGGCCCGCCACGGCCTGCGGAGGCCCTACCTCCTCGGCGTGGGCACCTTCGAGCCACGCAAGGGCCTTCCCCACCTGGTGGATGTCACCCGCCGGCTGGGTCGGGACCACGACGTCGACCTGGTCGTCGCCGGTCAGCAGGGGCTCTTCGAGCCCGCCGTGCACGCCCAGATCGCCACCTTGGGCGACCACGGCCGGGAGCTCGGGTTCGTGGAGACCGCGGACCTGGTCGCCCTCTACGGGGGAGCGGCGGCCTTCGTCTTCCCGAGCTCCTACGAGGGCTTCGGGCTGCCGCTCCTGGAGGCGATGGGCTGCGGCGCGGTGACGGTGGGCTTCCGGAACAGCTCGATGCCCGAGGTCGCCGGTGAGGCCGCGGTGCTCGTGCCCGACGGCGACGACGCGGCGCTCCACGCCGCGCTCGCACGCCTCCTCTCGGACCCGGACGAAACCGCCCGGCGGCGGCGGCTCGGGCTGGAGCACGCGGCGAGCTTCACCTGGGAGGCGGCAGCCCGGTCCACCGTGGCCGTCTACGAGGCGCTGCTGGGTGAGCCGCTCCTCGATGGGGTCAGCGGGGCGGCCGACCGGGGCCGGAGCCAGCGCCGCTGAGCTCGACGGCTGACGCGATCTCGTCGAGGTCGGCCGGGCTCAAGCCGAGGTCGGCGGCGGGAAACCAGCCCTCGACCTGGGCCGCCGAGCGAGCCCCCACGATGGCCCCGGTCACGCCGTCGAAGCTCAGCACCCACGCCACGGCCACCGCGGCCACCGAGACCCCTTGGCGGTGGGCCACCGGGCGGAGCGCATCCCGGAGCGCGAGGTTGCGCTCCAGCCGCGGCGAGGTGAACTCGGGGCTGTCCAGACGCCAGTCGTCGGCGTCCATGGCCGCCACCCGCTCCGCCGAGAAGCTGTCGGTGAGCAGACCCGACTGCATCGGGCTGTACACGATGACGCCGGTGCCGTGGGCCGCGCACCAGGGGAGGAGCTCGGCGGCGGCCCCCCGGTTGATCAGTGAGAAGGGCGGCTGCAGAGAATCGACGTGGCCGACGCGCTCGCAGCGCTCCAGGAGCGCCACGTCGAAGTTGGAGACGCCGCACCAGCGGACCTTGCCCTCCTCGCGGAGCCGGAGCATGGCCCCCCAGCTCTCCTCGATCGGCACCCCGGTGTCGTCCGGCCAGTGGAACTGGTAGAGGTCGATGGTCTCCATCCCGAGTCGCGCCAGCGATGCCTCGCACTCGCGGCGGATCGACTCCGGCGCCAACACCCGCCGGGGGAAGGCCGTGGGCTGTTCCGGGGCCCAGACCATGCCGCACTTGGTGAAGACGAGCGGACGCTCCGACGCGGGAAGCCCTGCCAGCGCTTGGCCCACCACCTCCTCGGAGCGGCCGAGCCCGTAGATCGCCGCGGTGTCGACCCAGTTCACTCCGAGTTCGATGGCGTGGTGGATGGCGGAGATGGACGCGGTGTCGTCCTGGCCCCCCCAGCCGAAGGCGTACCCCCCTCCGCCGATGGCCCAGGCGCCGAAGCCCACGTGGGTGATCTCCGGTCCGTTGCTGCCGAGTCGCCGACGAGGCAGTGCCATGGCGCGATCCTCCTCAGGTCGGCCCGGCGCGGAGGCGGCGCGGGGCTCCGTGAAGCGTAGCAACTCGCACCTGCGCCCGCTCCCCGGCGCCCGTGTACGGATCGGGGCCCATCCGTGCGCCACATCGAAGAAGCGCCGCTCCCGCCGCGCCCCGGGGCGCAGACGAACCCCCGGCGGTGGGTTGCCGAGTACCCGGTAGAATCGCAGGCCCATGCCGGACACCACCATCGATGGCCCCCCCCTAGGCGGAGCGCCCTCCGGGAGGCGGCTCCGGGTGCTGAGCGGCATGCAGCCGACCGGGCGGATGCACATCGGCAACTACCTGGGCGCGCTGCGCAACTGGGTGCATCTCCAGGACGACTACGAGTGCGTCTTCTTCGTCGCCGACTACCACTCCCTGACCGAGGCGACCGAGCCAGCGTCGATCCGACCGGCGACCGTCGAGATGGTGCTTGACTGGCTGGCTGCCGGGATCGACCCGGAGCGTTCCACCGTCTTCCTCCAGTCCGACCTTCCCGAGGTGGCCGAGCTTCACCTCCTCCTCTCCATGTCCACACCGCTCGGCTGGCTGGAGCGGGTGCCCACCTACAAAGAGAAGGTCGCGCAGTTCCCGGACAACCAGAACTACGGGCTGCTCGGCTACCCGGTGCTCCAGGCGGCCGACATCCTCCTCCCGCGCGCCGACCGGGTCCCGGTGGGCGAGGACCAGGCCCCCCACATCGAGCTGACCCGGGAGATCGCGCGCCGCTTCAACCATCTTTTTGGCCAGGTCTTTCCAGAACCCCAGGGGCTGTTCACCGAGATCCCCCGGGTGATGGGCACCGATGGGGTCAGCAAGATGAGCAAGAGCCGGGGGAACACCATCGGGATGCTGGACAGCCCCGAGGAGATCCGGCGAGCGGTGATGACCATGGTCACCGACGTGGAGCGACCGCGCCGCACCGACCCCGGCCATCCCGAGCGCTGCAACGTCTGCGGCCTGCACCGCTTCTTCAGCCCCGATCGGTGGGAGGAGATCTGGCAGGGCGAGCGGGA
>PLAX01000120.1 GCA_003135255.1 Candidatus Dormiibacterota bacterium | reverse complement strand
ACGCCGAGCATCCAGGAGAAGGGGCGCCGGGTATTGCGCATCCGAGCCAGTCTATAGCAGGGGCTCCGAACTGCGCGGGAGGCGCGATCGGGGAGTGACAGCCTTGTTCCCGATCACAGCCGGCCCGGCCACGCCACCTCCCTCCAGGAGATCGCGCTGCCGCAGCGCCAGGGTGGCCAACCGCCGCCGCGCTCCCGGGAAGACGCCCTCCAGCGCGGGCAGCAGCTCGTGACGCACCCGGCTGCGCAGGAAGCGCGGATCGCGGTTGCTGGGATCGTCAACGGGCTCCAGGCCGAGGGCCGCGCAGTAGTCCAGGGTCGCCTGGCGCCAAACGCGGAGCAGGGGGCGGGCGAGCCTCCCCTCGCGCTCCGCCATCGCGCGCAGGCTCCAGGGGGTGGCACTGGTGAGGAGCCGCATGAGCACGGTCTCGGCCTGGTCGTCGGCGGTGTGGCCGAGGGCGATGACGGTGGCGCCGATGCGATCGGCGACCGCGGCGAGCCCGGCGTGGCGGGCCCGGCGGGCCTGGTCCTGGATCGAGGGGCCGCTCTCGACCTCGACCCTCACCGACTCGAAGCCGAGACCGAGCCGGGCGGCCAGGGCGGCCACCGGCCCCGCCTCGGCGGCCGACTCGGGCCGCAGCCCATGGTCGACGTGGACGACGTGGAGGCGCCAGCCGCGGGGCGGCGCCAGCCGGGCCAGGGCATCGACCAGTGCGGTCGAATCCGGGCCGCCGCTGCAGGCCACCACCACCGTCTCACCGGCGCGGATGACGCCGCGCCGATCGGCAGCGGAGGCGACAGCGCGGCGGACCCGGCCGACGGCGGCCACCCGCTCGCCGGGAGGGAGCTGCCGGGCCCACGTGGCGGTACCTGGGGTCGAACCAGGGACATACCGGGTATGAGCCGGGCGCTCTACCACCTGAGCTATACCGCCGGAGGGGGCGCCGGGGGCCGGATGCTCGACAACGGCGACATCGGCACCGACGCAGGGGGGAGGAGTGGTTGCGGCGGCTGGATTCGAACCAGCGACCTTCGGGTTATGAGCCCGACGAGCTTCCACTGCTCCACGCCGCATGGGGAGCATAGCGCGGGCCGGGCGCTCCACGCCGGAGTTGCGCCAGGCCGGCCGGCGGTCCTCAGGGGGTGGGGGACGGCGACGCGGCGGTGGGGGTCGGGCTGGCCGGCACCACGCTCGGCAGCGGCGGCGTGGGCGACGGGGTCGGGGTGGGCGTCGGGATGGGGGTCGGGACCGGGGTGGGGCTGAAGGTGGGGGGCGCGGCGTCGAGGCCGCCCGAGGCGGGCGCGGACTTGGCGCCGGGGTCGAGGACGTAGACCTTCTCGCCGGGCAGGTGGTAGCCGAGCTTGCGCGCCTGGTCCTCCAGCCACGGCGAGCTCTGGGCCTCGGTGACCTCCTGGGCGCGCTGCGAGATCTGTGCCTCGAGGGCGGCGTTGGCCTCCTGCAACTGGGTCACCCGCGCCTGCGCGGCGTGGTCCGTGGCGGCCGCTCCGTACAGCGCGTAGGCGACCCATCCGCAGACGACGGCGACGACGAGAGCGAGGATGCGCCGCGCCGTGAAGGGGCGGGGTCGCTGAGGACCAGAAAGCATTGCGGGCCTTGGGGGACGTGGGCGGGAATTGGCCGCGGGACCCGTAGTCTGCTACGACCTCCCCGAAACCGCAACGGGTCTGCGAATACTCGTCGTCAGGGAGCCGGTCCGGTCGATGCCACCGGGGAGGAGACGCCTACGCGGTCGCCTCCCAACGCCGGCGCCACTCCTCGGGCCTCAGATCGTGGAGATCGACGCCGTCGGCGCGCGCCGCCGTCTCGAGCGTTCGGAAGCGGTCGGCGAAGCTGACGGCCCGCCCCCGCAGGGCGTGCTCGGGATTGACCCTGAGCTGGCGGGCAAGGGCGACCGCCGCGAAGAGCAGCTCGCCCATCGCTGCCTCGAGGTCGCGGCTCGCCGGGGGTGGGGGCGGCGCGTGGCCGGCGACGGTACCGGGGGCGGCCGGCTCCACCGCCTCGGGCCCGTCCAGGCCCTCCCCGCTGGCGGTGTCGGCGCCGGACGGCGCCCAGTCCGCGCCGCGGTTGGCCCTGGCCGGCGCCTCGGCGGCGAGGCGGGCGAGCTCGTCGACACCGTCCCGGACCCAGGCCAGGGCGGCGGCGACCGTCGGGGTCTCGTCGAAGCCGACCCGGGCGGGCCGCTTCTGCACGCCCTGGGCAAACGCGAGCGCGGGCAGGGCGTGGGGGACGCCCTCCAGCAGGGAGAGACGCTCCCGCTTCTCGATACGCTTCAGCTTCTCCCAGTTGACGACCACCTCCTCGGCGCCCGCGACCGTGGTGCCGCCGAAGACGTGGGGGTGGCGGTGGACCATCTTTGCCCGGGTGGTCTCGGCGACATCCCCGATGTCGAAGCCGTCGGAGCGCTCGGCGGCGATGGCGCAGTGCATCAGCACCTGGAGGAGGAGGTCGCCGAGCTCCTCGCGGAGGGTGGCCGTCCCCTGCGAGTCGATCGCCTCCAGGGTCTCGTAGGTCTCCTCCAGGAGGTACGGGCGGAGGGATCGATGGGTCTGCGCGCGGTCCCAGGGGCAACCGCCGGGCGCCCGCAGCCGCTCGATGACCTCATTGAGCTCGCGCAGCGACTGCGCCGCCTCCTCACGCATTGCAACCTCCTTGGTCAAGCGGGCACGGGCTGGCGGGCACGGGTCAGCCGGCCCAGCTCCCGCAGCACCCCCAGGAGCACATCCTCCCATTCCCCGTCGGGCGAGCGTCCGGGTGGCGGGAGGCAATAGACACGGGTCGGCGAGGTCTCGACGAACGCCCGGAACTGGCGGGCCACCACCTCGAGGTCGAGCCCATGGCCGGAGGGGAGCTGGATCACCGCACCCATCCGCCCCGAGACGCCGCGCCCGCCGGCAACGCCGGGCGCGAGCCGCGGGCCCGCCTCGCCGCGCCAGGTCTCGACCGCCTGCGCCCCGGCGGCGACGGCGAGCAGCCGCACCCGCAGCGAGAAGACGAGCGCCTCGGCCTCCGGAGGCATCGGTCCGAAGCGGTCGGCGAGCCCCCTCCCCCTGCGCTCCAGCTCGGGCTCGGTGACGCAGGCGGCCAGGTCCTGGTAGCAGCGCAGCCGGAGCTGCTCCTCCCCGATGTAGCCGGGGGGCAGGAACGCCGCCTGGGGCAGCGAGACGGTCACCTGGGCCGGCAGCTCCGCCATCGGCCTGCCCTGGAGCGAGCGCACCGCCTGCTCCAGCAGCCGGTTGTACATCTCCAGGCCGACCGCCGCGATCTCGCCGTGCTGCTCCTCCCCCAGCAGGTTGCCGGCCCCGCGGATCTCCAGGTCGCGCATCGCGAGCTTGAATCCCGCTCCGAGGTCCTGCAGCTCCCCGATGACGTCGAGGCGCTTGTCGGCGCGCTCACTGAGGGTGCGCTCCGGCGGGTAGAGGAGGTACGCGTAAGCGCGCTGCCCGGCGCGTCCGACCCGGCCTCTCAGCTGGTAGAGCTGGGCCAGACCAAGGCGATGGGCGTCGTCGATGATGATGGTGTTGGCGTTGGGGATGTCCAGTCCCGACTCGATGATGGTCGTGCAGGCGAGCACGTCGACCTCGCCCTCGACGAACGCGCGCATCACCGATGCCAGCAGGTCCTCGTGCATCTGCCCGTGCGCGATGGCGACACGCGCCTCGGGCACCAGCTCACGCAGCCATTGAGCCTCTCTGTCGATGGACTGCACGCGGTTGTGGACGAAGAAGACCTGGCCGCCCCGGGCCAGCTCACGAGTCACCACCTCGCGGACGAGCGAGCCCTCGCGAGCGGTGACGTAGGTCTTGATGGGCTGACGCTCCTCGGGAGGCGTCTGGATGACCGAGAGGTCGCGGATCCCGGCGAGCGCCATGTGCAGCGTGCGCGGGATCGGCGTCGCCGAGAGCGAGAGCACGTCGACGGCAACGCGCAGCTCCTTGAAGCGCTCCTTCTGGAGGACGCCGAAGCGCTGCTCCTCGTCGATGATGACCAGGCCCAGGTTGCGAAACTCGACGTCGCGCTGGAGCAGGCGATGGGTGCCGACCACGATGTCGACGGTCCCCGCCCTGAGCCCGAGCAGGGTCGCCCGCTGCTCCTCCTCGGTGCAGAAGCGCGAGAGCTGATGAACGATGACCGGGAAGGGACGGAGGCGCTCCGAGAAGGTCAGGAAGTGCTGCTGGCAGAGCACGGTGGTGGGCACCAGGACGGCCGCCTGACGCCCCTCGGCAACCGCCTTGAACGCCGCCCGCAGGGCGAGCTCGGTCTTGCCGAATCCGACGTCCCCGCAGACCACCCGGTCCATCGGTCTGGACGCCTCCATGTCGCGCTTGATGTCGTCCAGCACCAGCATCTGGTCGGGGGTCTCCTCGAACGGGAAGGAGCCCTCCAGCTCACGCTGCCAGTCGGAGTCGATGGAGAAGGCGTGACCGGAAGCGGCCTCGCGGCGGGAGTAGAGGTTGAGCAGCTCGCGGGCGACCGCCTCGGTCCGCTCGCGCACCCGCCGCTTGGTCCGCTCCCACTCGCCGGTGCCGAGCCGGGAGAGGGCGGGGTGGGCGTCGGAGCCCCCCACGTAGCGATCGATCCGGTCGAGGTGCTGTACCGGGACGAAGAGGCGATCGCCGTCGGCGTACTCGAGGAGCATGTACTCCTGCTCGGTGGCGCTCCCCGGGGTCTCGGCCGCGACAGCCACCGCGGGGCCACGGCCGGCACCGGCCGCCGGTCCGGCGGTTCCGCCGGTTCTGCCGGTTCCGCCGGTCGCGGGGGTCTCCCCCTCAGAGACACGACGCATCTCGATGAAGCGGGCGACGCCGTGGTCGCGGTGGACGACGAGATCTCCGGGGGCGAACTCGAGGACGAATCCCGGTGCCGCAGCCCGCCCCGCGGCCGCCCGGCGGGCGCCCCGGGCAGAGGTCGACTCGGCGCGCCGCGCCCCCCGGGCGAGCGGTGAGCCGCGCCGTTTCACGGCACCGAAGAGCTCGTGGTCGCTGAAGACGGCGATCCCCAGGTCGGGCATCCGGAAACCCGCGGACACCTCGCCGGCGGCGACCAGCAGCCTCCCCGCCGCGGCCGGGAGGGTGGCGGCATCGGGGTCGTCGACCATGGTCGGCACCAGCCCGGCGTCGCCGGTCAGCTCCTGCACCCTCCCCTCCTCCCGGGAGACGACCACGCAGCAGCCGCCCCCCGCCAGCTCCTGGCCGAGGGCCGTGGCGAAGACGTCCCAGCGCCCGGCGTAGGGCTCGGCGCCGTGCCAGCCGAGGTCGGCCACCGTCGTGCCCGCCATGTCCTCGACGCCGCCCGGCACCAGGTCGACGGCGCGGCCCAGGTGGGCGTCGAGGACGCCCACGTCGAGCAGACCGCTCCGGGCACCGGCGGGCAGCTCACCTCGCGCCTCCTCCTGCTCGCGGAGGCCTTCGATCTCCTCGAGGTGACGGACGGCCGCGCGCCGGGCCCGCTCCACACCGCCGGCGACCAGCACCAGCGCCCCCGCCCCGAGGTGGTCAAAGAGGCTGGAGCCCTGGTTGAGATAGGGGGCGAAGAGGTCGACGCCGTCGTCGTAGACGCCCAGCTCGAGCTGGGCGAGGTCCTGCTGCCACTGCTCGCGCACCTCCGGCCGGCAGCCGCCGACATCGAGAGCGGCGACCGCCTGCTGAGCCCGGCGGACCGCCGCAGCGCTCAGATCGAGCTCGCGGGCGGGCAGCAGCCGCACCCTCTCCAGTCGGGCGACCGAGGTCTGGGTGTCGACGTCGAAGGCCCGGACCTCATCGACCTCGTCGCCGAACCACTCCGCCCGCCAGGGGCGGCCGCGATCCAGGCCAAAGACGTCGACGATGCCGCCGCGCACGGCCATCTCGCCGGGCGAGGTCACCGCGGTCACCCGCCGGTACCCGAGGTGGACGAGGCGCTCGATGACCGCATCGCGGCCGATCCGGGTACCCCGACCGATTTCGCCGGTGCCGTCGAGCGCGGCGACGGGGAGGGTGGGCCGGAGCAGCCCGGCCGGGGAGGCGACCACCAGCGCCGGGCCGCCATCGCGAAGCAGGGCGAGGGTGGCGATCCGGCGGCGGATGACCTCCTCCGACGGGGGGATGCGGTCAAAGCCGGGGGTGTCCGCGGCCGGCCAGAGGCCCAGCCGCGCCTCGCCACCCCAGAGACGGGCGTCGGCATAGACGCTCTCCGGGTCGGTCGCGATCACCAGCACGTGCCCGGAGGAGCGCCGGCGGGCCCACCAGGCGATCAGCCCGACGGCGGCCGAGGGGACCCCGCCGAGGACGCGCAGGGAGCCGTTGACGAGCGCGGCCAGGGGGGTGACGGCGTCCAGGCGGGAGGCCAGCGTGGGCGCGCCGCCGGCAGGTGGCTCAATCACCGGGTGACGGCGCCTCGGGCCCCTCCGGTCCAGGCGGGAGAGGGCGGTTGTACTCGTTCATGGCCCGCTCCAGGCCCTCGCGCACGATGGCGGCCACCGCGTCGGCGGCGCGATCGAGGATGGCGGGCAGCCGCTGCCGCTCCTCGAGCGTGAAGGGATCCAGGACGTGCTCGACGGTGTCCTCGCCGGCAGCGGGGCGCCCGATCCCGACCCGGACCCGGATGAAGTCCGGCGTCTGCCACGACTCGATCAGCGAGCGGACGCCGCGATTGCCTCCCGCCGAGCCGCCGCGGCGGAGGCGGAGGCGGCCGAAGGGGAGGTCGACGTCGTCGTGGACCACGACCACGTCGGAGGTCGGTACACCGAGGGCGCGCACAAGGTGGGCCCCCGCTCGGCCGCTGAGATTCATGAAGGTGGTGGGGCGGGCGAGGACGACATCGAATCCGTCGACGGTGCCGGCGCGCACCTTGGCGGGCCCCTCGCGCCGCGCTCGGGCGAACCGGCCCCGGCCCTCCAGCTCGTCGAGGACCATCCACCCGCAGTTGTGCCGGGTGCGGGCGTACTCGCCTCCGGGATTGCCCAGGCCGATGATCAGCGTCGCCATGGCTCTCGCGGCATCAATGCGGTGTGAGCTCGGGCACGTCCTGCCCGGGGAGCAGCCGCCGGGTCTCGGCGGTCATCGCCGCCGCCCGCCCCGGCTCGTCGTGGTCGTGACCGAGGCAGTGGAGCAGGCCGTGGACGGCCAGCAGACGCAGCTCCTCGGCGGGAGCCGCGGGGCTCTGGGCACGTGCTCTCTCGACCGAGATCGCCACGTCGCCCACCCATTCACGCCCGTCGCCGGGAAAGGCGAGGACGTCGGTCGCGGCGTCCACCCCGGCGTGACTTCGGTTGAACCGGCGCAGCTCCCGGTCGTCGGTCAGACGCACCGCCAGACCGGCGCGGGCGGGCACGCCGAGGAGCTCTCCACTGCTGCGGAGCAGGGGGCCGAGCCGGCCGTCGCGGACCAGGGCCAGGCTCGCGGCGTCGAGGGTGGGCGAGCGGTGGATGGTCACCCGCATGGGGAACTCATGGTGGCGCAGAAAGAAAGGGGCTCGCCATGGGCGAGCCCGAGAATCTGGTGATGACGGCGTCAGCCGGCTTTCGCCCGGCGCTTCCGGGCGGCCACCATCTTGCGCTTGCGGCGGACCGAGGGCTTCTCGTAGTGCTCGCGGCGCCGGACCTCCGAGAGAATGCCGTTCTGCTTGATCTTCTTGTTGAAACGCCGCAGCGCACTCTCGAAGGTCTCGCCTTCGCGGACCTTGACCTCCGACACGGTTGGGGGATCACCTCCTCGGCGCCGCCACCGGCGGCCTGAGTCATGCGGACACCGCTCGTCCACCGAAGGGACGGGGGGCACGTCGGCACCGCCGCCGCGCTCGCCGCGGGCTCCAGCCCTGGCCGAACGGAGGCACCACTCTAGCAGGCGTTCCGGCTGGACGGCGGCCGCCCACAAACAGATGTACGAATCATCAGGTATCATCGGCGGATGCTCGATTTCCCACCGGAGGCGCCGGGTGACACCGGGGACGGGACGGCCGGCGGCCTTCGCGTGACGCTGGACGAGGCGCAGCGGCGAGCTGTCGAGCACGGCGAGGGGCCGTGCCTGGTGCTGGCGGGCCCAGGCTCGGGCAAGACCCGGGTCATAGTCGAGCGCTTTCTCCGCCTGATCCGGGAGGGCACGCCCGCGGAGCGCCTGCTGGTGCTCACCTACACCCGCAAGGCCGCGACCGAGATGCGCGACCGGGTGGAACGCGCCCACGGCACCTTCGAGGGGGACCCGCCCCTCCTCAACTACCACTCCTTCGCCCAGCGGGTGCTGCGCCACTGGGGCTGGCGACTCGGGATCTCGCCGGCGTTCCGGATCGCCGACGAGGCGGAGCGGTGGCTGGTGGTCGACGGCATCCTCGGCGAGCTGCGCCCGACCACCCTCTACAACCCCCTGCGCTCCCACGACCTCGTCGACGCCATCCTGGACGTGATCGAGAAGGCCAAGCAGGAGCTGGTCTCCCCCGAGGATTACGCCGACTGGGCCGAATCCCGCCTGGCCGTCGTCGGGGCCGGGGCCGGCCTGGAGCGCGAGCTGCTGACCCGGCACCGTGAGTGCGCCGAGGTCTACCGGCGTCTGGAGGCGACCTTCATGGAGCGGGCCGTCCTCGACCACGACGACACCATCCTCTACGCCGAGCGGCTGCTGCGCGAGCACGCGGACGTCCGCGAGGCGGTGGCCGGGGCCATCGACCACGTGATGGTGGACGAGTACCAGGACACCAACTACGCGCAGGCCCGCCTGGTCGAGGTGCTGGCCGGGGAGCGCGGCGACATCATGGTCGTCGCCGACGACGACCAGTCCATCTACAAGTTCCGGGGCGCGTCCCTCGCCAACCTCGATCGCTTCGCCCGCATCCATCCGACCCACGAGCGGGTGATCCTGGACCGCAACTACCGGTCCCACGAGGAGATCGTCGAGGCGAGCCGCGCCATCATCGGGGCGGCCCCCCCGGGCTCGCGCATCGAGAAGCACCTGGTCGCCGACCGGGGTGCCGGTGGTCAGGTGGAGGTGTGGCGGGCCGCCGACGAGCGCGGCGAGGTCGTGGAGGTGGCCGCCGAGTGCCGGCGCCTCATCGACGCCGGAGCCGACCCGGCCGGGATCGCCTGGCTCTTCCGGCGCCACGAGGACATGCAGGCGGCCACCCGCGCCCTCCAGGAGGCGGGGGTGGCCTACGTGGTCCACGGAGGCCGCGGATTCTTCCAGCGGCGCGAGATCAAGGATCTGATGGGACTCCTGGGCGCCGTCCACGACCCCGGCGACTCCCAGGCGGTCCTCCGCTGCCTGCACCTTCCCTCCTTCGCGGTGAGCAACGCCGGCCGGCTCGCACTCGGCCAGGCCGCCCGCGATCGCGATCTCCCACTCGCCTCGGTGATCGCAGGAGAGCTGCCGGAGCTGGGGGCGGAGGACCTGGCGATCGCCCGCCGGCTGGTCGACCTCCTGGTCGATCTCCACGCCCAGGCCGCCCGCGACGATGTGCGCGACGTCTTCTACGCCGCCCTCGAGGGAAGCGAGTTCCTCGGGGTCCTGGATGACGCCGAGCCCCTGGCCCGGGCTCAGATCGGAGCCAACCTCAACAAGTTCGGCGAGCTGCTGGAGGGCTTCGCCGACTGGAGCAACGATCGCAGCCTGGCCCTGGCGCTCCGCTACCTCGAGATCCTGCGCAGCAGCCACGCCGCCGACGAGATCGCGGCGGTCGAGGCCACGACGGTGGGGATCAGCCTGCTCACCGCTCACGCCGCCAAGGGCCTGGAGTGGCCGGTCGTCTTTCTCGGACGCTGCACCGAAGAGCGGTGGCCGGGGATGGGGGGCTTCCCCGCCCGCCTGACCCTCCCCGACGAGCTGGTACCGGAGCCCGCCCCGGAGGGGGAGGCGAGCCGGGACGAGGAGCGCCGCCTCTTCTACGTGGCGGCGACCCGGGCCCGCGACCGCCTCGTCCTGGTCCATTCGCGGCGCTACCCGCACTCCTTCCGCGACGAGCGCCCGAGCCCCTTCCTGGCCGCCCTGGACGGAGCGGCATGGGTGGCCCGGCGAACCATCGAGGGCAGCCGGCCACCCGCCCGCCGCCAGCCCGCAGCCGCGGCGGGCCTGCCGACGGCGACGATCCGCGCATCCGTCTCCGACCTCGCCGCCTTCAAGGACTGCGCCCGCCGCTACGCCTATCGCAGCATCTACCGCCTGCCGGTGCCGGCCTCGCCCCAGCGCTGGTACGGGACCCTGGTCCACACCGTCCTCCAAGCGCTGGCGGCACTGCGCCAGGCCGGGGTCGAGGCCGGGCCCGACGAGGCGGCCCGGCTGTGGGCCGAGGCGTGGGAGGCGTCACGGGGCCCCAAGGGTGCCCACGCCGAGCTACGCAGCCTCGGCGAGAGCCAGCTCCGGCACTACGCAGCCTCACCCGGGTGGCGCGACGCCGAGCCCCTCATGGTCGAGCAGCCCTTCACCCTCGGGGTGGGCGCCGGTGACGTGACCGGCCGATTCGACCGCATCGACGCCGGACCGGGCGGGGTGCAGGTCGTCATCGACTACAAGACCGGGCCGCCGCGCGAGGAGGAGTCGCTGCGCAAGGACCTCCAGGTCCGCGCCTACGCGGTGGCGCTCGCCCGCGAGCAGCACAGCGACGAGGCCACGGTCGAGCTGCACTGGCTCCAGACCGCCGAGGTCAGCCGGATGACGTTCGACTCCGTCGCCCTGGGCCGCTTTCACTTCCAGGTGGAGAGCACGGCGCGCGAACTGGCCGAGGCTCGGCGCACCCACGACTTCCCACCCAGGCCGAGCAGCTGGCGCTGCGGCCATTGCGAGTTCCGGATGGTATGCGACGAGGGGCGGGAGCAGTAGGGGCGGGAGCAGTAGGGGCGGGGTCGGAGGGTCGCCGGGGTCACGCTCCGATCTCCCTCCGGGGGGCCGAGCTCTCGGAGGCGGGTTACGCCGGGATCAGGTCGCCGGGTCCCCACCCGTCGCGAGCGCTCCGCCGGCGTCCCCCTCCGGCTCAGCGTCGTCGATCCAGGCCAGAGGGCAGCGGGGCCCCTCAGACTCGTCCACCAGGAAGGGCAGGCCGTTGGCCGACGTCTGGCGGACCGGCACCACCCGGGACCCCGCGCAGGTGAGGGGCTGACCGGCGAGGTAGGCGGGGCAGTCACCGGTCGCGGTCGGGCCGGTGCAGAGATCGACCACCCGCCGCGTGTGCGGGTCGAGCAGGAGGAAGAGCCGGTCCGCGGGAGTCGTAATGCCCATCTCGGTGCCTATCTCGATGCCTGTCTCACAATCCCCCAGGAGGATCGTCCGCCGCCGCCCCGGCACTGGCCATGGCCATCGGTCCCAATCAGGCTGGGGATCTAAGTCACATGACAATGTGATCGGGGGCCCATAACTTGTAAGGTCAGAGAGACGATATCTGTAGAACCCCTGGCCGATGCCCCCGCTCACCTTCTGGAGGGACCAATGAACAGCCCGGCGCCCTACCTGCACTGGGGATTCATCCTCATCTCGCTGCCCAACCTGCTCCTGATCGCGGCGATGGTGCTGCTCTTCGTGGTCGCGCTGATCGCACCCTTCCCGCACAACGCCGCCAAGCACCGGGACGACGACGATGAGTGAGGCGAGCGGCGTGGGAGAGGGCCCGGGCCCTCTCCCGTCCGCCGCCGGCCCCCCCGGCAGCTCGTCCACGGGTTCCCCGGCAGTGCGAGACAAGGGGTGGACCGCGGCGCTGCGCGGCCGCCTGGAGGGCCGCCTCCCCCTCGAGGAGGTGCTGCCCACACGCCAGCCGGCGTTCGTCGGCTCCTGGGTGTACGTCTTCGGCGTCGTGACCATCGCGGCCCTGGTCTGGGTGCTGGTGAGCGGGTGCGTCCTCGCCTTCATGGGCTCGGCCTGGTGGCACACCTCCAACCTCGGGCACTTCTTCAACAGCATCCATTTCTGGTCGGTGCAGATGTTCTTCATCTTCATGGTGCTGCACCTCTGGGGCCAGTACTGGGGCGCCGGCTGGCGCGATGGACGGGCCAAGACGTGGATGGTCGGGGTGGTGCTCTNNTGGGTGGCTTCTTCAACGTCCTCAACTTCGGCCAGATGTACGGCATCCACGTGATGCTGTTCCCGATCGCGCTCACCCTTCTGGTGGTGCTCCACATCGTGCAGGTGAGAAGCCGGGGGGTGGTGCGACCGATCGGTGACCCCTACGTCCCCGATGCCGGGCAGAGCACCTCCACGGGAGCATCGCAATGAGCGCCCACCGGCCCAAGATCGACAAGGCCGACTACTACCGCGGGATCCGGATGACGCCGTACGACCTGGTCAAGGAGATCGCCATCGCAACGATCGGCATCCTGGTGGTGGTGCTGATCCTGTCGGCGGTCCTGTCCTCACCGGACGTTCCCTCCGCGACCATCCAGGCCTGGGCCAAGTCGGACCCGGTGGACTTCGTGACCACGGCCGCCAGCGAGCTTTCCAGCCAGAGCACCACCGCCCAGTACGGGCCTCCCTACACCACCGGCAGCGGATCGGTGCAGAGCATCGGCCCGATCGAGCCGCAGGTGTGGGCCGGGGTGCACGTCGCGGTCAACGCACCGCTCGACTTCGTGCTCCAGCCCCTCTCCCAGGCCACGGTCGGCGACCAGACCCTCGCCTCAGCGCTCACCACCTTCAACGACGCGAGCGCCGCCCAGCAGCAGAAGTGGCTCACCGCCTACAACCAGGCCCTGGGCAGCGCCAAGCTGGTCGACAACGAGGTGTCGGTGCCGAGCGGTGACTACGGGCCCGCGCCGGTGCTGATGAGCCGGCTGCTCACCCTTGCACGGAGCGGCGGCCTGGACGCGCTGCTGCTGACCAGCGACCACTTCTACCAGACCGACTACAGCAAGCCGCTCCTCTTCCTGAGCGACAGCGGCTACTTCCCGGGACTGGCGCAGGCGCAAGACCTGAAGGGTTCGCAGTGGGGAATGATGAACGAGACCGGGCGGTATCCCGGCCAGGCGTGGCTCTGGCTCTTCACCCTCTGGTACCAGATGCCGCCCTTCAACTCGACGAGCAACGGCGACCTGCTGGTGGTCGTGGTCATGACCCTCCTCAGCGTGGGGCTCCTGCTGGTCCCCTTCATCCCCGGGGTGCGCGACATCCCGCGCTGGATACCCGTTCACAAGCTGATCTGGCGGGAGCATTACCGGAGCATGACGAAGTGAGGAACGAGCGCCTGTGGGCGTTCGTTCCGAGCGCAGGACGCTCCGGTACGCGGAGCGAATACCGGAGCATGCACCGCGGCACAACGAAGTGAGCAACGAGTTGGCGGATTGGCGCGAGACCAAGCTGTCGCGGCTTCGCGGTCTGATCAAGCAGGCCGACCCCGAGATGGTGGAGGAGTCAAAGTGGAAGAAGCCCTCTCACCCGGCAGGGGTTCCGGTGTGGTCTCACCAAGGTCCGATCTGCACCGGCGAGACGTACAAGAGCGTCGTGAAACTCACATTCTTCAAGGGGGCCTCGCTGAAGGACCCTTCGGGACTCTTCAACTCAAGCCTCGAAGGCAACACCCGGCGGGCCATCGACTTCCACGAGGACGATGAGATCGATGAGAAGGCTTTCGCGACTCTCATTCGAGCTGCCGTCAGCCTGAACCGTCCTCGATCCACGGCTAGTCGTGTTGAGTTGACGCGCAGCAGAGAGTGACCGGCCACCAGCAGCGGCGGGCCAGGGTGTCCTCGAGGCTGCGGAATACCGGCCTCAGGGCCACTCGCTGGGCTGGCTCTCCTTGCGGCGGGCGACGAAGGCGGCCACCTCGGCGCGCCTCTCCAGGCCCAGCTTCATGAGGATGTTGGAGACGTAGTTCTTGACGGTCTTGTCGGCGAGGTGCACCCGCTCGGCGATCTGCCGGTTGGTGAGCCCCTCGGCGACCAGGGCCAGGATCTTGCGCTCCTGGGGGGTGAGGTCGTTGATGATGTCCCCGGGGGTGACCACCTCGCCGCGCAGCCGGGCGAGCACGCGCTCGGTGACCTGGGGGTCGAGCAGCGAGTGACCGCCGGCAACCTGGCGGATCGCGCCGATCAGGTCAGTGCCGTGGATCTGCTTGAGGATGTAGCCCGACGCTCCGGCCATGATCGAGGTGAAGAGAGCCTCGTCGTCGGCGAACGAGGTCAGCATCAGGACGTGGGTCTCGGGGTGGGCGGAGCGGATCTCCCGGCAGGCCTCGATGCCGGAGCGGCCCGGCATGCGCACGTCCATCACGACAACCTGGGGGTGCAGCCGGGCGACGGCCTCGAGTGCCGCGTCGGCATCCCCGGCCTCCCCGATCACGTCCAAGTCGGGCTCGGTCTCGAGGAGCCGCCGAAGGCCCAGTCGGACCAGCTCATGGTCGTCGCAGAGCAAGACGCGAATGGTGTCTCTGGATTCCATGGGCCTGAAGTCTACGCTCATGAGGGCCCAATCTCGCCCGAACGGACCCGATCTGAGGGTCCTCGGTCACGAGAACTCGGGTCCGCGAGGCCCTGGGAGTGGGGCCGCGCGAATCGGGAGGCTCCGGGGGAAAGCGGCGGCCGGGGTGATCAGGGGGCGGAGCCTCCGGTGCCCCCTCGGCGTGCGGCCCGGTCGGCGAGCGCCACGATGCAGAGGACGACGGCGACCACCGCCATGGTCCCCGCCAGCCAGAGGCAGGCAAGACCCCATTGCTGCAGCGTCATCGGCGCTGCCCTCTCATCGCGGGACGGCGGGTGGCGAGACGGAACATCCCCTGAGGCTCACGGCGCGGCGGCTGGGCGAGCCAATGGTCCCCCTCCGGCACGCGGCGCTGGAAGGGCCACACGGCCCCCACCGAGCGGGCCCCTGGTCACGGCAACCCAGCGGGCCCGAACGCGTCACCGCCGCCTGGCCCCACCAGAGTAGTGACCTTTTCCCCTGGTACGGAGGGTCGCCCCCATAGATGCTCCGGGCGTGGGCCTTGGGGACCTCTGGTTCCGAGGGCCTTACCGTTACGACCCGTCCGAGCTCCCTGCGACTCCAGGCGCCGATGGTGTGGGCTCTCCCCGGCGCTTCCGGTGGCCGCAGGGAGCGAGGCGGGATCGCATTCCGCCCCGCGGCGGACGCGCATCCCTAGGGTGGCGCACGTGCCGAGGCCGAGGCCCATCGTCTCGGTGACCATCGGCCCACGACATCGGGCGGCCGGTTTCCGTAGGCTGGGGTGGTGACAACCGATACCGCGACCCCACCGCCAATCTCGCTCACCTGGAGCGCCGACGCCGCCCTCATCGACGGGGCGGCGATCACCATCCGCCCCCTCAAGCCCGACGACGTGGAGCTGCTCCGGAGCTTCTTCACCTCCCTCTCGGCCGAGAGCATGCGGCTCCGCTACTTCTCAGCCAGCCACCAGCTGAGCGACGAGGAGCTGACCCGCCTCACGACGAGCGACGCCGCCACCCACACCCACCTCGGAGCGTTCCACGCCGGATCCGTGGTCGGAGTGGGCGACTTCAGCGTCTCGGCGCCC
>PLAX01000181.1 GCA_003135255.1 Candidatus Dormiibacterota bacterium | reverse complement strand
TCCGTGCCATGGCGCGACCGCGGCCAGGCGCCCGCGCTGCCCCCGTCGGGCCCCGAAGCGGCTAGGATGGCCGCAGATTCGCTCATGTCCCTCACTGATCCACTGCCGGCGCCGTCGGCACCCGATTCTTCCAAGGGGGGATCCGAGCCACCCTCCCGCGAGGGCTCCGAGCCGGCGTCTCCGACCGGCTCCGCGCCGGCGGCACGCGGCGGATCCGGCTCGAGTGCCCAGGTACGCCGCCACTACGGCCGGCGGCGCGGTTCGGTGCCCATCGGCGACACCTTCGTCGCCCGCCTGGGTCCGGTCACCGACGAGCCCTTCGCGGCCATCGACGATCCTGACGAGCCGGTGCGCCCCCGCCCCGGACCGGAGACGCCGATCGAGGAGCTCCGCTTCGTGGCGGTGGACTGCGAGACCACCGGCCAGTCGCCCCACCGGATGGTCGAGCTGGGCGCGGTGGCATTCACCGTCACCGGGCACCTGATGTCCTTCGAAACCCTGGTGCACAGCAACGACCGCATCAATCCCTTTGCCCGGCGCATCCACGGCATCTCCAGCGAGACCCTCGGGGGGGCGCCCCCGGTGCGCCCGGTCCTGGAGCGTTTCCAGCGCTTCTGCCGCGGCGCGGTGCTGGTCGAACACAGCGCCGATGCCTTCGACAGCCGGCTGATCGCAGCGACCCTGGGCGAGAGCCTCGACGCGGACAACCTCGACACCTCACGCCTCGCGGCCAGGCTCTTCGACCTCCGCGACACGATCGGCCTGGAACGGCTCTGCGTGGAGCTGTCGGTCCCGCACCGCCGCCCCCATCACGCCCTCGCCGACGCCGAGGCCACCCGGGGGTGCTTCCTGGAGCTGGTGCGGCGCGGACGCGAGCCCTTCGGGTGGAGGACGCTCGGGGATCTGCTCGCTGACGGCCAGCCACCACCGCCACGCTGGGTGGATGCCGAAACGGGTACCCAGCGCAAGGGCGACCCGGCACGCCGCCGCCGCGGCGGACGGCGGCACCGTCGCAGCCCACCCGCCGGCGACACCGGCGACCCCGGCACCGCGTGATCTGGAGGCGCCCATGCCCACCCGCCTGAGGGACAACCCCATCGTCCGCCCGTTCTTCGCGGAGCGGCCGCCATCCAACCTCTACTTCCCCTCGAGGGGCCTGGGCCTGGTGCTGATGATCTTCGGGACGATCGCCGCCGTGGTCTCCCTGCTCTTCGTCACCGGCGTGGCCGGCCTCTGCAACGGGCTGAGCCTCTGCACCTTTCCGACCGTCGACGTGCTGGGCACCGTCGTCCTGATGGTGGGCTGGGTGGTGGCCACCGCCGGCTTTGCCCTGATGCTCAACGCCCATCCGGACGGGAGGGCGTGGGCGGTGTACGGGCTGATGCTCGCCGCCGCCGGTGACATCCTCTCCTTCGTGGGGGACGTCATCTTCGTGGGCGCCAACCCGCTCTACTACGCGCTCGGCAGGGGCGCCATCGCCATCTTCATCTTCTGGCTGCTCATCTGCGCCGTCCTTTACTTCCTGGTGGTGACCAGCCGGCCCGCACCCGAGGCGCCGCCGCTCGGCGAGTAGCTCAGCACCCTGCCAGATCGGCGAGGAGCGGGAAGTGGTCCGAGGCGGTCGCGGTCTCACGACCGGCATGGCCACGCCCGACCGCGACCTCGCAGGCGAGCAGCCGGGGGAGGGCCTCCGAGCTCGCGAAGACGTAGTCGATGCGCGCCGCCGGCATCCAGGTCGCACAGGTGTAGCCGTGGGCGCGAGGGTGGAGATGACGGAAGCAATCCGTGTACCCCTCCTCGAGCATGCGGGGCACCGCCCAGCGCTCGATCGCCCGGCCGAGCAGGCGATCCAGCCCGCGCCGCTCCGGCACGAGCGCGGTGAGCGGTCCGACCACCCAGGGCAGCACCGGAACGCCGCCCTGGAGACCCGGGTCGATGCCGTGGGCCAGCCACTTCGCCTCGATCGACTCGTCCGCTCCACCGGCGGACGGCCCCATCCAGCCGCCGTCCTGGCGGACGAGCAGCCCGGCCCTGCGCAGCTGGTTCATCCGCCGGAAGAATCCGGTCGCCTCGAGGTGGTCGCCGGGAGAGAGCGAGTTGAAGTCGCCGACCACCAGGTGGGGCATCGCCGCCTCTCCCCGGATGTCGGCGAGGACGTGCTCCAGCTCCTCCAGCCGCCGCGCCTCCCCCTTGGCCCGCTCCCCGAAGCGGGCGGCGAGGTGGACGACGTGAAGGCGCAGCCGCTCACCGCCGGGGGGTGCGACCGTGACCTCGAGATGGCTGCGCAGCATCCCGCCGTGGTGGTGGTTGCGGTGGGCCGCGACGGGCAGCCGGGTCAGCACCGCGAGCCCCAGCGAGCCACCGTCGCTCGGCGATCCGGAGACCGCGGTCATGCCGAGCTCGCCGGCCAGCCTCGCCACCATGCCGTTGTCCTGCACCTCCTGGAGGGCGATGAGGTCGGCTCCGCTGTGCGCCAGCACCTGGGCGATCCGTTCCTCACGCCCCTCACCACCGAGCAGGATGTTGTAGGTGAGAACGCGGATCCGCGACTCCGCCCCGGTCTCAGGCCGCGTGCGCACGCTGCCCGACCTCCCGGCGGCGCCTACACTTGCGACCGATGCGGGACCGCGACTCTGCCGGCGTTCCCGCCCGCCTGGCTCTGGCGGCCGAGCTGCTGCTCCTGGACCGCCTCACGCGGGCCGGACGGGCCGCGGCGCTGGGGCTGGCCGCGGCGGTGGCCACCGGCTGGGGGTTCGCCGCCCTCGCCCTCCACCAGCAGGCACTCGCCAGCCGCGCCGGCGGCGCCTCGCTCGGCACGCTGGGTGCGCTCTTCGCGGACGGATCGTCCGCCCTGACCGCCTGGCCCGGATGGCTGGCCGCCGTCATCCTCGGGGTGAGCGCGATCCGGCTCCGCCGCGGACCGGTGGAGCCGCCTGCCGGCCGCAGCACCGCCGGGGAGCTGAGCGCGGCGGAGGTCCGTGCGGGGCTGCGCCGGGAATACGTGGGCGCCCGCTTGATACTGATCGCGGTCAGCGGGCTGACGCTCGCCGACGTCGGCCGCCTGACCGTCAGCGGGATCGCCGCCCTCCTCGGCGTGAGCCGCGCCGGCGGCGGGCTCCCCTGGATGGGGGTCGAGGTCATCGGGCTGGGAGCCGCCACCACCACCCTCACCGCCTGGGTGCTGGCCTTTCGCCGGCAGCTGGAGCGGGTCGGGGCGCTGGAGCCTCGCCGCGCGCACGATGGAGTGGGCGGCTCGCCGTCCTGAAGGCACGCCCCGGACGAGCGGGGAGCCCCGGAGGCCGGGCCCCACCCCGCGGCGCCGTCACCGGCGCCCCGGTCAGATGCGACGCCCGACGACGTAATCGCAGGCCGCCTCCAGCGTGGTCCGTGCCGGCGAGGGCGGAAAGACCGCCAGCTCGCCGCGCGCATCGCGGGCAAACTCCTGGGCCGCCTTCTCGGTGGCGGCGACCGCGCCACTCCGCCGGACCAGGCTCACCACCTGCTCGTAGTCGGGGTCGCTCCGGGGCCGGTGATCCAGGACGCGGGTCAGCTCCGGGCCGACCACGGGGTCCTGCAAGGCGAGCATGAAGGGCAGCGTGACCGTCCCCTGGCGCAGATCGGCCCCGACCGGCTTGCCCAGCTCCTCCGCGGTGGCGACGTAGTCGAGGAGGTCGTCGGCGATCTGGAAGGCCATCCCCAGCTTGTGCCCGTACCGCTGCAGCGCGTCGCGCCGATCCGGGTCGAGACCGCCCACCACTCCGCCGCAGTAGCAGCAGGTGGCGAGGAGGGTGGCCGTCTTGCGCGCGATCTTGCGGTGGTAATCCTCCAGCGACTGGTGATAGTCGTCCTTGCTGGTCATCTGGAGCAGCTCGCCCATGCAGATGGTCATCACCGTGTTGCTGATGGCCGAGTCGATCTCGGGCAGCCCGATGGCGGAGGTGAGATTTGCGCCCTTGGCGAAGTAGTAGTCGCCGATGATGATCGCGGGTGCCGCTCCCATCGTCTCGTGGAGGGTGGTCATCCCGCGCCGCGTGGGCGAGCGGTCGATGAGGTCGTCATGGACGAGCGTCGCGGTGTGGATGAACTCGATGCCCATGGCCAGGTCGTAGACGTGGTCCATCACCGGATCGCCCATGC
>PLAX01000020.1:4966-6155 GCA_003135255.1 Candidatus Dormiibacterota bacterium | reverse complement strand
CCGGCGCATGTCGGGGTTCTCGAACTTCGCGGTCTCCTTCTCGATCATCTCGGTCCTCACCGCCTTCACCATCTACGGCTACGGGCTGGGCACCGGCGGCCCCGTCGACCTGACCTGGGGTTACCTGCTGGTGGGTCTGTTCGTGATCGTCGTCGGCCTGGGCATGGCCGAGATCTGCTCCGCCTATCCCACCTCCGGCGGCCTCTACTACTGGTCGGGGCGGCTGGGAGGCCGCCGCGGGCCGGTCTGGAGCTGGTTCACCGGCTGGTTCAACGTGCTGGGCCAGATCGCGGTGACCGCGGGCATCGACTTCGGCTTCGCCACCTTCTTTCTGGCGTTCCTGAGCCTCGTCGCCGGGGTGCAGATCACCCCCGAAACCCAGCTGATCATCTACGGGGCAGCGCTCCTGGTCCACGCCCTGCTCAACACCTTCGGGGTGAGGATCGTCGCCATCCTCGCCGACGTCAGCGCCTGGTGGCACGTCGCCGGCGTGGTCCTGATCACCGCGGTGCTCTGGATCGCGCCGGCCCACCACGCCAGCTTCCAGTACGTCTTCCTGACGTTCAAGAACGACACCGGGTTCCGGTCGGGCATCTACGTCTTCTTTCTCGGGCTCCTCTTCGCCCAGTACAACTTCACCGGCTATGACGCCTCGGCGCACATGACCGAGGAGACCCACGATGCCGCCAACGCCGGGCCCCGGGGGATCGTGTCGTCGATCGTGATCTCGCTGGTGGCCGGCCTCATCCTCTTCATCACAGTCACCTTCGCGACCACGGACTACACGGGAGCGCTCACCTCGTCCACCGGCGTCCCGCCGCTGCAGATCTTCATCGATGCCCTCGGCACCCGCGGCGGCGAGCTGCTCTTCATCGTCGCCTTCGTGGCCGCCTTCTTCTGCGGGATGTGCTCGGTGACCGCCAACTCGCGGATGATCTTCGCCTTCTCGCGCGATGGAGCCCTGCCCGGCTCCCGCTGGTGGAGTCGCGTCAACCACCGGACCGGGACGCCCACCAACGCGGTCTGGCTGGCGGCGGTCGGAGCCTTCCTCCTCGGCGTCCCCTACCTCTGGAACGCGACCGCCTTCTTCGCCATCACCTCGCTTGCCACCATCGGCCTCTACATCGCCTACGGCCTGCCCATCCTGCTGCGGCGCATCCATCCCGAGAACTTCGAGCGCGGGCCCTGG
>PLAX01000020.1:0-4957 GCA_003135255.1 Candidatus Dormiibacterota bacterium | reverse complement strand
AAGGGCCCGCACCGGCAGGGTGACGAGACGACGCTGGAGGCGCTCGAGGAAGAGATCGCGGCCTGAGAGGAGAGGAAGAGATTGCTGCCTGAGAGGAGGCGACCAAGATGACGACGTCGCAGGTGCTGGGACCGATCGCGCACACCAGGGCAGAGCTGGTGGCGCTGGACCACGCCCATCTGCTGCATCCGCAGCATCACCCCGCAGACCACCTCAACCCCCAGATCTGGGTCTCCGGCAAGGGGGCCACGATCACCGACATCGAGGGGCGGACCTACATCGACGGCCTGAGCGGCATGTGGAATGTCAACCTCGGCCACGGCCGGCGTGAGCTGGTCGAGGCAGCCACGGCGCAACTCTCGACGCTCGCCTTCGCCACCGGCTACGCGGGTTCCTCCACGGTGCCCGCGATCGAGCTGGCCGAACGACTCCGTGAGGTTGTGTATCCGTCCATCGAGGCCTTCTACTTCACCAGCGGGGGTGGTGACGCCACCGACACCTCGATCAGGACCGCCCGCTACTTCTTCCGGGCGACCGGGCGTCCGGAGAAGACCAAGGTGATCGCGCTCAGGCTGTCGTACCACGGCTCCACCGTCGCCGCCTCCAGCGCCACCGGGGTGGACGAGTTCTCGTCGGTGTTCGGCCCCCGGCTTCCCGGCTTTGTCCACATCCCGTCTCCGTATCCGTACCGGTTCGAGGGGCCGGCCGGCGTCCCCGCGGGCGAGGCAGCCGCGAACCTGCTCGAGCAGGCCATCCTCGAAGAGGGCGCGCAGACCGTGGCCGCCTTCATCGCCGAGCCGGTGCAGGGAGGAGGCGGAGGGGTGATCGTCCCGCCCGAGGGGTACTTCCAGCGGATCCGGGAGATCTGCGACCGCCACGACGTGCTCTTCATCAGCGACGACGTGATCACCGGCTTCGGGCGCACCGGGCGCTGGTTCGGGTTGGAGCACTGGGGAGTGGAACCTGACATCGTCCAGTTCGCCAAGGGGGTCACCAGCGGCTACATCCCCCTCGGCGGCGTCGGTGTCTCCGCCCGAATCAAGTCGGTTCTCGACGCCGCGCCGTCGGCGCGCCGCTGGTGGCATGGCTACACCTACTCGGGGCACCCGGTCGCCTGCGCCGTCGCCCTCGCCAACATCCGGGTCATCCAGGAGGAGGAGCTGGTGAGCCGCGTCGAGATCCTGGGACGGCGCCTCCGCGCCGGCCTGACCGCCGGCGTCGGCGAGCACCCCAACGTCGGCGAGGTGAGGGGGATCGGGCTCCTGGCCGGCATCGAGCTGGTCGCCGATCGAGAGACCAAGGAGGGGTTCCCCGCGGACGCCCAGGTGCCCCGGAGGCTGCGCGCGGCGCTGCGGGAGCGCGGCCTGGTCACCCGCGTGCTCGACAACGCCATCTGCCTGGCGCCGCCCTTCGTCACCACCGAGGACCAGGTGGACCGGATCGTCGAGATCGTCACCGAGGCGGCGAGGGCAGTCTTCGACCGGCCGGCGACGCCCGCTTAGCAGCACCCACATCGGAAGGAGACGCAGCATGGGACGCATACCGCAGGTGGAGTACGACACCGCTCCCGAGGAGATCAGGGCGGCCTGGGACGAGGTGGCCAAGCACCATTCGATCTCCAACATGAAGGCCGCCGCGCTGCACTCTCCGGCCGCCACCCACGCCATCCTGGAGTGGTACGCGCTGTTCGATGCGGTGAAACCCTACCTGGGCGAGCGCCTCGCCATCGTCTACTGTCACGCGATCTCCCGGGAGAACGCCTGCAAGCTGTGCTGGACCTTCATGCGCAAGGACATCATCAACGGCGGCGAGGACCCGGAGGCGCTCCACCTGGATGAGCGCGAGGCGGACGTGGCGGAGCTGGGACGGCAGCTGGCCGCCGATCCCAACCGGATCGGCGACGAGCTCTTCGGCAGGCTCCGGCGGCGCTTCACCGACCGGCAGCTCGTGGAGATCGTGACCTTCGGCGCCCTGATGGTGGTCAACAACATCTTCAACTCGGCGCTCCAGGTCGAGCTGGACGGAGAGCTCGACGGCTACGAGCTGAGCCCCGAGCAGGTCGCGGCGCTTTCGTGACCGAGAGGGCGCTCGGCTTCGACACTCTCCAGCTGCACGCCGGCCACACGCCGGACAAGGCAGTCCGGGCCCGAGCGGTGCCGATCTACCAGACCACCTCGTTCGTCTTCGAGAGTTTCGAGCAGGCCAGGGCGATCAGCGCCGTCGAGGAGATGGGCTTCGACTACACGCGGATCACCAACCCGACTTGTGAGGTCTTGGAGAACCGGATCGCCGCGTTGGAGGGGGGCAGCGGAGCTCTCGCGGTGGCCTCGGGCTCGGCGGCGACCGCCTACTCGATCCTCAACATCACCCATGCCGGCGACGAGGTCGTCGCCGCGCGCACGCTGTACGGGGGCACCTTCAACCTCTTTCAGAACACCCTGCCCAAGCACGGCGTCAAGACCCACCTGGTCGACGGCTCCGACCTCGACGCGTTCCGCCGGGCCATCAACGACCGCACCCGGGCCATCTTCGTGGAGACGATCGGCAACCCGGACATCAACCTCCTCGACTTCGACGCCATCGCCGAGGTGGCCGCCGGCGCCGGGCTGCCGTTGATCGTCGACAACACCTTCGCCACCCCCTACCTCTTCCGCCCGTTCGAGCACGGTGCCAACGTGGTCGTCCACTCCGCGACCAAGTTCATCGGGGGTCACGGGACCAGCATCGGGGGCCTGATCGTGGACGGTGGCAACTTCAACTGGGCCAACGGCAAGTTCCCCGACTTCACCACCCCCGACCCTTCCTACGGCGGCTTCGTCCATTGGGACAAGTGGCGGGACGTGCCCGAGGCGGGGAACATCGCCTACATCATCAAGGTCAGGCTCCACTACCTCCGCGACCTGGGGGCGGCGATGAGCCCCTTCAACGCATTCCTCTTCATCCAGGGGTTGGAGACGCTCTCTCTGCGGATGCGGCGTCAGGTGGCAAGCGCGCAGCGGATAGCCGAGCACCTGGAGGCGCACCCGGGGGTGGACTGGGTCAGCTACCCCGGCCTGGAGAGCAGCCCGCACCACGCACTGGCGCAGAGGTACCTGCCCCGAGGGGCGGGCGCGATCCTCACCTTCGGCATCAGGGGCGGGCTGGAGCGGGCGCGGCGGTTCATCGAAGCTCTGACCATCTTCTCCTTCCTGGCCAACGTGGGTGACTCCAAGTCGCTGGTGGTGCATCCGGCCACCGTCACCCACGCCCAGCTGACTGAGCCCGAGCTGCTCCTGGCGGGGGTGAAGCCGGAGCAGATCCGGCTTTCGATCGGTACCGAGGACCTCGACGACCTGCTCTGGGACCTGGACCAGGCACTGGAGAAGGCCGGGCTCTGACGTTCCTGCCGGTCAGGCCAGCCCGTCGAGGGCCTGGGTCAGGTCCCAGAGCAGGTCGTCGAGTGTCTCCAGCCCAACGCTCAGGCGGACCAGGTCGGACGGGACCTCATTGGTCGATCCGGCCACGCTTGCGTGGGTCATCCGGGCCGGGTGCTCGATCAGGCTCTCGACGGCGCCGAGCGACTCGGCGAGGGTGAAGAGCCGCGTCCTCCGGCACACCTCCAGGGCGGCGGCCTCCCCGCCTCTCAGGGTGAAGCTCACGATCCCTCCGTACCCCCGCATCTGACGCTGGGCCACCTCGTGACCGGAGTGCCCGGGCAGCGAGGGGTGCAGCACGGTGCGCACCGCTTGGTGGGCGCGCAGCAGGTCCACGACCGCCAGGGCACTCGTGCAATGGCGCTCCATCCGGAGCGCCAGCGTCTTGAGACCGCGCTGGACCAGGTAGCAATCCAGCGGCCCGGGCACGGCCCCGACGGCGTTCTGCAGAAACGCCAGCCGCGCGGCGAGGCCGCTGTCGTTGGTCGCGGCAAAGCCGCCCACCACGTCCGAGTGCCCGCCCAGGTACTTGGTCGTCGAATGGACGACGATGTCGGCGCCGAAGCGAAGCGGCTGCTGCAGCCACGGCGAGGCGAAGGTGTTGTCGACCACGAGCAGGGCACCGGCTCGATGGGTCGCCTCGGCGATCGCCGTGATGTCGATGACGCGGAGCAGCGGATTGGTCGGTGTCTCGACCCAGACCATCCGCGTGGCCGGTGTCAGCGCCTCCTGGAGGTCGGTGGCGCTCCCGAGGTCGGACGTGTCGACGGCGAGACCGGCGGGCTGGTGGACCCGGGTGGCCAGTCGATGGGTGCCGCCGTACGCGTCGGTGGGGAGGACGAGGTGGTCACCCGGCCCGAGCAGCCGCAGCACGGCGTCCTCGGCCGCCGACCCGCTGGCGAAGGCGAAGCCGTGGGCAGCGCCCTCGAGCAGGGCGAGGTTCGTTTCCAGACTGGCCCGGGTCGGGTTGCCCGTGCGCGCGTACTCGAAGCCTCGGTGCTCTCCGACCGCGTCCTGCTTGAAGGTGGAGGAGAGGTGGATCGGCGTGGTCACCGCCCCCGTCTGTGGATCGGGCCCGCCACCCCCGTGGATGGCGCGGGTCTCGAAACCGAGCCGGCCCAGGTCCAGTGCGTCGGTCACGGGCGCCTCAGCGAGGGGGCGCGGCCAGCGCGGTGAGCACGTCGACGCGGGTCACCACCCCGATGGGATGGCCCCGGTCGAGCACCAGCATCGCCGACCCCAGCCGCAGGCGGCTGACCGCGACGTCCAGAGGCTCCCCGGCACCGACCGTGGGCAGCGGGTCACCCATCACCTCGCTGACGGGACGGTCGAGGATGGATGCGTCGGCGAAGGCCCGGTCCATGGTCTGCTGCTCGGTGACCGCACCGACGACCTCCGCCAGGACCACGGGAAGCTCGTGCTTGATGACGGGCACCTGGCTCACCCCGTACTCGCGCATGGCGTCGATGGCCTGCCGCACCGTCTCGTCGGGATGGACGTGCACGAGCGGCGGCAGGGAGGCGTCGCGCAGCGCCAGGAGGTCG
>PLAX01000131.1 GCA_003135255.1 Candidatus Dormiibacterota bacterium | reverse complement strand
ATCGCGTCGTCCAGGAGCTGGCGTCCGACGTCCGGGTATGGGGCCGGACCGTGGCCACCTTGGCCCACGCCGACAACCGCGAGGGCGCCGAGGCGCTCGCCGTCAAGGTGGCGGCCGTCACCGGGGAGCCCCCCCAGATCGTCGAGGTCGGCGCCGTGCTCGGCTGCCACGTCGGGCCGGGCGCCTTCGGCCTCTTCTACCATCCGGCCTCGGCGGTGCAGACGTGATCAGCACGTGACCCGAATGGCGCGNNGCCTACGCCGCCGCCCACGGGGTCACGGTGGTGCCGCTGCGGGTCTTCTTCGGGGAGGAGGAGTTCCTCGACCAGGTCGAGATGTCCACCGCCGAGTTCTACCAGCGCATGCGCGCCGGCGGGCCTCACCCCCGGACGTCCCAACCGCCCCCCGGCGACTTCGCCGCGGTCTTCTCCCGGCTGGGAGCCGATGGCGGCACCATCATCTGCACCACCATCTCGGGCGACCTGAGCGGAACGGTCGGCTCGGCGCTGCAGGCGCGCGGCTCCCTCCCCGATCTCGACATCCGAGTGGTCGACACCCGGTCGGTCGGGGCCGGCCACACCAATGCGGTCGAGGCGGCCATCGCCGTCCGAGATCGGGGCGGCGAGGCGGACGACATCGTCGCCGCCCTGGGCCGGCTGGTGGCCACGCAGCAGCTCGTCTTCACCGTGGAGACCCTCGAGTACATCCATCGCGGTGGGCGCATGGGCGGCGCCCAGGCCGTCCTCGGCACCGTCCTCGACATCAAGCCCATCCTCAGCGTCCACGACGGGAAGATCGACGTGATCGAACGGGTGCGCACCTACCCGCGGGCGCTGAAGCGCCTGGTGCAGGAGATGGCATCCATGGTCCCCGAGTGGGGCCCCACGAAGGCCGCTATCTGCCACGCCGCCAGCCCCCAGCACGCCGACGCCGTCGCCGCTCAGGTCGCAGCTGTCACCGGTGAGCCGCCCACCATCGTGGAGGTGGGCGCGGTGCTCGGCTGCCATGCCGGACCGGGTGGGTTCGGTCTCGCCTTCCACCCGAAGTCCGTCCTCGAAGGCTGAGCGCCGCCGGGCGCCGGCGGCGGATCGCGCTTCCCGGTGATAGCATGCTGGTCGGGCACCCAATCAATGAGAAGGTAAGATCGCTCATGCCCCTTGCGGTGACGGACCCGGCGCCGGGTGGCGCGGGCGGTCGCGCGGCGATCAGCCGGCGGCGGCGCGCCGAGATCGTCCGGGCGGCAGCCACCGTGCTGGGCCGCNNAGGGCATCGACGACCCCCTGGAGCGGCTGGTGGCGGCGCTGGACGCCGCCGCCGACCGGTGCGCGCACCACCCCGAGCTGTGGCGAGCACTGCTCGACGTCTCGATGCTGAGCCTCTCCCATCCGGCGCTCCAGGCCCGGTGCCAGGAGCTGCGGACGCGGTTCGCCTCGGGTATCGAGGCCGAGGTGCGAGGGGCCCTGGGGCGTCTGCCCGCCTACTCGCTGGTGGCTCCACGGGACCTCGCCGGGGCCATCGGTGCGGCCATCGAGGGGGCTGCGGTCGCCGCCCTGGTCGGGGGCCGCGACACCACCTCGTGGATGCGGGCGCTCACAGTGATGGTGCTGTCGGTCGTCGTCACCGCCTACGTCACCGCCGGCCAGGAGCCGCCCGTGGCCCGGCTCGCCCAGCTGCTCCGGCCGCGCTGAGATGCGCCGCCGCGATCTCCGCTGTCCGAGCGGCTGCACCGGGGGCCGTTTCGAGGCGCTCAACGCCCCGGTCTACGTGGACTCGCGAGCGCGCTACCTGGAGCAGGACGACAGCCTCGCCACCTTCGTCTGCGCCGAGTGCCAGTCGGTGGCCGTCGACCTGATCCAGGCGGCCGATCTGATGCAGCGCGATGAGGACGTCGAGCCCCAAGTGCTGGTCTGCCCCCAGTGCGGCATCCAGATGCTGCCGCCCCTCGATGACGAGCTGGCGCCCTTCGTGGAGTGCCCGATGTGCGAGACGCGCTTTGCAATCGAGGAGGGGATGCCACACCTTCACGGCACCGCGTTTGACGCCGGAGAGGAGGCGTAGCTCCAGGAGCCGCCGGGCGACCCGGCGCGCCGATGCCATCATTGCCCGGCTGTGCTCGAAATCCTCCGGGCGCTCCTGACGCGCCGCCTCGAACCCGCCCACCGGCTGCTGCTCGGCCAGCTGGTGATGTTCACCGGCATCGCCGCCCTCTTCCCGGTCGTGCCCCTCTACGTCCGCTCCCATGGCGGCACCTCCGCCGACATCGCCCTCTTCGTCGCCGGGCCGCTGGTGGCCAGCACGCTGGTACAGCTCCCGACGGGGCATCTCGTCGACCGCATCGGGCGCAAGCCGGTGCTGATCGGCAGCCGGCTGCTCTACGCGGCCCTCTCCGGCGGGCTCTTCCTCAACCTGGGGCCGCTCTGGCTGTTGGCCCTGTTGCGGGTCGGGCAGGGAGCGAGCGGCGGCGCCTACGTCCCGGCCCTGCGCGCAGCGCTCGCCGACCTCACCCCACCCGGGGAGCGGGGCCACCGCTACGCCCAGCTCCAGGGCTGCGAGATGGTGGGGCTGCTCCTCGGGCCCGCGATCGGCGGGGCCATCGCCCTCTGGGAGTACTCGGGGATCTTCGCGGCCTCGGGTATCGCCGTCCTCCTCGGCCTCGGGGCCATCATCCGGATGCCCGAGACCCGCGGCGCTGGCATCGAAGCGTCCTCACCCGCACCGGCGCCCTCTGCGGCATCGCGGTGGTGGTGGCTCCGCCCCGCGCTGCTCGTCCCGAGCGTGGCCCTGGCGGCCGCAGGAACGATGTTCGCCATGTACGACGTCGTCTGGCCGCAGTACCTGAATGCGCGCGGCTACGACAGCCTGGTCATCGGGCTCTCCATCTCCTTCTTCGCCGTGCCCATCCTCCTCCTCACCGGCCCGGGCGGCCGGCTGAGCGACCGCGCCGACCGGCGGCTGCTGGTGCCCGCGGCGCTCTGCGTGGTGGCGGCGTGCGCCTTCACCTACCCATGGCTCCGCAGCATCTTCCCGATCCTCGCCGTCGGCACGGTCGAGTCGCTCGCCGTCATGCTCGTCGAGCCATCCCTCTTCGCCGTCATCAGCGAGTCGACGACGGCCTCACTGCGAGGCCGGGCGATGGGCGTCGGTGGCCTCTTCGAGGCCGGCGGAGGTGCCTTCGGAGCCGGCGTGCTCGGTGCCCTCTACGGGATCGCCGAGCCCCTCCCCTTCCTCGGGGGCGCCACCGTGTGCCTGCTGGCGGCGGCCGTGTGCTCCCGCGCTCTCCCCCGGCACCGCCCCCCCGGGGCGGCGCCGGACCTCCGGCCGGCCGGTATCGCCCGCGCCGAGGTGGACGTGGTCTGAAGTCCGGGGCCGGGCGGCGGCAGCGGCGCGGCGGGAGATGTGCCAACCTGGCCGCGGCAAGCGACCGCAGGCGCACGGCGGTGTCCGCCGTTTCAGGAGGTGGCCATGTCCGTGATCGACGACATCCAGGATGAGAACCTGATGTTCGCGTCCCGCTATGACGGGCGCGCCGGCTCTCTCGACCAGATCCCCGCCCGGCGCCTCGCCGTGGTCGGCTGCATGGACGGACGGATCGACCTCCCCGCGATCCTCGGGCTGCACACCGGAGACGCCCACGTCATCCGCAACGCGGGCGGCGTCGCCACCGATGACGTCATCCGCTCGCTGGTCGTCTCCCAGCGCCTCCTCGGCACGCGCGAGGTGATGCTGGTCCACCACACCGGATGCGGGATGCTGACCTTCCGCGACGACGATCTGAAGGCACAGATCGAGCTGGAGACCGGCGTCCGACCGCCCTTTGCCCTCGAGGCGTTCTCCGACCTCGACGCCGACGTCCGCCAGTCGGTGAACCGCATCCGGCTCAGCCCCTACCTGCCCTACCGGGACGACGTGCGGGGGTTCGTCTTTGACCTCCGCACCGGCCGCCTGCGCGAGGTGTACGCGGGTATCGCGCTGGGCGGCTGACCCTCGGGTGGCCTCGCGGCCGCTGAGCGGTCAGCCGGATGCCCTACCCTCAATGCGCCGNNGTGGCCCCCACCGGGCCCGCATCCTCCCCGGGATTGCGTCCCCAGTGGCGGGAGAATCGCCCGTCGAAGCCGATCACCCGCCCTCCCTGGCGCACGTCCGGGCCCGCCTTCCAGTGCGGGGTGTGGCCGTGGACCACGCGCCGGGCACCGAAGCGGCGCAGGTGCGCGTCGAGGCGCGCCCGGTCCTCGAAGGCTCGGCGCCCGATCAGGTGGCGGAGGAGCAGGACCACCCCTCCAGGTTCCTGGCTCAATAGGCCGGTCGCAGCCCGGTTCACCGCCTCGACGCTCTCTCCCAGCGCGGAGTAGTCGTCATCGTCGGTGTGCTGGACCAGGGTGCCGTCGTCGAGCAGCAGCATGACCGGCAGCCGGCGGAGCCAAGCCTCCATCTCCACGTCGCCGGCGAGCGCCTTGAGGTCGGCGGGGTCGCCCCGCCGCCGCCGCCAGACGGACTCCAGTAGCTCGCCGTCGTGCGCCCGCAGCCGCGCCCCACCCACACGCCGCTCCTCGATCAGCGCCATCACCAGCAGGTCGTGGTTGCCCAGGATGGCGCGGCTGTGGCGCCGCTCCATGGCGATCCGGGCCGCCCGGTGGCCGCCGGCGTCCCCCGGCCGGCCACCGGTGAAGAAGTCGCCGAGGAAGACGGTCTCCACCTCGTCCTCGGGGAAGGCAGCCAGCGCCCCGGCGAGGCGCTCATGGTCTCCCTGAACGTCTCCAACGACGAGGATCGGCAGCGTCATCGGCTCAGGGTACCGGGGACGGAGGGCAGCGGCGATGGCCCGATGGGAAGCGGGGGGAGGCGCTGACCGCCGGGGAGTCAGAGGATGGGCCGATCGGGGTTCAGGTGGGGGGAGGTCCGCCCCACCCGCGAGAGGAGGAGGGGTGTGCATGTCTCATGGGGGTTTAGGACATCGAAGTCCTTAACGGGGTCGAAGGGTGGGACCCGTCGCTCGCCTTCCACGAGGTGGGCATGAACGCAGCCCTGAAGGCGCCCCTGGGCTCCACCACTGCGCGCCCCTTCGGCGAGTGCCCCCCATCGCTGCCTGCGCGCTACCGGGTAGTTTCCTGAGGCGGTACCCTCCGGGGAGCGCGGACCCCAGGACGCGGGGGCCAGGGGAGAGCGATCGATCAGACTGAAGCGACGCCTTCGGTGCGGTTCAGCCGGCCAGCGTGCCGGCCAGCTTGCGCGTGCGGGCGACAGCCGTCGCGGCCCGGGTCAGGGCGCGGGCGACCGTCCGCGGGCCGGGGCCGCCGGGCAGCTCGCGGCGACGCAGGGCGGCGTCGACGTCGAAGAGCGCCACGACGTCCTCGTCGAAGCGATCGGAGAGCTCCCGCCACTCCTCGACGCTCATGTCGGCGAGCGTCCTCCGCTCGGCGACGCAGCGGCGCACCGCGGCGCCCACCAGCGCGTGGGCCTCGCGGAAGGGCATGCCGCGCGCCACCAGGTGCTCGGCGACGTCGGTGGCGAGCAGCATCGGATCGGACGCCGCGCGGCGCATTGCGTCCACGTCGAAGCGGAGCCGGCGGACCACGTCGGCGAGGATGCCGAGGGTCGCCAGGCTCGTGTCCACGGCGTCGAAGAGCGGCTCCTTGTCCTCCTGGAGGTCCCGGTTGTAGGCAAGCGGCAGCCCCTTGAGCACGGTCAGCAACGCGACCAGATCGCCGGTCACCCGGCCCACCCGGCCCCGGGCCAGCTCGAGGACGTCGGGATTCTTCTTCTGCGGCATCAGCGAGGAACCGGTGGCGTGGGTGTCGGGCAGTTCGGCGAAACCGAACTCCGCGGTGGTCCAGAGGACGATCTCCTCGGCCAGCCGGGAGAGATGGACCATCAGCAGCGCGCAGGTCGAGACCAGCTCCACGGCGAAGTCGCGGTCGGAGACGGCATCCAGGCTGTTGGCGCTGAGCGCCGCGAAGCCGAGCGCCCGCTGGGTGCTGGCGCGGTCGATGGGTAGCGTGGTGCCGGCCAGCGCCCCGCTGCCGAGCGGCAGCACGTCGCAGCGGCGATAGCCGTCGCCCAGCCGCTCCGCATCGCGCTGGAGCATCTCGACGTACGCCAGCAGGTGGTGGGCGAGCGAGACGACCTGTGCCCGCTGAGTGTGGGTGTAGCCGGGGAGCGGGGTGGCCCGGTGCTCGACCGCGCGTCCGAGCAGCGCCTGCTGCAGCACGGTGCAGCCGAGCATCAGGTCGACGGTGCGGCGCCGGCACCAGAGGCGCAGGTCGGTGGCCACCTGGTCGTTGCGGCTGCGACCGGTGTGCAGCCGTCCGGCGGCCGGTCCGATCAGCTCGTGGAGGCGACGCTCCACGGCGGCGTGGATGTCCTCGTCGGCCGGGTCGACGGCGAAGTCGCCCCGCTCCAGCTCGCGACCGACGGCGCGCAGGCCGGAGAGGATGGCGCGGAGGTCACCGGCCCCGATGAGGCCGACCTCGCGGAGCATCCGGGCGTGGGCGATCGACCCCTCGATGTCCTCGGCGTGGAGCCGGAGGTCGAATCCGAGGCTGCTCGTGTACTCCTCCACCCCCCGGGCGGTGCGGGTTCCCAGCCGCCCCTCCCAGACCTTGGAGGGGGCGTGCCGTGCCGGCTCGGG